>NZ_WSPD01000001.1:0-453482 GCF_026319105.1 Enterobacter sp. HSTU-ASh6 | reverse complement strand
TGGCATCAGGTCAAACTCAGTGACAGTTTACCCGTCTGTTGACGGGTAACTGAAGTGACTTTAAACATACAAGGGCATCAGGCCGCACAGGCCTCACCCGTTCACAATCGCCAGCGTAAACCCATCCCACCCCTTAACTCCCACCGTTTGCAGCGCGGTGGCGGTTAAGCGCGGGTTATCCCCAGTCATCTCGATAAACCGACGCACGCCCTGCACCCGCGCGTCGTCGCTTTGCCCGTTAATCACTTCGCCCTCGCGCACCACGTTATCGCCGATGATCAACGTACCCGGACGGGAGTAGTGCAGCGCCCATTCCAGATAGCCGGGATTGTTTGGCTTATCGGCATCAATAAAGATCAGGTCGAACGGCGGAATGTCACCGAACTTTTCAAGAGTGTTCAGGGCCGGGCCTTCAATCAATTCAATGCGTTCGTTCAGCCCCGCGAGGTTGATATTCTGGCGCGCAACGTCGGCATGCGTAGGATCGGCCTCAAGCGTAATCAGCCTTCCGTCCGGCGGCAGCGCGCGTGCCATCCAGATGGAGCTGTAAGCCCCCAGTGTACCGATCTCCAGAACACGCCGCGCCTGCGTCATGCGCACGAACAGCGCCAGCAGTTGACCCTGATTGGCCGCTACATCATGTTCGGGGAGTCCGGCGCGTTTGTTATTTTCCAGGACCTGATTAAGGATGTCATCTTCAGGAATAAGCGACGAAATCATGAAATTATCGACTGCAGACCACTGTTGTTGCATACATTGACTCCTTGCGGGTAATCGCCGGGTGGCGGCTGCGCCTTACCCGGCCTACGGGACGAGATCCAGGCCCGGTAAGCGCAGCGCCACCGGGCAGGTCTTCAGGCACTGACCCAGCCGCCGCCCAGCGCTCTGTACAAATCAATCTGCGCCAGCAGCAGGTTATTTTTCACCTGCACAACGCTGGTCTGGACCGAGAACAGCGTGCGCTGCGCATCCAGCACGTCGAGATAGGATGAATAGCCGTTGCGATAGCGGTTCTGCGCAATGCGCAGGGTCTCCCGGGCCACATCCTGCTGGGCAAGCAGCTCCGTCAGCTGTTCCTGATAGCGCGTAATGGCATCAAGGCTGTTGTTCACTTCGGCAAACGCGTTTCGCACGGTTTTTTCATAGGTGTACAACGCCTGGTTACGCTGGGACTGAGAAATATCCACCTGCGCATTCAGCGCCTGGCGGTTCAGGAGCGGGGCGAGAATGCTTCCCCCTGCGCTCCAGAGCTGCAGCGGGTTATCCAGCAGGCCGGAGAGCGTGCGATCCTGTATCGATCCGCTTGCGGTGAGATTGATCGACGGCAGCAGGCTGGCGCGCGACGCGGCAAGCGAGGCATCCGCTGCCACCAGCTGTCGTTCGGCCTGGACGATATCCGGGCGGCGGTTCAGCAGCGCAGAAGGCAGCTGTGACGGCAATTTCAGCGGTGTCAGCGCCGCAAAGCTTTCGCTGCGCGCCACGTCACCCGGGTTACTTCCCAGCAGCAGGCTCAGGGCATTTTCCTGCTGTGCAATCTGATGCTGCAGCACCGGAACCTGCGCCCGGGTTGAACGGAGTTCGGAATCCGATTGCATCAGCTCCAGGCGCGAGCTGTAGCCCGTTTCAAACTGACGCTTCGCGAGGTTAAATGCCTCTTCGCGAGATTTCAGCGTGGACTCGGTCACCCGCAGCTGTTCGTCAAGGGCGAGTAGGGTGACATAACCGGATGCCACGGATGAGGCGACGGTTAAATCTGCGGCGGCAGCGGCGGCTTTTTGCGCCTCCAGCGAGGCTTCGGCAGCACGAGACGTGCTGCGGTTGACGCCCCAGATATCCACGTCATAGCTCGCCGTCAGGCTCCCTCTGTACAGCGTGCCGTAAACCGGCAGCCCGGTCGCGGCGGACTGCGAACGGGCACGCGTCCCGGTTATGCCCGCATCGAGTGAGGGAAACAGGCTGCCGTCGGCAGCATAGACCCGCGCCTGATACTCGTTTATCCGTTCGCGGGCGATCAGAACATCGCTGTTATGCCCAAGCGCCTGGTCCACATAGCGGTTCAGGTGGTTATCATGAAAATTGCGCCACCAGAGCTGCTCCGTCGGGCTGGCAGGGCCGGAGACAGTGCGCCACTGGGTGGGGATGTGCAGCGTCGGCTGAGCCGGTTTGACATCAACGGACTGGCATCCGGCCAGCATGACCGCCACCACCAGTGCGGTTATCGGGCGAAGGATCATTACTGCGCCTCCCGCGTATCAATGGTCACCTGTACCGACATGCCCGGACGCAGCAGCGCGGAATCTTCTGGCTTACCGAGCACCTCAATGCGCACCGGAATACGCTGGGCAATTTTGACAAAGTTCCCGGTGGCGTTATCCGGCGTGATGGCGCTGAATTCCACGCCGGTTGCCGGAGAGATACTCTCCACGCGGCCCTGATAGGCTTTGTTATTGAGGGCATCGACGGTGAATTTCACCGGCTGACCGACGCGCAGCTCCGCGAGCTGGGTCTCTTTAATATTGGCGATGACCCAGTGCTGCGGCGGCACCAGGGTGGTGAGGTGGGTCCCGGCGGTCACATACGCCCCGAGACGCACGGCGATCTGACCGAGCTGGCCGTCGCGCGGGGCCACAATACGCGTGTTTTGCAGATCAATCTGCGCCAGCTCAAGCGCCGCTTTCGCGTTTTCAACATCCGCTTCCAGCGCACCGCGGTTCACAATCACCGTCTGCAGATCCTGACGCGACATCTCAAGTGCGGCTTTCGCCTGGTCGATATCCGCGCTCCCCTGGGCGGCGCTGGCCAGCGCCGCGTCGCGTTCACGAATGGAAAGCGAACCGTCAGCCGTCAGCTCTTTCACCCGCTTTAAATCCGCCTGGGTTTTCAGGCTCTGGGCGCGGGCATTTTTCAGCGCAGCGTCATTTTTGGCGATGACGGCCTCAGCGCTTTTACGCTGCTGCAGATTGTTATTCAGGGCGGCAATTTTCATCGCCAGCTGGGCCTCGGCCTGATGCACCCGCTGACGATAAATACGGTCATCAATCTGCAACAGCAGATCGCCTTTTTTGACCTGCACAAAGTCCTGAACGTGCACCTCAGTGATATAACCGTTCACCTGCGGGCTGATAAACGTCGTCTGGCCGCGCACGTAAGCGTTGTCGGTAAACTGGGCATGGCGGGTGAATGGCGGAAGCTGCCACGCGTAAAGGATCACCAGCACGCCGACGATACCGATGGCGGCGGCAGTGAAAACGGAAACAATGCGCACATTTTTGCGGGTGTTGGCCTGCTCTTTGGCGGCATCCTGCTGACTCATAAACTCTCCAGAAATATTTCAATTATTTGTTGCCGGTGGCGTTCTTAAGCGCCATACGGGCAGTGATGCGCAGGCGCAGCAAGCGCCATAAAATCCAGACCAGCGTGGCGGCAGCGATACTGGCGGTCAGAAGATAAGTATCGTTATAAGCCAGAATATTCGCCTCCAGGCTGGTGACCGTTTGCAGCTGCGTTATCGCCTGGGTGCCCAGCAGCGCGCTGTCGCCAATCAGGCTTTTGTACATCTGGGTATAAAGCTGGATCCGCTCGTTGACCAGCGGGTTGAGCGTGGTGAGCTGGTCCGCCAGCAGGCTGGAGTGGTACTTCTCACGCCAGGTCTGGAAGGTGCCGAGAATAGCGGAGCCCAGCAGGCCGCCGAGGTTCTGGCTCATGCCAAACATGACCGAGAAGCTGACCAGGTTGCGCGGGTCGGCGATCACGCCGCCGATCGCGGCCAGCATCGCCGGAGCCAGGAAGAAAGCGCTGCCAAAGCCCAGCAGGAACTGGCTCAGCATCAGCTGATCCGGTCGGGTCAGATTGTTGGACTGGCTGTCCAGCAGCGAGGCAACAATCATCAGCGCCAGCGAGGTAATGATTGGCCACGCCAGTTTCGTCGGCTTGATGGTGAGACAGCTGGTGACGATCCCGCAGACGATACCGGCGAAAATGGACCACGCCAGATGCGTCATCTGCTCGTTCTGTAAGCCCACGTACTGCAGCCAGCCGATGACGCCGGTATTTTGCTCGGCCAGCACGATACGGATCAGCAGCATGATCAGCCCCAGACGAACGATGCTGCCGCTCGATAGCCAGCGGGTGTTGAGCAGCGGGTTGCTGCGGTTATGTTCAAAGACGATAGCCGCCACAATGAGCACCAGCGATAGAGCCAGCGACCAGCCGATCCACGGCGCCTCGAACCACCAGTCAAGACGGCCTAAAGAGAGTACGGCGCAGAGCAGGGCCATTCCAGGGGCCATTAAAAAGAAGGTGATAAAGTCTTTTTTCTCAAAAACCTTTCGTCGGTCACCCGGAGGCAGCTTTAAGGCTATCACGCAGGCGAGGGAGATCAGCGCCAGCCCCAGCTCGAAGAAATAGAGCCCGCGCCACTCGTCCAGCTGCAGCAGCTCGGTCGAAAACAGGCGGGCGAGAGGGATGGCGAGTGACGAACCGGTGATGCCGATGGTCAGCGCTTTCAGGCGATGTTTCGCCGGCCAGGCCTGGATCTGGTAGTAAATCCCCAGCGAGCTGAGCGCGGCGGCCACCATGCCGTGCGCGGCGCGGACCATCAGCGCCGAGCTGAGATCGTTAACAAAGAGGTGGAAAAAGGTGACCAGTACATACAGCACCAGAAAACCTTCCGTAAAGGCGCGCAAACCGTACTGCTGGCGGAACTTCACCAGCAGCAGGTTAATGGAAATGTTGGTCATCACATAGACCGCCGGTAACCAGGCGATTTCCGTAGACCAGGCGCCGAAGGTCCCCTGCAGATTTTGCAGGTTGGCGGTGACCACCGCATTGCCCAGAGCTCCCGTCAGGCAGACCAGCAGGCCAACGACGCCGTAGGCAATCCGTTTGGGCGTGCTGTGGTTCGGCGTGGAGGGGGACCCCAGCAGCGCCGGTTTCTCGTGTGGCTGCCACTCGCGAGGAGCATAAGGGTCGCGTTCGGGCAGGCGCATAACGTTGTTTACCTTTGAAAAAATTGAAAAATTAACGGGCTCGCGATTCTACGTCTGCCTTAAATCATAATTCAAGTGAATATGATTTACGCATGTTAATCAAATGTTGAAGAGGAAGTTTAAGAAAAAAGAGCGGCCTGACCAGACGAACTTTAATAATGAAAGCCTGTTTTGCGGCGCTAAGTGCGGTACGCTAACCGCAGATGCTGTAAGGAGATGACGATGATTCCGACTTTTTTCCCCTGCGTGCCCGCTGGCACGCTAAGTGCCATTAACACCGTAGGACACTGGCTGGCACAGGATGACCTGCAGCCGGGGCAGCCCGTTGATATGGTTATTCTGGCGGGAAATGCTGTCATTCCTGCTATTGATGCCGCCTGTCGCCAGGCGGCCGAGCAGGGTGTGCCCTTGATGATTAGCGGGGGGATAGGACATTCCACCTCCTTCCTCTATGCCGCAGTTGCCAGACACCCGCACTATCGCATCGTCCCCACGGCAGGCCGTGCGGAGGCGGCCATTCTGGCCGATATCGCCCGTCAGTTCTGGCATGTCCCGGCGGAGCGAATTTATGTTGAGGATCAGTCAACCAATTGCGGTGAGAACGCACGGTTTAGCAGGGCGTTGATGAAACATCTTCATCTTGCTCCTGAAAGCGTGCTGGTGGTGCAGGACCCCACCATGCAGCGGCGCACAATGGCAACGTTTGCCCGCGTATGCCGGGATGAACCTGCCGCACCAGAATGGATAAGCCATCCCGGATTGACGCCCGTGTTACGTAACACCAACGATGGACTGGTCTTAAGCGGGTCAGAGGAAGGGCTGTGGCCGGTTGAACGCTATTTGTCACTGGTACTGGGTGAACTGCCGCGTCTGCGCGACGATGTTAACGGTTACGGACCGGCCGGGCGTGATTTTATCGCCCACGTGACGATACCCGCGCAGGTGGAAACCGCATGGCAAATCTTACGTAACGATGCGATTCTGACAGAGGCGCTGGCGAGCCGCGCCCTGCTGTAAATCACGGCCCGTTTGCATCACCTTTACTGCAAACGGGCAGGTTTCCGGTTACAGCGCAGCAAACTTGTCCAGCGTACGCACCAGCTGCGTGACAAAGCCATACTCGTTGTCATACCAGGCAACCGCTTTCACCAGCTGCAGATCGCCAGCCTCGCTGACTTCCGTCTGCGTGGCGTCAAATACCGAGCCATAATGCGAGCCGATGACATCTGACGACACAATCTCTTCATCGGTATAGCCAAAGGATTTGTTGCCCTGGGTTGCTTTTTTCAGTGCGGCGTTAATCTCCTCAACCGTCACTTTTTTCCCCAGAACAGCGACCAGCTCGGTGACCGAACCGGTTTTCACCGGCACGCGTTGGGCGTGGCCTTTCAGTTTACCGCTCAGGGCCGGGATCACCAGGCCAATGGCTTTTGCGGCCCCGGTGGTGTGTGGAATGATGTTCTCTGCCGCCGCGCGCGAGGCGCGCAGATCTTTCCCGCGCGGACCATCCACCAGCGCCTGCGTACCGGTATAGGCGTGAATGGTGGTCATGGTACCGACTTTAATTTCAAAGGCGTCGTGCAGGGCTTTTGCCAGCGGGGCGAGGCAGTTTGTGGTGCAGGAGGCGACAGAGATGATGGTGTCACTGGCGTCGAGGGTATCGTCGTTCACGTTATAGACGATGGTTTTCATCTCACCCGCAGGGGCGGAGATCAGCACCTTTTGGGCACCCGCATCCAGATGCGCCCGGGATTTCTCTTCAGAGGTATAAAAACCGGTGCATTCCACGACAATATCCACTCCGGCGGCTTTCCACGGAATATGCCTGGCCTCTTTTTCGGCGTACACCGCGATCGTTTTGCCATCCACAATCAGCGCATCTTCGGTGAAATCCACGCTCCACGGGAAACCGCCGTAGTTAGAGTCATGCCTGAGCAGATAGGCCAGCACTTTGGGCGAGGTAAGATCGTTGATGGCGACGACAGTGTTGCTGTCCTGGGTTTCAAGCAGGCGACGCAGGACAAGACGTCCGATGCGCCCGAATCCGTTAATGCCAATTTTACTCATGGTGTTCTCCTGTAAACGTGTCGGTACGACAGTTTGAACTCATCCAGGCTTAGACCATGACGGGCAGGGCGGCAATTGAAGATGCTTCATGCGCGGGGAAGTATTTGAAAAACCATACAGTAAAGTTAATGAATTTTTAAGGAAAGGAGATTATGTTGGCGCGGTGACTGTTTTTTTTCAGGAAATCCCCATGCGTACTAAATATACAAGCCTGCAGATTGCGATTCACTGGCTGGTGTTTCTGTTAATCATCGTCGCCTACTGCGCGATGGAGTTTAAAGGCTTCTTCCCACGAACCGCACGCCCGACGATTAATATGATCCACGTGTCATGCGGTATCAGTATCCTGGTGCTGATGGTGGCACGTCTGCTGGTGCGTCTGAAATTCCGCGCGCCACCGATTCAGCCGAAGCCAAAAGCGATGGTGACGGGCCTGTCCCATCTTGGGCATCTGGTGGTGTATCTGCTGTTTATTGCGCTGCCGCTGATTGGCATTGTGATGATGTACAACCGGGGAAGCGACTGGTTTGCTTTTGGCATGACGATGCCGCATGCGGCGGAGTCCAATTTTGACCTGGTGGATACGCTGAAAGAGTGGCACGAGACGCTGGCAAATCTGGGCTATTTTGTGATTGGCCTGCATGCCGCTGCAGCGCTGATGCATCACTACTTCTGGAAGGACAATACGCTTCTTCGCATGATGCCGAAAAAGCGTCAGTAGTGTTTAACGCTTGCCGGGTAAGCGCAGCGCCACCCGGCTTGTTTTTTAACGCAGCAGAGCCCGCTCTTCAGCCGTTAACGCCAGCGGCTGCGTTGACCCCGTCTCCGACGATTTCACTGCCGCTTCCAGCACCGCCATCACCGCTAATGCCTCAACCGGATGCACCGGGTTGGCGATCTTCCCGAGCAGGGCATCACGCACGTTGATGTAATACTGGCGCTGATCGCCTTTCGGTGTGGTAATGGTCTGCGATGCGCCATCAGCCCCATAGAACACCATACTGTCACTATCTTCCCCCCAGGCTTCGCTGCCTGGAATGACGCCAGACAGCAGTTGCGCCTCCTGCTGGTCGATTCGGGCTTTCACTACGCTGCCTTTATCCCCGTGGACGGTAAAGCGTGCTGTTCCGCCAGCCACCAGCATGCTGGCGTGCAGAATGACCTTGTGCTCCGGGTAGTTCAGGACCACGTGCGCCCAGTCGTTAACTTCTGCGCCGTCGCGCAGCGTCGCAATATTCCCCTGCACCGTCTGCGGCAGGCCAAAGAGCTGCAGCGTCTGGTCGATCAGGTGCGGACCCAGGTCAAACCACAGACCGCTCCCTGGGACATTCTGCTCGCGCCAGCGCACGCGCACTTCCGGGCGGAAGCGGTCGATATGTGACTCCAGATGTTTAACCTTGCCGAGCGTGCCTTGCTCAATAATCTGCTTAATGCCGAGGAAATCGCTGTCCCAGCGGCGGTTGTGGAAGACGGAGAGCAGTAGCTGCTTTTCATCCGCCAGGGCGATCAGATCCCGGGCTTCCTGCATATCAAGCGTGAAGGGCTTATCGACGACCACATGTTTCCCTGAATTCAGGGCCAGGGTTGCCAGCGGGGCATGCGTGGCGTTGGGGGAGGCGATCACCACCAGATCGACGTCCGGGTGCTGAATCGCCTCTTCCGGCGTGGCCACCACCTGCACGTCAGGCAGATCGCGTTTCACCTTCTCTTCATCCCGGGAAGAGACCACGGCCAGCCTGATGCCATCCACAGACTGGATCAGCGGAGCATGGAACGTTTTACCGACGAAACCATACCCGATCAGCGCAATGTTGATTGTTTTAACTGTACTCATGACCTTCTCCACGTTATTACGCGCACACCGTTACCTGCAATGCGCCAGGGTCCCCAAGCTCAGGCCAGGGACGATCTAAAAAGAGTTGTTGAATGCCGGATAGCCCGGAGACCAGATACGGTTCACAGCGGTTAACTTTCAGATGGTCGGCGACAATCCAGTGCGCATGGCTTGCGGCAAGCATCGCGCGTTTAACCTCGGCGTCCGCTTCTTTACCGGCACTCAGGCCGAGTTCGGCATGAATGGCGCACGCGCCGAGAATGGCGATATCTGCCCGATACCGGGACAGCAGCGACAACGTTGCGCTTCCGGCGAACAATCGTTGTTTTGGGTCCCATTTCCCGCCGAGCAGGATCAGTTCAATGTCTTCCCGCTCGCTAAAATGCTGGGCGATATCAAGCGACGTGGTAATGACGGTAAGCGGTCCCTGAAGAAAAGTGGCGACTGCCATCACCGTGCTTCCGGCATCCAGAAACAGGGTGGAACCCGGGGGAACCTGCTGCGCGACCTGTTTACCCAGGCGCTGTTTCGTTTCCGGCAGCAGCGTGTTGCGGCCCTGACGATTCATGGCGGAGAGATTCAGGGCGATGGCCCCGCCGTGGTTTTTCTGCGCCAGTCCCTGGTTTTCCAGGTCGGTCAAATCCCGACGGATGGTGTCTGCTGAAACCTGCAGCTTCTCTGCCAGTTCGGTGATGCTGGCCTGGCCCTGCTCACTGAGGAGATCGAGGACGTAGCGTTGACGAGCGGTTTTGTGCATAGGCTGCAATCCTGCAAAATGTCGCAATAGTTTGCATAATACAGCATTTTGACGCAGAGGGAAGGAGGATGTCGGGGGCAAACAGGAGAAAGGGGGAGCGACAGGCAGAGGGCGAAAAAAAAGCCCCGAAGGGCCTTTGATTATTTGCGACCCAGCAACAGGCCGAGCACAATACCCACCGCTCCCGCGGCGATAAGGCCGGTGAGGGGGTTATTTCTGACAGCTTCAGTGACATCCGAGACGGCATCGCTGGCCTGTGCGGCATATTTTTTAGCGGCACCTTTTACCTGATGCTTTGGTGAATCCACGAATTCACCAAACTGCTGCTGTGCTGAACCTGTCAGTTCATCAAGCTTATTTTTTGCTTTGTCTTCAGCAAACTGGGTGTTTTTATCAGTACCGAAATCAGACATTGTGCCTCCTTTTGTTAACAGGTAAAGGATAGCCTCTCTTAACCGATGTGAAGCCCGCGGGGCTAAATTCGGCCCGCAATGCGGCTGTTTTCGGATATCTCTGTGCCTGAAACGCCACAACACGCGACGCCGCTATTCGGCAAATTTCAGCAGCGCTTCGCCATCCAGACGATAACGCACCCACTCAGACTGCGGCAGTGCACCAATGCTCAGATAAAAGTCGATGGCGGGCTGGTTCCAGTCCAGCACGCTCCATTCAAGGCGACCGCACTGCCGTTGTACGGCGAGTTGCGCGATATGTTTCAGCAGTGCTTTTCCCGCACCCAGGCCGCGATACGTCGGGGAAACATACAGATCTTCCATATAAATCCCGTTGCGGCCAAGCCAGGTTGAATAGCTGGTGAAGAACACGGCATAGCCAGCAATTTGTCCTTCACACTCAGCGATCAACGCTTCGGTTTTACTGCCTTCGCCAAAGAGTGTTTCCCGGATCTCCTCCGGGGTGGTGACGACGGCTTCCGGCGCTTTCTCATACACTGCCAGCTCATAGATCATGGCGTAAATGGCCGCTGCATCGTCGGGACGGGCCTGGCGAAGGGTGATATTCATGGTTTTCCTGCTTTTTTGCCTGTGTGTTGATTGATGGCGTTAAGCATACGGAGTATTGTCCGAAGAATTAAGTGCAATGAAATCAACAAATGATGAATATTATGCATCCGGCCCTGAGACGTCTTGATTTAAACCTGCTGCCTGTTTTTGATGCGATATATCGCCACCGCTCCGTTCGTCTGTCCGCTGACGAGCTGGCGATGAGCTCGTCCGCACTCAGCCATGCGCTGTCTCGTTTACGTACGACCCTGAACGATCCGCTCTTTTTTCGCGAAGGGCACCGCATGTCCCCCAGCGTGTATGCCTCTCAACTCGCACCTTCCATTGCTTCCGCCTTATCGTTCCTCAACCACGAGTTAACGCCGCAGCCGCCGTTTGACCCGGCCAGCAGTACTGAGACCTTACAGATTGCGATTACCGATTTTACCGCGCTGTGCATTTTCCCGGCCCTGATGCACACCCTGCAGCTGTCTGCCCCGGGATTACGTTTTGAATTGCGCTACCTGCCGCACAGCCCGGCGCTGACGGAACTGCTGGCGGGCGAGGTGGATCTGGCCCTGGGATTTAGTACGCCGGAGGATATCCGACATCCGGAACTGGAAGAGATTGGCTGGTTTGAAGATGAGTATGTCGTCATTAGCAACGTGAACCGGACGCAGCTGACGCTGGAGGATTATCTCGCGGCCCGACATCTGGTGGTCACGCCATGGAATGAGAAACAGGGCGTTCTGGATGTGCGGCTCGAGCAGTTAGGCTATACCCGACACATTGCGATCAAAACGCCGTCGATGCTCAGCGCGCCATTTATCGTGGCGGAAAGCGATCTGCTGATGGCCATTCCACGGTATGCAGCCGAGAAGCTGATGGCGGCAGTGGATATTAAAATTTTTGACTTACCGTTCTCAATACGAAGATTTGAGGTGAAAATTTACTCCCATAAACGCAGCGGTCAGCGGGGCGCGACACGCTGGCTTAAGGAAGAACTGCAAACGCTGGCGCAGGCTTGCAGGGGAGAGTAGGTCAGGCAAGCGCAGCGCCAACCGGCAAGCAAGGGTATCGCAATATACCAGCTGTGGAGACTGTTAATTTTTGGGAGGGGAAATGAAATCAAATATCAAGGTTTTACTCAATAAAATCATTGAGTTGCTAATTTCATGTAATGAGAGTGTTTGGTCAAAGAAACTCATGTATTTTCGCGAGCACCTGGACTCTGATTATGATCATGCATTGTCAGGTATCAGGTCTATTTTTGGAGGGGCAGGTTCCTTTAACGACTTAATATTGCAGAACAACGGCAAAATGCTGCGTGAAGAAAACAACGCGCTTAATAAATTACAAGATGAGTTATACAGTTTAGCAAAAGCAGAGAACTCAACTCGTAATATTTAATGTTCAGTAAAAGGTGCGACGCAAGAATTCAATCCCCCAGATACACCACAAGCTAAATGATACCGAATTGGTTTTTTTTTAATTTATCGCTTCCGTGTTCGGTTATGGCGAGCCGTTAACGTTTAGTTAGTGGGGCAGGCCTGTATAATTTTAGCAGGCCTTATATCATTATCTTTTAAAGAGTTTAGGAAGTAAGAGCAAAACTAAAGAAACTACGGTCGAAATACCAAACTTAATAAGTATTGCGGTAAATTCATAGGTGTTCATTGCCTCTTCACCATCACCTGATATCTGGATGTGCTGCATAATAATATTATTAATCCAGGCATCCGGGATTATGACAAAACAGACGATCAGTAACGCAAGGAATATTATTACTTTCATCTTACACCACATTTACTGAAATCAGGGATACCACGTACATCAACACGACCATATGCCATTAACCCTTTGCCACCAGGCACCAATACCTTTTTTCGATTGAGTAAAGCATTACGTAGAACCTGGAAGTCGGCGGCACTGTAAAGAGTGATACAACCCCATGAAACACCAGAGCCATCAGTGTTTAGAGGATGAAGCCTGAAACTCCCACGTCGCGCACCATTGACGTATACGTGATCGCTCATGGTTTGCGCACTGTACAAACCGAACCATTCAGAATGGTGGTTTTTATACATATGTACGAAATCGATAAATTCAGCTCTGATCTGGTTTGCGACACTGCCTGTCGGGCGGTCGACAATCCAGTAGGTTCCAGGTGGAATAGCTGCTTTTTCGATATCAGAACAGTTTGGGTTGTTTATATAACGTTCGACACCTGAGAGAACATCAAACGAGCCAACGCCGTAACAATTCAGCTTGAGGGTTTTACCATCAGACGACAGCCGTCCATAGTCCATCATACAAATCTGCAATCCCTTACTCCCTTATGAATGCTTGTTGACGTAATGATAATAGATAAGGGAAGACTGGTTAAACTATCAATTTTAATTATGTGACAAATCAGCAACGATGCGTTCTGAACGTAGCAATGTGTAGCATAAAAATGTTGATGACGGGAATTTGGGCGTGATTTTTCACGTGGTGAATGACATACGAACAATGGAATTTGACGATATTCACGTGATGTGAAGGGCTGAAAGGGGGCAAATTTGGGGGCAAAATACCGTTTGGGGGCATTTTGCGGGCGTTAAAAAGTCCTTTTTGTCCGATAGTACCTTTTGTGTAAACCGCGTAAATGTCTGATAACCATATAAAACTTAATGTTTACATAGGGTTTCCTTAGAAGATACAATACCCCCCTATAGTATCAGGAGGGCGCATGCCGCATTCACCCGAAGATAAAAAACGTATTCTTACCCGCGTCCGTCGCATTCGGGGCCAGGTTGAGGCCCTTGAACGCGCGCTGGAGTCGGGCGATCCCTGTCTGGCCATTTTGCAGCAAATTGCCGCCGTGCGCGGGGCTGCCAATGGCCTGATGGGCGAAATGGTCGAAATTCACCTCAAAGATGAGCTGGTGACGGGAGAAACCACGCCGGATCAGCGAGCCGTACGCATGGCGGAAGTCGGCCATTTGCTGCGCGCTTATCTAAAATAAACCCACACACCTCACAATAAGGGAAGACAATATGAAATCTCGCGCTGCAGTTGCATTTGGACCCGGCCAGCCGCTCAAAATCGTTGAAATCGACGTCGCGCCGCCAAAAAAAGGCGAAGTGCTGATCAAAATCACCCATACCGGCGTATGCCATACCGATGCGTTTACGCTGTCCGGTGACGATCCGGAAGGTGTATTCCCGGCGGTGCTCGGCCATGAAGGGGGCGGGATTGTGGTGGAAGTGGGCGAGGGCGTGACCAGCCTGAAACCAGGCGATCACGTGATCCCGCTGTACACGGCAGAATGCGGCGAATGTAAGTTCTGTAAATCCGGTAAAACCAACCTCTGCCAGGCAGTTCGCGCCACCCAGGGGAAAGGGCTGATGCCGGACGGTACCACTCGTTTCTCGTACAATGGCGAGCCTGTTTATCACTACATGGGCACCAGCACCTTCAGCGAATACACCGTTTGCGCGGAGATCTCGCTGGCGAAGGTGAATCCGCAGGCGCCGCTGGATAAAGTCTGCCTGCTGGGCTGCGGTGTCACCACCGGCATTGGCGCGGTGCATAACACGGCAAAAGTGAAAGAAGGCGACACCGTGGCGGTGTTCGGGCTTGGCGGCATCGGTCTGGCGGTGATTCAGGGCGCGGTTCAGGCGAAAGCCGGTCGCATCATCGCGGTCGACACCAATCCGGAGAAATTTAAACTGGCGGGTGAAATGGGTGCGACTGATTTTGTGAACCCGAAAGATCACGACAAGCCGATTCAGGACGTCATCGTCGAGATGACCGACGGCGGCGTTGACTTCAGCTTCGAATGTATCGGCAACGTTAACGTCATGCGCTCCGCGCTTGAGTGCTGCCACAAAGGCTGGGGCGAGAGCATCATCATTGGCGTGGCCGGTGCAGGCCAGGAGATCAAAACCCGTCCCTTCCAGCTGGTCACCGGGCGCGTGTGGCGCGGTTCCGCCTTTGGCGGCGTGAAGGGCCGTACCCAGCTTCCGGGGATGGTTGAAAACGCCATGGTCGGCAAGATCCAGCTCGACCCGTTCATTACCCACCGTTTACCGCTGGAGCAGATCAACGAAGCGTTCGATCTGATGCATGAAGGAAAATCTATCCGTACCGTGATTCATTTCGGCGACAAGTAACTCTTCTGCCAGCGGTTTTCCGCCGCTGGCGTTGCTTTAATATTCTTCTCTAAAGTGTGACCAGTGCGGCGTTTTTAGCCGTAATCTAAATCTCTGCCGTGCCGATGACTATCTGACAGGCGTGTTTTTACGCATCTTACCTACAAGAGAGTCGACGGTCATGGACAACACTACTTCGATGCCGGCGCAGCGTAAGCTGAGCTTCTTGCATCACATCAGGCTGGTTCCGCTGTTTTCCTCCATTCTCGGTGGCATTATTCTGCTTTTTGCCTTGAGCTCGGGTCTGGCAGGGTATTTCCTGTTACAGGCCGATAACGATCAGCAGGATGTTACATCCGAAATTCAGGTGCGTATGGGGCTGTCGAACAGCTCAAACCATCTGCGAACGGCGCGCATCAACATGATCCACGCCGGTGCGGCCAGCCGTATCGCAGAGATGGATGCCATGAAGCAGAACATCCGCGAGGCGGAAACGCGGATTAAGCAGTCCCAGGATAGCTTTACCGCCTACATGAACCGTTCCGTGCGTACCTCTGCCGACGAAGCGCTGGATGCTGACCTGAAAGCGCGCTACGACGCCTATATCGCGGGCCTGCAGCCGATGGTCAAATTTGCCAAAAACGGCATGTTCGAGGCGATCATCAACCACGAAAACGAAACGGCGCGTCCGCTGGATGACGCCTACAACGCCGTGTTGCTGAAGGCGATTAAGATCCGTACCGATCGCGCCAATGCGCTAACGGCACAGGCGCACAGCCGCACGCAGCTGGGGCTGATGTTTATGGTCGGCGCGTTTGCGCTGGCGCTGGTTCTGACGGCGATGACCTTTGTTGTGCTGCGCCGTACGGTGATCAACCCGCTGCAGCGCGCCGCAAAACGCATCGAAAATATCGCCAAAGGCGACCTGACGATGCCGGATGACGTGGCCGGACGCAGCGAAATTGGCCGCCTGACGCGCGATCTGCAAACCATGCAGCACTCCCTTGAAAACACCGTCGGCACCGTCCGTCAGGGGGCGGAAGAGATCTACCGCGGCACCAGCGAGATTTCAGCTGGCAATACCGATCTCTCTTCCCGTACCGAGCAGCAGGCGGCGGCCATTGAGCAGACCGCCGCCAGTATGGAACAGCTGACCGCGACGGTGAAACAGAACGCCGATAACGCCCACCATGCCAGCAAGCTGGCGGAAGATGCCTCCGGGAAAGCCAGCCGCGGCGGTCAGATGGTCTCCGGGGTGGTCAAAACCATGGGCAATATCTCCAGCAGTTCGAAGAAGATTTCCGAGATTACCGCGGTCATTAACAGCATTGCGTTCCAGACCAATATCCTGGCGCTGAACGCGGCGGTAGAAGCCGCGCGTGCGGGCGAGCAGGGGCGCGGTTTTGCCGTGGTGGCAAGCGAAGTCCGAACGCTTGCAAGCCGCAGTGCGAATGCCGCAAAAGAGATCGAAAGCCTGATCAACGAATCGGTTTCGCTGATTGACCAGGGCTCCGGTGAAGTGGTTGCCGCCGGTAATACCATGAATGAAATTGTCGAAGCGGTGAAACGCGTTACCGACATCATGCTGGAGATCGCCGCCGCGTCCGATGAGCAGAGCCGCGGTATCGTGCAGGTCAGCCAGGCGATTTCTGAGATGGATAAAGTGACCCAGCAGAACGCCTCGCTGGTGGAAGAAGCCTCTGCTGCGGCGACGTCTCTGGAAGAACAGGGCGCACGTCTGACCGAGGCGGTCGGCGCGTTTCGTCTGAGCGGCGCGAAGCCGGGCCGCGCGGCAACCTCTGCGCCGGTGGCGAAGAGTGCGCCGTTGCGCCCTGCGGCAGCGGTTTCCGGAGATAACTGGGAGACGTTCTGAGTCGCCAGCAGTGTCGGGTGGCGCTTCGCTTACCCGACCTACGTATGGCCTACAAAAAGGGACCTTTCGGTCCCTTTTTTATCTGTTACTGCTTATCGGGTAACGCATACGCGATAACGTAATCACCGCGATCCGGCGACTGGCGTGCGCCACCGGCGTTAATGATAACGTACTGTTTACCCGTTTTCGGCGACACGTAGGTCATCGGGCCGGACTGGCTGCCGACCGGCAGGCGGTCTTTCCAGATCTCTTTCCCGGTGGCGGTATCAAACGCGCGCAGGTAGAAATCTTGCGTGCCGGCAAAGAACAGCAGGCCGGACTGCGTTGACAGCGACGCACCCAGCGTCGGCATCCCGATCGGGATGGGCATGTGCATGCGAATGCCGAGCGGGCCGGTATCTTCCACCGTGCCGACAGGAACCTGCCACACCAGCTTGCCAGATTTCAGGTCAACCGCCGACATGGTGCCAAACGGCGGTTTCTGACACGGAATGCCCAGCGGTGACAGGAAGCGCTCGCGCATCGCACCGAACGGTGTGCCGTCCATCGGGACAATCCCCATCTCAATGCCGCTGGCGTTTTTCGCCACCTTAGCGCGCGGCACCATGTAGTTTGCCAGACCCAGGCGCATGTCGTTGACGAACATCAGGCTGTTGTTCGGGTCAATGGAGACGCTGCCCCAGTTCATCCCACCGAGAGAGCCGGGGAACTGCAGGGAACGGTCGAGGCCTGGCGGGGTGAAGACACCCTGATGACGCATCTCCTTAAACTGAATGCGGCACAGCAGCAGGTCAACAGGCGTCGCCCCCCACATATCAGACTCGGTGAGCGTCTGGTTGCCTATCATTGGCATACCAACGGAGTACGGCTGAGTCGGAGAGTAGCGTTCACCTTCAACGTTGCCCGTCGGAACGGGACGTTCCTCAACCTTCGCCACTGGCTTACCGGTTTCGCGGTTAAGCATGAAAATCATGCCCTGCTTGCTGGTCTGCACCAGCACAGGCGTGGTGCCGCCTTTACCGTCTGGCAGATCGTACAGCAGCGGCTGGGAAGGCAGGTCAAAGTCCCACAGGTCGTGGTGAGTGGTCTGGAAATGCCAGCGGACCTGACCGGTGGCCGCATCGACGGCAACGATAGACGAGCTGTACTTGTCGTCCAGCGCGGTGCGTTCACCTGCCCAGAAGTCTGGCGTGGCGTTGCCGGTTGGCAGGTAGATCAGGTTCAGTTTGGCGTCGTAGGACATCGCTGACCAGACGTTCGGCGTACCGCGGGTGTAGGTCTGGCCTTCCGGCGGCAGGCCGGTCAGGTTCGGATTACCCGGATCCCACGCCCAGGCCAGTTTACCGGTGTGAACGTCATACGCGCGCACCACGCCCGGCGGTTCGCCGGTGGAGTAGTTATCCGCGACGCGACCGCCGACCACGACGACATTCCCGGCAACCAGCGGCGTGGAGGTCTGCTGATAATAGCCCGGCTTGATCTCGCCCATGCCGACGCTCAGGTCAACGGTGCCATGGTCGCCAAAGTCTTCACAGACCTTGCCGGTATCCGCATTGATGGCAATCAGGCGGGCATCGGTGGTCGGCAGGAACAGGCGGCGAGAGCAGGCCACTGGCTGTATCTCTGTCTGTGACGTTGTCACGTTTGAGCGATCTTCAAAATAGCCCAGACCGCGGCAGCGCTGCCAGTTTGGCGCCGTGGCTTTGGGATCGTAGCGCCATTTTTCTTTTCCGGAATCCACGTCCAGGGCCAGCACTTTGCTGTACGGGGTACAGACATAGAGCGTGTCGCCAACCTGCAATGGCGTGTTCTGATCTTCCGCGCCGGAGCCGTTGCTCTGCGGAATATCGCCGGTGTGCGCAACCCAGGCGACCTTCAGGTCGTTGACGTTTTGCTTGTTAATCTGGTCCAGCGCGGCGAAGCGGTCGCCGTGCGTGGTGTTGCCCCAGTGCTCCCAGTTTTTTTGCTGCTCGCCGGGTGCGACGGGTTTAACCGGAACGGGCTCGTTTGCCGCCACGAGGGTCTGCGGCTTGAACATCCAGCCCAGGCTGACCAGCATAGCCACCGCGAGCAGCGCCGCAACGCCAAACGCAGGCGCCTTATTCGCCGTGCGGTGGTTGGCTGTACGCAGGAAAGGCCAGACGACGGCGCAGAGGAACGCCAGCACTGCAAAGGTAAACAAGCGGGAGAAGAGCGGCCAGAAATCCCAGCCTGCATCGCTTACTGCCCAGAACAGCGAGGCGATAAACGCGATGGCGTAAAGCACGATCCCACTGCTGCGGTTGAGGAAAATCAGGACTGCGGCAATCACCATCGCCACACCCATCATCAGGAAGTAACCACTTCCGCCCACGGTGGCGAGCTTAAAGCCCAGACCGCCGACGGCCAGACCGATGAGCATCATCAGTCCGGCAAGAAGCCACTGCAGAATACGCGGTATTCCACGTGGCGCGCTGCCAAATGCCATTTCTCTCTCCTTTAGATCCCCCGCTGTGTCGGGTGTGTACCAGTTGGGTAATAAATGCGGTGGGATTGATGATTGATACAGGTGAATTCGTTTTTATCAAACCGTTTGTGAACCATTTGGTGAATTCGCGGCTATGATAAAACTGTTAAATTGTTTTACGCAATTGTTAATGATTTATTCCGCATTATTTGATTAGCGCAGAGGACTGTTCCCTCTCCCCTTAGGGGAGAGGGTCAGGGTGAGGGGGGTATTAAACCGGCATCGATTTACGAATCGCGCTCAGCAGCGTCTGCGCGCCGGTGGAAAGCGGGGTATCCACCCGGGTTAAAATGCCGATAGGTTCACCGGCGCCGGGAGAGGTTATCGGCAGGGCGGTCAATGTTCCCTGCCGCAAATCATCTTTCACCGCCCCGGAGGGGACGAACCAGACGTAGTCATAGTCCAGCGTGAGCTGGCGCGACAGCGAGGCCGAGAGCGTTTCGATACACCCTGAAGGGAGCGTACACCCCTGCATCTGCAGCAAGGTTTCGGCGGCCTGGCGCGGGACGGTCCCTTTCGGGCAAACCACCACCGGCCACTCCATGACGCGGCTTAAGGTGACGGTGTCCTGCAGCAGGGGATGATCGGGACGTACCACCAGCTTCAGCGATTCCAGGAACAACAATTCGTAGTTAAGACCGACCATCAGTTCGGGGTCGGACATCCGACCGATGCCAAGATCCAGTTCGCCCGATTTCAACCCGGCGAGCAACATGGTGTTATTCATGGTGGCAACCTGAAGCGTGGTATGCCGCTGTTGCTTGTGGAACTGGCCAATAACCGGAGGGAGAATGCCCAGCGCGGCGGTTGGCAGGGCACCCACGCGCACGACCTCGTGGGTTTGCTCTTCTTTTCGGTGCAGGGACTGGCCTGCGGTATTGAGCGCATCCAGGACTTTCACCGCGTGCGTCAGGAACTGTTCGCCCACGAGAGTAAGCTGTGCCCCTAACCGACCGCGGTCAAAAAGACGGGCACCGGTCAGCTGTTCCAGTTCATTAAGGGTTTTGGAGAGCGCGGGCTGGCTCAGGTTAAGGGTTTCAGCCGCACGCCCCAGTGTTCCCTGTTGAGCGACGGCCACAAATGTATGCAAATGGCGCAAGCGTATGCGCTGACTGAACAGACCATTTTTTTCCATAGGCGATGTTAAAAACAGAGCGATGCGGGTGACAAGTTAAGTTGTTTAATTTTGATAACTTGATAGCAAAATATTTTTAACATTTGATCTGTTTGAGTTACAACATGTTTTTCGGCAGGATCAGATAAGCGAACGTCCTTGTTCATTGATTGCTCATTGCTGGGTGGGAAAGGGAAACAGGTTTAGATCACGCCATCACCGCCGTCAGAACACCATACCTGACCGGAGGTAAATGAACATTCGTCCGAGGCCAGCGTGACGTACAGCGGGGCAATCTCGACGGGCTGACCCGGACGCCCCAGCGGCGTATCTCCCCCAAACTCCTTCACTTTTTCCATCGGCTGGCCGCCGCTGGACTGCAGTACCGTCCAGTAAGGGCCGGGGGCGACCGCGTTGACGCGAATGCCTTTCGGGCCGAGCTGTTTGGCTAAGGATTTGGTAAATACCGCCAGACAGGCTTTGGTCTGGGCATAATCCAGCAGCACCGGGCTGGGTTTCACCGCCTGCACGGAGGAGGTATTAATGATGACGGACGACGCTCTCAGATGGCGCAGCGCCGCCTTGGTGATCCAGAAAGGCGCGTAAACGTTGGTTTTGAACGTCGCGTCAAAGTCTTCGGTAGTCAGCTCCTCAAGGGATTCCCGGAACTGCTGACGACCAGCGTTGTTCACCAGAATGTCCAGACCGCCCAGTTTCGCAACGGCTTCCTCAACCAGGTTCTGGCAGAAGGTCTCATCCCGCACGTCACCCGGCAGCGCCACGGCGGTGCGGCCCTCCGCTTTAATCAGGTCGATGACCTCAGCGGCATCTTTTTCTTCTTCAGGCAGGTAGTTGATGGCCACGTCAGCGCCTTCACGGGCATAGGCGATCGCCACTGCGCGACCGATACCGGAATCCCCACCGGTTATCAGCGCTTTTTTACCGGCAAGGCGACCATGCCCTTTGTAGCTTTTCTCCCCGTGGTCGGGTACAGGTTGCATTTCAGATGCCAGTCCCGGCGGCGTTTGCGGCTGTTCCGGGAACGGGGGTTGCGGGTAAGCGTTCGTACGTTGTGTATCACTCATAGCTGACTCCTTAAGCCAAGGGGTGAGATTTGATGGATAGATGCAGCGTTAACGCTTCGCTGAATTATTTCTGCAAACGATCAACACGGACGACGGCAGGGGATGATTTTTTATCAAGCGAACCGTTGATACTGATCATCTGGTCGGGTTTTACCGTTCTGCCGTCGAAGACTGCCTGGGGAATAATAACGTCGATTTTTCCGGTTTTATCCTGAAATACAAACTTATCGCCGCTACCATCAATAAGATTACCGCGCAAGGAAATGGTTGCACCATCGTGGAGCTGTTTTGCCTGATCGATGGTCATAATTCGCGCGTCATCGGTTCCGCGATATCCACTATCGAGTGCGTGCGGCGGCGGTGGTGCTTCACCTTTTTGTAACCCGCCGTTATTATCTGCCCATGCGGCCGGAACCAGAAATATTAAAAAAGCGGAAATAAGCGATAATTTCATCGGATATCCTTCATTTTAGGTGTCTTGACTTATTAAGTATTGTTGCTATTCCTTTAGGTGGCAAATGTGATAAGTCCTAAAAACATTCGCGTTAGAAATCAAAATTATCGGATAATAAGCGAAACGGTGACGATGGCCATGAAGCGTGAAAATGAAAAGTTACCCGGGATAGATGAAAGTTATCGCTTGCTGACGTTTGAATACGCGTTTCGTCAGGTAGGGTTTATTGTTCTTTTAGGTATTATCGTCGCGGCCATTGCCGGTCTGTTTTCAAGCGGAGTGGTCAGCGATACGGCGAAGACGAATGCCGATAAATCCCTGACCATCAATTATGAGCGCTTTGGCCGACGGGAGACGGAGACACGGATGCAGCTCGCGTTTCCGGTGAAAACGGAGGGGACCTATACCCTCAGCATCACCAGCGAGAGCAGCGATGCGTACGAGCCTGGCAGCGTCTGGCCTCAGCCGGACAGCATGTTCAGCCACGGCAACAGCCTCTATTTTGTTTATCACAACCTGAAAAAGACAGACACCTTTTCGGTATTACTCTTCACCACACCGTCCCGGGCCGGCAAATGGAACTCGGTCATCCGCGTAAACAACGGGCCGGAGATTAACATCTGGCAATTTATTTACCCGTAGGAGGCTGATATGGATATGGTCTTTCGTGCGCTGGCGATTTATCTGTTCCTCGTGGTGGTATTTAAAGTGGCCGGGCGACGCGCGCTGTTGCAGATGACCAGCTTTGATCTCATCCTGCTTCTGATAATTAGTGAAGCCACACAGCAGGCGCTTCTTGGCGAGGATTTTTCGGTCACCGGTGCGATGATTACGATTACTACCCTGGTGGTAGTGGATATTATTTTCGGGTTAATGAAGAAATATTTTTCGCCTGTAGAAAATATCCTTGATGGTACCCCCGTGATTCTGGTGGAAAACGGCATCCCCTTAGCGGATAAACTTAAAAAAGTCGATGTCTCCTGCGATGATATTCTGGTATCAGCGCGTCAGAATAATGGCATTACTGAAATGAGCGAAATTAAATATGCCATACTTGAACGCAATGGACATATTTCAATCATTCCTTTCGAGAAATAAGAGGCGGCAAGATGAGCAATCTTTTGCACGATAACCATTACACGGTAGGTGAACTGACAAAAAGGGTGGCGAGCAAATTAACCGATCTCGGGCTTCGCTTAACCACGGCGGAATCCTGCACCGGGGGAAAGCTCTCGGTGGCGCTTTGCGCAGAAGAGAACACCGCCGATTTTTATGATGTCGGTCTGGTGGTGTTCAGCGATGGCGCAAAAGAGCGGATCCTCGGCGTAAGCCCGCAGACGCTTGAGCGGTATACCGCCGTCAGTGAACAGACGGTCACCGAGATGGCTGCCAGTATCCGCGACATCGCCCAGGCGGATATTAGCATTGCCATCAGCGGCTACGCAGGCCCTGAAGGGGGCGACGATGGCACGGCGGCGGGAACGGTCTGTTTCGGCTGGAATATCCGTGGCCAGACGCACACCCGCACCGTGCTGTTCTCCGGCGACTGTCAGGACGTGGTGGAAAAGGCGGTGCAATTTTCACTGGCTGAACTGGTGAGCCTGTTATCCGACGGCAATAAAGGCTGAACGCAGGGGGAGGTTTTATGGCAGTCATCGTGATTACCGGCGGAACCGCGGGCGTGGGAAAAGCCACGGCGCTGCACTTTGCCAGGGCAGGTTACGACGTCGGGCTTATCGCCCGCGATGAAGCCAGCCTGCACTCCACGCAGGAGGAGTTGCGGCGGTTTGGCGTCAATGCCCACGCCGTGCAGGCGGACGTCGCCGACAGTCAGGCGGTGGTGGATGCCGCCAACGAGATTGAGTATCGCCTCGGCGCGATTGATGTCTGGGTGAATAATGCCATGGGCGCGGTGCTGGCACCGTTTCGCACCCTGACACCGGATGAGTTTCGTCGCGTGACGGAGGTGACGTACCTCGGCTTTGTCAACGGCACGCGGGCCGCCCTTGAGCTGATGGTTCCCCGTGACAGGGGCGTGATTATCCAGGTCGGCTCGGCGCTGGCGTACCGATCCATTCCGCTGCAGTCAGCCTACTGCGGGGCCAAAGCGGCGATCCGCGGCTTTACCGACGCGGTGCGTACCGAGCTGATGCATGAGAACAGCCGGGTACAGCTTTCGATGGTGCAGATGCCGGGGCTCAATACGCCGCAGTTCGAATGGGCGCGCAATAAGTTCGCCTGGGCGATGCGCCCGGTGCCGCCGGTGTTTGAGCCTGAAGTGGCCGCCAGCGCCATTTTCCGGGTCGCACAAAAACCGGTTCGGGAGCTGTGGGTCGGCGGCAGTACCATCCAGTCGATTGTCGGGCAGTTCTTCTTCCCCGGTTTTCTTGACCGGCTGATGGTGAAAAAAGCCTGGGAAGGGCAGATGACCGACAACCTGAACGCACCGGATCGCCAGGACTATCTCGATCAACCGGTTAACGATCTGCACAAAATTCATGGTCGTTTTACTGACGAGGCGAAAACCCGCGCGTCGTCCGTGACCTCCGGTATGCCGGGCAAAGTGGCGTTAGGCGCCCTCGCGGTGGCGGGGATTGTGGTCACACGTCTGCTCACCCGCCGGAAGCGGTAATCAGCGCAGCGCGCTGCGGTGCGTCCAGAACCAGCGATAACCGTAGCCGCCAAGCATGAGCTCAACGGTTTTACCGCAAATCAGGGCGTCATCGTAGCGCTTGTCCGCGAGGCAGGCGGTCCAGGTGGCGTTGCGGATCCCCTTCGCAGTAAACTGCACCGGCCGATCGCTAAAGTTAACGAAGGTGAGGATGCTGCGCTCGTCGGTCTCATAATAGAGACCCAGTACCGCGTCATGATCGAGGGTGATAAGCCGAAACGGCGCCACGGCAATTTCAGGAAACTCCGAGCGGGTATTGGCAATATCAATGATCCGGTGCAGCAGCGAATTGCGGTGAAGCAGCGAATCGGCGACGTTCACCTTTTGATAGCGGTACGGACCGTGGTCGATGATTGGGGCAATAAAACGCTGCGGATCCGCCGCAGAAAAACCGCCCCCCTGCGATCCGGCCCACTGCATCGGGGTGCGGACAGCGTAGCGCTCCTCCAGCTCCAGATCGTCACCCATGCCTATCTCATCGCCATAACGCATCACCGGGACGCCCGGCAGGGAAAAGAGCACGGCGTGACAGAACGCCAGCCGCTTCCGATCGCCATTGAGCATCGGTGCCAGGCGGCGGCGGATCCCGCGCTGGTAGACGTTCATCTCTTCGTCAGGGGCGAAGGTGTCGAGAACAAACTGTTTATCTTTCTGACTAATGCCTTCCAGATCCAGCTCGTCATGATTGCGCAGCCAGTTGGCGAAACAGCAGGAATCCGGCGGGACGATCATTTTCTTCACCGCGTTGCGCAGCGGGCGAGCGCTTTTCCGGGCCAGGCTGACGTAGAAATACTTGTTAAGCCAGAAATTGAGGACCAGATTCAGCCGGTCATTGTTGCCGAAATAGTCCCGATAGGCTTCCACCTCGACATCAACTTCCCCCAGCAGGATTGCGTCCGGATTGTGCTGCTCAATCAGACGGCGCATATGCTCGAGGATCCAGAGCCCCTTTTTCTCATCACCGTTTCCTGCCTGAGTGGTGAGATGGGACGCGGCATCCAGGCGGAATCCCGACACCCCCAGCTTGAGCCAGAAGAGAATGATGTTCTCAATCTCTTTTAGTACCGCGGGAGAGGTCAGATTCAGATCCGGCTCGTGGCGATAGAACATGTGCCGATAGTATTGTCCCGCCTCGTCATCCCAGCTCCAGATGCTCTTTTCCACGCCGGGGAACATCGGGGGCGTATCGTCGTCGTCATTATCCGACCAGAGATAGTAATCACGATACGGTGACGCCGGGTTGCGACGGGCCTGCTGGAACCAGGGATGGGCGTCCGAGGTATGCTGGATCAGCAGCTCAATAATGACCTGCATGCCCAGCTCCCGGGCCTGCTCGATAAAGGCGATGATGTCGGCCAGCTTTCCGAAGCGGGGATCCACCTGGAGATGGTCGCTGACGTCGTAACCTTCATCAAGAAAGGGGGTAAGATAAAACGGGGTGATCCAGATAACCGTCGCGCCCATGCGGCGAATATAACGCAGCTTGGCCGTGATCCCGGCGATGTCCCCGCAGCCATCGCCGTTTAAATCATAAAAGAGCGCGGTATCAATCTGGTAAATAATGGCCCGTGTATGCCAGCCTGCCATCCTGCACCTCAGTGGTAACCTTCTGTATCAGAAACCTTGCCCCGAAAGACGTAATAGCTCCAGGCGGTGTACACCAGAATCACCGGAATAATGAGCAACGTCCCGACCAGCATAAACAGCTGGCTGGCGGGCGGCGCCGCGGCTTCCCACAGGGTGATGCGCGGCGGAATAATATTGGGCCACAGGCTGATACCGAGCCCGCTAAACCCGAGGAAGATCAGCCCCAGCGTCAGCAGGAAGGGGCGCGAGTGGCTGTCCGGGTTGCGGGTCAGGCGCCAGATCAGCACGCTGAAGAGCCCCACCAGCAGCGGCACCGGCAGGAACCAGAAGAAGTTGGGCAGGGTAAACCAGCGTTCGGCCACGTACTGCCAGCCGAGCGGCGTCCAGATGCTGACCACCGCGATAACCACCACCAGCGCCAGCAGCACGTGGCGGGTTAACTCGCGCATGCGGGCCTGCAGGGCGCCTTCGCTTTTCATAATCAGCCACGTGGTGCCCAGCAGGGTGTAGGCGACAACCAGCCCGATACCGCAGAAGAGGTTGAACGGTGTAAGCCAGTCCAGCGCCGAGCCAACAAACCGCCGACCCTCCACGTCGAAGCCGTTAATCACCGCGCCCACGACCACCCCCTGACTGAAGGTGGCGAGCAGGGAGCCGCCGGCAAAAGAGTAGTCCCAGAATTTGCGGTGGGAGGGCGTGGCTTTGAAGCGGAACTCAAAGGCGACGCCGCGAAAGATAAGGCCGATCAGCATGGCGGTGAGGGGAATGGTCAGCGCATCAATAATCACCGCATAGGCCAGCGGAAACGCGCCGAAGAGGCCCGCGCCGCCGAGAACCAGCCAGGTTTCGTTGCCGTCCCAGACGGGCGCTACGCTGTTAACCATCACGTCGCGCTCTCTGGCGTCGCCGACGAAGTTAAACAGCAGGCCAATCCCCAAATCAAAGCCATCCATGATGATGTACATCAGTGTGGCGAACACGATGATGGCAAACCAGATCACTGAGATATCGACGCCCATCAGATCCTCTCCTCTTCCGGAACAGACTCCGCGGCAGACAGCGGACGGGCAGGCGTGCCCGACGTGTTTGACGTCAGCGTGGCAACAGGCTGAGGGCCTTTCTTAATCAGCCGGATGAGATAAACATAGCCCACGCCAAACACCGACGAGTAGACGACGATGAACGCCAGAAGGCTGATGCTCATCTGCAGGGTGCTGTGCAGCGATACCGCATCGACCGTGCGCAGATAGCCGTAGACGACCCACGGCTGACGGCCCACTTCGGTGGTTACCCAGCCGGCGAGCAGCGCCAGCAGACCGGCAGGCCCCATACAGAGCGCAAACCAGTGGAACGGGCGGGAGTGAAACAGTCGATGACGATAGCGCAGCCAGAGGCTGATAAGACCCAGCGTGATCATCAACAGGCCCATCCCGACCATGATGCGGAACGACCAGAAGACGATGGTGGAGTTAGGACGATCCTCTTTCGGGAAATCTTTCAGGGCCGGAACCTGTTTATCCAGGCTGTGGGTCAGGATTAGGCTGCCGAGGGCGGGGATCTCCAGACCGTATTTGGTACGCTCCTCTTCCATATCCGGCAGGCCGAACAGCAGCAGCGGGGTGGCTTCGCCAGGTGGGTTTTCCCAGTGCCCCTCAATGGCCGCGATTTTTGCCGGCTGGTGCTCCAGCGTGTTCAGACCGTGCATGTCGCCGACGACGGCCTGGATGGGCGCGACCAGCAGCGCCATCCACATCGCCATGGAAAACATGGTGCGGATGGCGGGGGTATCGTTACCGCGCAGCAGATGCCACGCGCCCGATGCGCCGACAAACAGGGCGCTGCTCAGGAAGGCGGCGATAGCCATATGGATCAGACGGTACGGGAAGGAGGGGTTAAACACGATCGCCAGCCAGTCTTCAGGAATAACCTGGCCGTTCTGAATGGTGAAGCCCTGCGGTGTGTGCATCCAGCTGTTGGAGGCGAGGATCCAGAAGGTCGACATCAGCGTGCCGAGTGCGACCATGCAGGTTGAGAAGAAATGCAGCCCCGGGCCAACCTTATTCCAGCCAAACATCATGACGCCGAGGAAACCGGCTTCCAGGAAGAAGGCGGTTAACACCTCATAGGTCAGCAATGGGCCGGTAATACTGCCCGCGAACTGGGAAAATCCGCTCCAGTTGGTGCCAAACTGGTACGCCATGACCAGCCCGGAGACGACGCCCATACCGAAGTTAACGGCAAAGATCTTGAGCCAGAAATGATAAAGCGATCGCCAGACGTCGTTTCTGGTGCGCAACCACATCCCTTCCAGCACCACCAGATAGCTGGCGAGCCCGATGGTGATGGCGGGGAAAAGGATATGGAACGAGACGGTAAAAGCGAACTGAATTCTGGCCAGATGAAATGCATCGAGTTCGAACATGGTCCGTACCTCTGAAACGATGGGGCACGAGAATTGCCAGGCAGTTCAGGCTGCCTGGCAAAACCGATTACGGTTTTTTCTTACCTGCGCCCAGCTCGGCGCCGGTCAAAGGGTCGGCGTGTGGATCGGACTTCGTGCGGGCAGACATCGCCTTAACCAGGGTTGCCTGTTCGGTCGTGAGCGTCACGCTTGCGCTGCCATCTCCGCCGTCAACCGCAGGCTGGGGGGACTCAACGTAATCGAAATGCTTATCGCTGTTCCAGCTTCCGCGAACCTCTCCACCTTCAGACATATTGTAGTACTTGTTGGTGAATTCCTCGATTGGCGGCAGTTTTCCCGGTGGGAAGTTATTACGGATGGACTGCAGCGCCTTCTCAAAGGAGAGCTGATGCGCCGCCTCACGGGTCATCAGGAATGCCAGCGCATCCTTGACGCCGGGATCGTCAGTCACGTTGATCAGCCGCTCGTAGATAATCTTCGCCCGGGCTTCTGCTGCCACGTTTGAACGCAGGTCCGCCGTTGGCTCGCCAATGGTGTCGACGTAGGCCGCCGTCCAGGGGACGCCCCCGGAGTTGGTCAGCGGGGTGCCGCCGCCATAAAGCAGGGAGGTGATGTGGCTGTCGTTACCGTTTTCGGTCATCGACCGGTACAGCTCAGCCTCGTTTTCCACTCCTTCCGCCAGGGCGCCTTTCGCGCCCTTATTCAGCATTCCCACCAGGGTACCGATGATTTCGAGGTGGCTTAACTCCTCGGTAGCGATATCCATCAGCATATCTTTACGGCCCGGATCGTCATCGCTCAGGCCTTGCGTAAAGTAGCGGCAGGCGGCGGCCAGCTCGCCCTGCGGCCCGCCAAACTGCTCCAGTAAAAGATTGGCCAGGCCTGGGTTAGGTTCAGCAACGCGAACCGTGTATTGCAACTGTTTAACGTGTCGAAACATGCGCACTCTCCTGTGGGTTATTTTTTCGCTTCGACACCCGACGCGTCTGAACGCAGCAGGAACTGTTCCGTCGTTTGCGGGATATGGCGAATCAGCCAGTCGGCCATTTCGCGCTCTTCGGCGAGGATGGTCTCAATCGCGGGGATTGAGGCGGTATCGCCCGCTTTTTTAGCGGCCGCCAGCAGGGAGGTATAACAGGCGATTTCAAACTGCTCGAAGACATAGCCGCTGATGGAGCCTTTCACGATTTCATCAGACGGGAACATGCCGCCAATGGACTGACCCAGCGCCGCCATTTTGCTCATTGAGTCTTTTAAAACCAAACGAGAAATATCATTACGGTCGAGGATTTCTTCCAGCAATGTGATTTGCCGTTTTGTCTCATTAATATGTTGCTCAATTCGGGCGCGAACATCAGGATAATTTTCGATACGGCTGGCCATGGATTCCAGCATAGATTCTGCTTGCTTTTCCATCGCATGGGCATCGCGTAGCCAGTCGTGGTAGTGTTCTACGTGATTCATCATTGTATCCTCATAATGGGTTCGCTTATTTGGTCTCACTTTCAGCAGCCTGATCGGCACGCGCAGCACTGTAGCCAGATAAATGGCCAACAATATTGGCGTAAATGCTGATGATAATGACCCATAGCACGCTGTTCTTCCACCATATTACGGAAGGAATAGCGAGAATGAACCATATTATAGCTGCCGTTAAATGGCACCGTTTAATAGTCCTGGGACTGATGCTCATTTTATTTAACCTGTGTTATCGCGTTATTTCTGCGCTTTTTGGTTAATATTTCCAACGGCCAGGTCGGTGAGTTTAAGGTCGGTCTCTTTTTCTTCTTCCAGTGTTTCGGCAAGAAGCTTAACGGCTTTTTTATAGCCCAGTTGTTCAGCGAGAGTAGCAAGGGTACCGTAACTGGCGATTTCGTAATGCTCCACTTTTTGCGCAGCGGCAATTAATGCGGCATCACGGACTTCATTTTTTTCCGTACTTTCGATAACTTCATTGGCTTCTTCAATTAAGCCTTCCATCGCGACGCATTTCATACGCTTGAGCTTGATACCGTCTTCCTGTTCGACGATCTGGTCGATACGCTCAATCTGACCCTGCGTCTCTTCAAGGTGGGCGGTGAAAGCAGCGCTCAGTTTCTCACTGGACGCGGCACGGGCGAGCTTACTCAGCGCTCGGGTAAGCTGTTTTTCTGCGCTGTAGGTATCGGATAGAAGATGAATAAAGACATCCTCAACACTTTTCATATTCATAATAATTACGCTCCGGTAAAATAATGAAAGGGTACTGCGAGCTTTTCAGCCCGCAGCATGCTCTCTGGTTTTATTAAAAGAGTATTAAATAAGATCAGGAGTTATCAGATTTACGGCCTCCGCCGTGACTGTTCTGTCCCACTTTCTTACCCGCTTCAGATGCGCGTTGCGGATCGTTTTTAAAATTACCACCGCTATGCTGGCCACCTTTACGTCCAGCTTCTGATGCTTTTTCACGGTCTTCAGCGAAATTACCGGAACCACCACGATGCTCTGCCATATTAAACCTCATAGTCATATATTGGTTATGTCAGTACGATACGAAAATATTCCGTATCACTCGTCGTTCGAGTAATAACTTTAGTCGCTGTGGGCGATCCGTCAAATGCGTTTTGCTATTTGCGGTTACGTTATTTTTAAATATTTGTAAATTTGCGCTTCGCTTAAGCAGGAAATATGGATAGGCAGGAAGGACTTGTAAACAACCATTAAGATTATTCCTAACTTCGGGCTAAAAATTTGAAAGGTGAGGATAAAAATAATGGCGCGCGCAAATTGGTTAATTTGCAGTCAGAAGAAAATCAAAAAGTACTCCTTTATAGCTAGTCAGCGAAACCATAAATAATTATAAGGAAAATCCTGGATAAAAGCGCCAGCCGTGAAAGGGCGGTTTCGTTGAGGCGTGTTCAGAGGCCAGTAGCACACGGTTTGACCACTGTCGTCTTAAGATCACAAATCAGAAATTCTTCCCCCCGGAAGGAACGGGTTTCTCTACACTCCAGGTAATATTCACTGGAGGCATGACATCATGGCGAACACCATCACGGCTGATGACATTCGGGAACACTTTTCGCAGGCTATGTCGGCGATGTACCAGCAGGAAGTTCCGCAGTACGGCACCTTGCTTGAACTGGTTGCGGACGTAAACCTGGCGGTTCTGGAAAATAACCCACTACTACATGAACAACTGGCAAACGCCGATGAGCTTGCGCGCCTGAACGTGGAGCGTCACGGGGCCATCCGCGTTGGCACGGCGCAAGAACTTTCTACCCTGCGCCGTATGTTTGCCATCATGGGCATGTACCCGGTCAGCTATTACGATCTCTCTCAGGCGGGGGTGCCCGTTCACTCCACAGCGTTTCGCCCGATTGATGATGCGGCGCTGTGCCGTAATCCGTTCCGTATCTTTACCTCGCTGCTGCGTCTTGAGTTGATTGAAAACGTCGCGCTGCGCGAACGTGCGGCGGAAATCCTGTCTCGCCGGAACATCTTTACCCCGCGCTGTCTGGCGCTTCTCGATCTGTACGAATCAGAAGGGCAGTTTACGCAGGCGCAGGCGCACGAGTTTGTGCAGGAGGCGCTGGAAACCTTCCGCTGGCACCGCCATGCAACGGTCGACCAGGAAACCTATCTGGCGCTGCATAACGAGCACCGGCTGATTGCTGATGTGGTCTGCTTCCCGGGGTGTCACATTAACCACCTGACGCCGCGCACGCTGGATATTGACCGGGTGCAGGAGCTGATGCCGAAGTACGGCATTGAACCCAAAATTCTGATTGAAGGGCCGCCTCGTCGCGAGGTGCCTGTCTTACTGCGTCAAACCAGCTTTAAAGCCCTGGAGGAGCCGGTGCTGTTTGCCGGGGAACATAAAGGCACCCACACCGCACGTTTCGGTGAGATTGAGCAGCGCGGCGTGGCGCTGACCCCGAAAGGCCGTGAACTGTACGACAGCCTGCTTGCCCAGGCCGGTACCGGCAAAGATAACCTGACGCATCAGCTGCATCTGCAGGAGATTTTTAGCGCCTTCCCGGACAGCGAGCTGTTAATGCGCCGTCAGGAGCTGGCTTATTTCCGCTATCGTCTGACGCCAGCCGGGGAGGCGCATCGGCATGCGTTCCGGCCTGGCGACGATCCGCAGCCGCTGATAGAGCGCGGATGGGTTGTCGCCCAGCCGATCACCTACGAAGATTTCCTTCCGGTCAGCGCTGCCGGGATCTTCCAGTCTAATCTCGGCAATGAAACCCAGGCGCGCAGCCACGGTAACGCCAGCCGCGATGCCTTTGAAGCGGCGCTGGGCTGCCCAGTGTATGACGAGTTTGCCCTCTATGAGGAGGCTGAAACGCGCAGCAAACAGCGTTGCGGTTTGCTCTGAAATCGTTACTCTGCTGGGGTGTGTTGGAAAAAATAAGGTCCTTATGCAAACTCCTTCCGCCCCTGTGGTTGAAACGCGCTACGGCGCACTGGCTGGTTTTACTGATAATGACGTGCATGCGTGGTACGGGATCCCTTACGCCGCGCCGCCGGTAGGCAACGGGCGCTGGCGTTCACCGCAGCCGCCTGCACGCTGGGAGGGCCTTCGCGAGGCCACGGCTTTTTCGCCTTCATGCTGGCAAAGCAGCGAGTATTGCCAGACGCTGGGTGGCGGCGATCCGGGCCAGTTTTCTGAAGATTGTCTCTATCTTAACGTCTGGTCTCCGGTTGACCGCGCAACGCCGCTCCCGGTAATGGTCTGGCTGCACGGCGGCGGGTTTACGATTGGCGCCGGTGGCTTGCCACCGTACAACGGCACCGCGCTGGCAGGACGTGGCGTGGTGGTGGTGACCCTCAATTACCGTCTTGGTCATCTCGGCTTTTTCGCCCATCCGGCGCTGGAAGGGGAAGAAGATCGCGTGGTGCATAATTTTGCCCTGCTGGATCAGATCGCCGCCCTCGAATGGGTGCGGGACAATATCGCCGCGTTTGGTGGCGATCCGGCTAACGTAACCCTGTTTGGTGAATCTGCTGGCGCGCGCAGCGTGCTGTCGCTGCTGGCATCGCCCCTGGCAAAGGGGCTGTTCCACAAGGCGATAGTGCAAAGTGGTTACACCTTGCCGGACACGCCGCGTGAACAGGCGCTGCAGAAAGGAGAAGCTCTGGCCGCCCATTTTGGTCTCAAGAACGCAACGGCCGAGGAGCTGCGCGCCATTCCACCCGAGTCGTTCTGGCCGTTAACCGCGCCGCTGAACGTCGCGCCGGCGCCCATCGTCGGGGATTGCGTGCTGCCGGAAGCGATGCTGGACGTCTTTTTTGCAGCGCGTCAGCACCCTGTGCCGGTGATGATTGGCTCTAACAGCGACGAGGCCAGCGTGATGGCGGTGTTTGGCATCGATCTCGCGGGGCAGATCCAGAAGCTTCGCCGGGAGCGGCGGTTTGGGCTGGGGCTGATTAAGCTGCTCTATCCCGGCGTGAAAGGGGATGAAGAGCTGGGCAGGCAGGTATGCCGCGACATGGCGTTTACCACCATGGGGTATGTGGTGATGCAGGCTCAGCAGCGCGTGGGGGGATTATGCTGGCGCTACTGGTTTGACTATGTCGCGGAAGCGGAACATGCCACCTATGTCAACGGTGCCTGGCACGGCAACGAGGTTCCCTATGTCTTCGACACGCTCGGCCAGGTGGAACCCTCACGTCAGTATGTCAATGAACGGGATTTGCAGTTTGCGGCCCAGGTGGCCGACTACTGGGTAAGCTTTGCGCGAGAAGCTGGGCCTCGCGAGATCCTGCCAGGGCCGACGCACTGGCCCGCCTGCCGCAAAGGACGGGACGTTTTGTTACGCATTGGTGTGAATAAACATGCAGGTTTCAGGCTTGAAAACCGCTTTATGCGCGCCCGCATGAGCCTCTTCAAACGGGTGATGAAGCACCACGTCAGTCTCGATTAAGCAGACATGCGCGAAACGCCGCCAGACCATTTTCCGCGTCAGGCGTTTCGCGCAGCACCAGCCGGTAGCTGGCGCCGGTTTTAATGCTTGTCTCATAGGGCCGCATTAGCCTTCCGGCGCGGACATCTTCGGCCACCAGCGTTTCGTCAGCAATGGCAACCCCCAGCCCCTGAATGGCGGCGGTGATCGCCAGATCCATGGTGTCGAAGTGTTGATTTTTGTGCATGACAAAGCCGGGCCCTTCCTGTTTTGTGAGCCATAACGACCAGTCGGTCTTATCCCGCGTCGGGTGCAGGAACGTCAACGCACCCAATGCTGCACCTGCGCGCACCGGGCTTATCACCGGCGTGAGCGCCTCTTCGAACAGCAGATCGCCTGCGCTCATGTGCGTGCCGAACACGATGGCCGCGTCATAGGATTCAGTTTTGAAATTGACGTTATGATCGGTAGTGGTGGTGAGAGCGATTTGCAGATCCGGCTGTTCGCGCTCCACCTCCAGCAGGCGCGGCACCAGCCAGCGCATCGCGCAGGTCGGGGCTTTGAGCCGGATCACGGTTTGCTGGCTCCGGGCCTGGTCCGCCACGGCCAGCAGCTGTTCAAAGGCGGACTGCAGCTCCGGCAGCAGGGCGCTGCCCTGCGGGGAGAGGCGCAGGCCGCGCGCGTGGCGTTCAAACAGCGGAAAACCAAACCACGTCTCAAGGGAGGCAATCTTGCGGCTGACGGCCCCCTGCGTCAGGCAAAGTTCCGCAGCGGCGTGCGTAAGATTCAGATGACGCGCGGTGACTAAAAATGCGTCAACGGCATTGAGCGGGAGCGAACGGCGCGACATGGAAACACCTCAGCTATGCATTTTTCTCATGGCTATTATGACAACAATTCGATTGTCCCGACAATCAACTTGTTGTTTGAATAGTTATGCAAAGACTATGAGAAGGGTAACAGGATGACTTTACGAACGCCGGTACAGACGCGCTCCAAACTGCCAGATGTGGGAACCACCATTTTCACCGTTATCGGCCAGCTCTCGGCGCAGCATAACGCCATTAACCTTTCTCAGGGCGCACCGAATTTCTCCTGCGACCCGAAGCTTGTTGCGGGCGTCACTCGCGCAATGGAGGCAGGGCATAACCAGTACGCGGCGATGACCGGTCTGCAGCCGCTCAAGGAGCGCATTGCCGATAAAATTGCCACCCTCTACGGCACGCAGTATGACCCGGGCCGCGAGGTGCTGGTGACCGCCAGCGCCAGCGAAGGGCTCTACTCGGCGATAAGCGGGCTGGTGCACCCGGGCGATGAGGTGATCTACTTCGAACCTTCATTTGACAGCTATGCGCCAATTGTTCGCCTGCAGGGGGCCACCCCGATCGCTATCAGGCTCACGGTGCCGGATTTTGCCGTCAACTGGGACGAAGTTCGTGCCGCCATTACCCCCCGCACGCGGATGATCATCATCAATACGCCGCATAACCCGAGCGGGCAGGTCTTCTCGGCCAATGACCTGCAGCAGCTGGCAGCGCTGACGCGCAATACCGACATCATTATTTTGTCTGATGAAGTATACGAACACGTCGTGTTTGACGGTGAGCCGCACCACGGGATGGCCACGCATCCGCAACTGGCGGAGCGCAGCGTCATTATCTCATCTTTCGGAAAAACCTATCACGTCACCGGGTGGCGCGTGGGTTACTGTGTTGCTCCGGCGGTGCTGATGGATGAGATTTGTAAAGTGCATCAATTTTTGATGTTTTCTGCCGATACGCCAATGCAGCACGCATTTGCTGAACATATGCTCGATCCGCAAACCTGGCTGTCGCTGTCGGCGTTTTACCAGCGTAAGCGCGACCTGTTGCACAGCCTGCTGGCCGATTCGCCGTTTACGCTGCTGCCAAGCGCCGGTTCGTTCTTCATGCTGGCGGACTACAGCGGGTTCAGCGACGAGCGCGACAGCGAGCTGGTGAAACGGCTGATCGTTGAGTACGGCGTTGCAACCATTCCACTGTCGGCGTTTTATGCAGACGGTACGGATAATAAATTGATTCGTCTCTCTTTTGCGAAAGATGAGGCGACGTTACGGGCAGGTGCCCAAGCCCTGTGTCGGGTCAAACCACGCTGAGCCTATCCCATTAGGCTATTTTATTCGCCATTTTGGCACCGGGCAGTGCTCGAAATCCTCACGTACTACATGTACGTTCCGGTTTCTGTGCGCTGTCCGGTACCAAACTGCCTTCAACAATTACGCCTACTGGGATAGGCTCTGAGGAGTATGAGATGAAATTACGCGCGTTAGTTGTCGGCATGGGATTGCTGTGTACGTTTTCCTCCTTTGCGGCCACCGAGCTGCGTTACGGTCTGGAAGCGGAGTATCCGCCGTTTGAGAGCCGTAATGCGGCGGGCGAACTGGAAGGGTTTGACGTTGAGCTGGGGAATGCGATTTGCAAAGCGGCTGCGCTGAAGTGCAGCTGGGTTGAAACCTCTTTTGATGCGCTGATCCCGGGGCTGGTGGCGAAGAAATTTGACGCCATCAACTCGGCGATGAATATCACCGAACAGCGCCGCAAGAGCATTGATTTCACCCAGCCGATTTACCGTATCCCGTCACAGCTCGTCGGCAAGGCCGGGACGGCAGTTGAGGCGACGCCAGAAGGGCTGAAGGGCAAAACCATCGGCGTGCTGCAGGGATCCATCCAGGAAACCTATGCCAAAGAGCACTGGGAAAAGCAGGGTGTCACCGTGGTGTCTTATAAAGATCAGAATATGGCATGGGGCGATCTGCTGAATGGCCGTATCGACGCCTCGCTGGTGATGTCCGCGGCCGGGCAGGCAGGTTTCCTCAGCAAGCCGCAGGGTAAAGGGTTTGGCTTTATCGGCAAACCGGTGTCTGACGACACCATCCTCGGCAGCGGGATCGGCTTTGGGCTGCGTAAAGGTGACGAGGCCACCAAAAAGCAGCTTGATGCCGCGATTGATAAAGTACGTGCCGACGGCACGATCGCCAAACTCGCTGATAAGTACTTCCCGGGTATCGATGTCAGCGTAAAATAACCACCTCATTCGCCCCGTCAGATGATGTCCTGACGGGGCATTTTTATATACATTTTCCAGGCTTTCTTTACACCACTTTCGGGCCGTTCTGGTCGACAGAAAATATTTCTCACTTTGTTCAGATTATCACCGGCCAACAATTGGATTCTTAACCATTTTTGTTTAGGCTGTGCGTTCTTTCTTGCCGTCATTTCGCCAGGCGCGAAACACATTCACACGACCATAAGGACGTTTTTCCAGGCATGAATCGCAGACGTTTTTTAAAAGGCTCGCTGGCAGTGGCAGCCCTGAGCGGCACATCTGGCCTTGCTTCCCTGTTTTCCAGAGCGGCATACGCTGCTGACTCTGACATTGCTGACGGTCAGAGCCGTCGTTTTGATTTTTCCGTCCTGCAATCCATGGCGCATGACCTGGCGAAAACCCCATGGGGTGGCGCGCCACGTCCGCTGCCAGACACGCTGGCCACCATGACGCCGCAGGCGTACAACGCCATCCGCTACGATGAAAAACAGTCGCTGTGGAACAATATTGAAGGTCGTCAGCTGGACGTACAGTTCTTCCATATGGGGATGGGCTTCCGCCGCCGCGTGCGAATGTTCTCGCTGGATCAGTCCACGTCAATGGCGCGCGAGATCCACTTCCGCCCGGAGTTGTTTAGCTACGGTGAAACGGGCGTGGATACCAAACAGCTGGAAGCGCAAAGCGATCTCGGCTTTGCCGGCTTCCGCGCCTTTAAGGCACCTGAGCTGGCGCGTCGCGATATCGTCTCTTTCCTGGGGGCGAGCTACTTCCGCGCGGTGGATGACACCTACCAGTACGGCCTCTCTGCGCGCGGCCTGGCGGTGGATACCTTTACCGACACCCCGGAAGAGTTCCCTGACTTTACTTCCTTCTGGTTTGAAACCGTGAAGCCGGGCGACACCACTTTTACCGTGTATACGCTGCTCGACAGTCCGAGCATCACCGGGGCCTATAAGTTCGTGATCCACTGCGAGAAGAGCCAGGTGATCATGGAGGTGGAAAACCACCTCTATGCCCGTAAGGACATTAAGCAGCTCGGCATCGCGCCGATGACCAGCATGTTCAGCTGCGGCAATAACGAACGCCGCATGTGTGACACCATTCACCCGCAAATCCATGACTCCGATCGCCTGGCGATGTGGCGCGGCAACGGGGAGTGGATCTGCCGTCCGCTGAACAACCCGCAAAAACTGCAGTTCAATGCCTATATGGATAAAAACCCGAAAGGGTTCGGTCTGCTGCAGCTCGATCGCGATTTCTCGCACTATCAGGACGTGATGGGCTGGTACAACAAACGCCCGAGCCTGTGGGTGGAACCGCGCAACGACTGGGGGAAAGGCGCGGTGGGCCTGATGGAGATCCCGACCACGGGTGAAACGCTGGATAACGTGGTCTGCTTCTGGCAACCGGAAAAAGCCGTCAAAGCGGGCGATGAGCTGGACTTTAAATATCGCCTCTACTGGAGCGCCATGCCGCCGGTGCGTTCCCCGCTGGCCAACGTTTACGCGACCCGTACCGGTATGGGCGGTTTCCCGGAAGGCTGGGCGCCGGGCGAAAACTACCCGAAAGTGTGGGCCCGTCGCTTTGCCATCGACTTCGTCGGCGGTGACCTTAAGGCCGCCGCGCCGAAAGGTATCGAGCCGGTGATTACGCTCTCCAGCGGAGAAGCAAAGCAGGTGGAGATCCTCTACGTTGAGCCGTTTGACGGATACCGTATTCTGTTTGACTGGTACCCGACGTCGGATTCGACAGAGCCGGTGGATATGCGCCTGTTCCTGCGCTGCCAGGGCGACGCCATCAGTGAAACCTGGCTGTATCAGTATTTCCCGCCAGCGCCGGACAAACGTCAGTACGTTGATGATAGGGTGATGCGTTAACCCTTGTGCCGGGTGGCGGCTTCGCCTTACCCGGCCTGTGTTTCGATACTGTAGGCCAGGTAAGCGTGAGCGCCACCTGGCAATTGAGAGGCACCATGTCTGCAGAAATCATCTCCGTTTCGCAACACATCGAACTTCGCGCCGTCGAAGCGCGCTATGCCACTGAGCTGTATAACCTCGTCGTCAAAAACAGAACCTGGCTGCAAAGCGCGTTTGACTGGGCGCATCATGCGGTCAGCGAAGAGGCTACCCGCCGCAACGTGCAAAGTAACCAGATGCTGCACCAGCGCGGCTACGCCAAAATGTTTTTGATCTTCAGCGATGATGCGCTGGTCGGCGTGCTGTCGTTTAACACCATTGAACCGACCAACAAAGCCGGGTACATCGGCTACTGGCTGGATGAAGACCATCAGGGGCAGGGTATTCTCTCTCAGTCACTGCAGGCATTTATGCGCTACTACGCTGAGCGCGGTGAGATCCGTCGTTTTGTGATTAAGTGTCGGGTCGCGAATCAGAACAGCAACAACGTTGCCCTGCGCAACGGCTTTACGCTGGAAGGATGTCTGCGGGAAGCGGAATACCTGAAGGGCGCCTTTGATGACGTGAACATCTACGGCAAGATTTACGCCCTATAGCGCCCCCAGCAGCGGGGTGCGGGTAATGCGCTGCGCGCCGTTAATCACTTTTTCGCCGCGCAGGTGAATGCTCTCACCAGCAAAGGCTTCAACTACCGCATCGTCGGTGATTTCAACCCGATGCTCAATCAGCACGTCACCGCTGATCCGCGCGCGGCCCTGAATGACCACCTTATCGTCCAGCATGATCGGCCCACCGCGCAGCCATGCCTGACCGCCAATCAGCACGTGATGTTTGATGACGCAGTTGCCTTCCACTACCGCATTTTCCGCCACCTGGGAGCTATAGCGCAGCGTCGGGATGGCATCGTCGTCTAAACCGGCAATCACCCGGGCGTTACCATAGACTTTTGCGCAATCGCACACCCAGACGTTATTCAGATCGTTACCGTCGAGGATGGCGTTGTCGAATATTTCGGCGCGGTGCTCAACAAAGGCAAAGCTGACTATCGCCTCACCGTAGATTTGCGCCTGATGGACAATGCGCGACTGGTTCACCGTCGCCTTATCGTAAATTTGCAGGATCTGTTCGTGGTCCGGCGTCAGTCCTTTGGCCGCAATGACCACGCTGTGATGCAGCACGCGAGCCTCGCCGTAAATATGGCATTCACCCCGCACGCAGGATTGCTGAATAGTGACGTTGTCACTTATTCGCGCCCCGTGGCTCACCTCCGCGCCATCCAGCCAGCAGTTGTCCCCGATATGCGCATCATGGCTCACGGTGCACGGCAGGGTGAGGCGTGCGTTGCCGGCCACGGTTGCCCCGGCGAACACTACGCTGTTTTCGTCGTAGATCCAGCAGTGACCGTCCTGTGCGAGGGCGCGCTCATCCTCTATCCAGCCGCCTCGGGTACCGGCTTTTACGTCGTTAAAATCCGCCGTGGCGATAATCTGTCGCAGCGTGGTTGAGTGGGTCGTCTCGCCGTTTTTCCATTGCCAGAGGCGGGTTTCGTCGCTGAGGCGATATTTATTCATGTTCGTGTCTCTGATAAGCGTCATAAGTAAACGTAGCAAAGTTTTCGCTTTTCGAAGGGCTGGCAACCCTGCGGCAAACGCCATAAAATGGCATTCAGAATGCATTTTAAAGAGACGCAGGAAAAACAATGACCGTCGATGAGAATTACTTCACAGAAAAATATGGACTCACCCGCACGCACTCAGAGGTACTGTACAGCGCGAAAATCGTGAAGCCTGGTAAAACCCTCGATCTCGGCTGCGGCAATGGTCGCAACAGCCTGTATCTCGCAGCCAACGGCTACGAGGTGACCGCGTGGGACAAGAACCCAATGAGCATTGATAATATCGAGCGCATCAAAGCGGCGGAAGGCATTGAGGGTCTGCAAACGGCGATCAAGGATCTCAACAGCCTGAGCTTTGATGGCGAGTACAATTTTATTCTCTCCACCGTGGTGCTGATGTTCCTACAGCCAGACACCATCCCGGGTCTTATCGCCAACATGCAGCGCTGCACTACGCCGGGTGGTTACAACCTGATTGTCGCCGCCATGGATACGGCAGATTATCCCTGCACGGTCGGTTTCCCGTTTGCATTCAAAAGCGGTGAGCTGAGCAACTATTACGAAGGCTGGGAGCTGATTAAATACAACGAAGATCCCGGCGAACTGCACCGCACCGATGAAAACGGGAACCGCATTAAACTGCGCTTTGCCACTCTGCTGGCCCGCAAGCCCGTTTAACGGGCGGCCAGCAGACACAGCTGCAGGGCGGTGTGGTAAGAGGCCTCGAACGACGACAGCGGCAGGAATTCAAACTTCGAGTGGAAGTTATGCGCGCCGGTAAAGAAGTTCGGCGTGAGTAAACCTTTTGCCGAGAGCGCCGCCCCGTCCGTACCGCCGCGCATTGGCGTCGGTTTTGGCGTGATGCCGAGCGATTCCATCGCCTCAAACATCAGATCGATAGCGCGCCTGTCTTCGCCAATCGCATTGCTGATATTGCTGTAGGTATCTTCAATGCGATAGTCCACTTTAGCCGTCGGATAGTGGGCGGCAATCCGCGCGGCGACGTCGGCAATCTGCTGTTTGCGGGCAGCAAAGTTCTCTTTATCGAAATCCCGGATATTGGCCTTCAGTACGGCCTCGTTCTGCCCGGCCTGGAGGCCGTTAAACCAGATATAGCCTTCGCGGCCTTCGGTACACTCTGGCGTTTGCTGGCGGTCAAAATGGCTGATGTAGTCAGTCGCCATCAGCAGGGGATTGACCAGCACGCCTTTCGCGGACATCGGGTGCGCCGTCACACCGGTGAAGCGGATCTCGGCGGCGGCCGCATTGAAATTCTCGTAAACAATTTCGCCCAGCTCGCAGCAGTCGATGGTCCAGGCGAAGTCGACATCGAAGCGTTTCAGATCCAGCGCCTTGGCACCGTTCAGACCGATCTCTTCGTCAGGCACGAACGCCACGACGATATCCCCATGCTGATGTTCTGCCGTCAGGTTTTCCAGCACCGTCATCACGACGGTAACCGCCGCTTTATTATCGGCGCCCAGTACGCTGGTTCCGTCGCTAAAAATAATCTCTTCATTCGGGTAGGCGAGAATTTCGGGGTGCTCTTTTACCCGCAGCCAAATCCCTTTCTCTTTATTCAGACAGAGGTCTTCACCGGTAAACGTTAATATTTGTGGATGAATATCCGGTGATAATCCCACGTCGACAGTATCAATATGGGTAATAAAGCCGATGCGCGGCGCACCGGGGACGTTGCCTTTTTTGACCGCTGTCACCGTGGCGAATTCGTCAATCACAATTGCGTCTAAACCCAGCTGTGTCAGCTCCTGCGCCAGTTCCCGCGCCATGTCGTGCTGGCCCGGGGTCGAGGGCAGGGTTTTTACTCTGGGATCGCTCTGGCTGGTGATGGCGAGATAGCGAAAAAAGCGGTGCGTTAATTGTCTGGAAAGTGGCGAGCCCATAGTGATTTGTTCCTTATTTATTTTTCGGGTGTTTGCCACATCACTTTAATGTTATTTATGAAATGGCAAAAGAATTAATTAGCCGTCGAATTAAAAAGACAGGAATATACGATGACAAGCAAACTCACAACTTTCACGCTGGCACTCGCGGCGCTGACGGTCAGCTCCGCTGTCGCCGCGAAAACGCTGGTGTATTGCTCCGAAGGATCGCCGGAAAACTTTAATCCTCAGTTATACACCTCGGGAACCAGCGTCGACGCCAGCGCCGTGCCGGTCTATAACCGGCTGGTCGATTTCAAACCCGGCACCACGGAGCTGGTGCCGAGCCTGGCGGAGCGCTGGGAGGTGAGCGACGACGGCAAGGTTTACACCTTCTATCTGCGTAAAGGCGTTAAGTTTCAGAGCAATAAATCCTTCACGCCGACCCGCGACTTTAACGCCGATGACGTGATTTTCTCGTTTATGCGGCAGAAAGACGTCAACCATCCCTATCACAACGTCTCAAACGGCAGCTACTCCAACTTTGAAAGCCTGGAGTTTGGCAGCCTGATTACCGCCATTGATAAAGTTGATGACCACACCGTACGGTTTACGCTGGCGCACCCGGAAGCGCCGTTTGTTGCCGATCTGGCATGGTATTTTGCCTCTGTTCTGTCGGCGGAATATGCCGACGCGATGCTGAAAGCGGGGACGCCGGAGAAGGTGGACATGGAGCCGATCGGCACCGGTCCGTTTAAGCTGGCGCAGTATCAGAAAGATTCTCGCATTTTGTTTACCGCCTTCCCGGACTACTGGCAGGGGAAATCGAAGCTGGATCGGCTGGTGTTTACCATCACCCCGGATGCCTCCGTGCGTTTTGCCAAAATCGAGAAGAACGAATGCCAGGTGATGCCGTTCCCGAACCCGGCAGACCTGCCGCGTATGAAGGCGAACAAAGATATCAACCTGATGAGCAAGGCGGGGCTGAATACCGGCTTCCTGGCGTTCAATACCCAAAAGCCGCCGCTGGATAACGTGAAAGTCCGCCAGGCGCTGGCGATGGCCATCAACAAACCGGCCATTATTGACGCGGTGTTCCACGGCACCGGCACGGCGGCGAAGAACCTGCTGCCGCCGGGCGTCTGGAGTGCCGACAGCGAGCTGAAGGATTACGACTACGATCCGGAGAAGGCGAAAGCGCTTTTGAAAGAGGCTGGTTTTGCCAACGGCGTCAGCATCGACTTATGGGCGATGCCGGTCCAGCGGCCCTATAACCCGAATGCGAAACGCATGGCGGAGATGATTCAGGCGGACTGGGCGAAGGTTGGTGTGCAGACCAAAATTGTCACCTACGAATGGGGCGAATACCTTAAACGCGTGAAGGGGGGAGAGCATCAGGCCGCGCTGATGGGCTGGACGACGGCCACCGGCGATCCGGACAACTTCTTCGGCCCGCTGTTTACCTGCACCTCGGCGAATGGCGGCTCAAACTCGGCGAAATGGTGCTACAAGCCGTTTGATAAGATCATCGCTGAGGCCAAATCGATAACCGATCATGATAAACGGGTGGCGCTCTATAAAGAGGCGCAGCAGATGATGCATGACCAGATGCCTGCGGTGATGATTGCGCATTCAACGATTTTCGAGCCGGTACGCAAGGAAGTGAAGGGCTATGAAATAGACCCGTTTGGCAAACATCTGTTCTGGCAAGTGGATATAAATCAGTAAATTTTCACTGCCCGGACAGATGCCGGGCAGTCTTTTTGCAATTTGTGCTACCCGCATCATTTTTTGTCACAACAAACCCGCCAGACTTTTGCTATAACTTCAAGTGCATACTTGCATATAACATGGAAAATCATCATGCGTACTCACTCTTTTTTTAAAGTTGCAGTGCTTACTGGTCTGTTGGCGTTGGCGGGTTGTTCTTCTAAAGTCGCCGCACCTGAGCAATATTCTGGCTTTTTAAAAGATTACTCGGGTTTACAGCAAACGACGTCCGCGACAGGTAAGCCTACCCTGCGTTGGGTAGATCCCGCTTATAACGAAGCTAACTACGACAGTATTATCTGGACGCCAATTACCTATTATCCAACGCCAAAACCCACCACTCAAATCGGGCAAAAAACGCTTGATGAGCTGTTGAATTACACCAATAACAAAATGAAAACCGCTATTGGTACGCGTAAGCCGATTGTGACTACGCCGGGTAAACACAGCCTGATTTTCCGCGGTGCCATTACCGGGGTGAGCTCGCAGAAAGAGGGACTGCAGTTCTATGAAGTGGTGCCTGTTGCGCTGGTGGTTGCCGGTACGCAGATGGCAACCGGACATCGCACCATGGATACCCATCTCTACTTTGAAGGTGAGCTGATTGATGCGGCGACCAATAAACCGGTCATGAAGGTGGTACGTAAAGGCGAAGGTAAAGAGCTGAATAACGAAAATACACCAATGACCTTCGCGACGCTGAAGCAGGTTGTTGATGACATGGCAACGGACGCCACCATGTTTGATGTGAAAAAAACCGCGAAATAATCTAAAACGGCCTGCGTGATGCAGGCCGTTTTTATTTACGCCGTCCGCAAGCGTCTGAACCAGGTTTCCGGTTTCGTGAACATCACCATATTTCCTCCCAGAATCAGCACTAATCCAACAATGCCGTTGATATGCCAGACGTAGCCTTCATACACCGTGGAGATGGAGAGCGCCACCAGCGGAAAAAGCAGCGTGCTGTAGGCCGCTTTGCCCGGGCCAATGCGGCCCACCAGCGTGAAGTACGCGCCAAACGCAATCACCGAGCCAAACAGGGCCAGATAGACCAGCGCGCCCATATAGCTCAGCGTCCATTCCGGCACGAAGCTATCACCTCTGAACAGCGCAATGCAGCCCATCACCAGCGTGCCATAGAGCATCGCCCAGGCGTTGGTGGTCATGGTTTCGAGGCCTCTGCGCTGATGGCGCATGCTGATCATATTGCCCAGCGAAAAGCCGTAGGTACCGAGCGCGGAAAGCCCAATGCCCGTCAGGAGTGACGCACTCCAGCCGCTGGCCAGCAGATCGTCCCAGAAGAGGGTGATGATCCCGACCAGGCCCAGTGCCGCAGCCGTCCAGAAGCGCGCCGGTGGGCGCTGACCGAAGAAAATAAAGCTGTTAATGGCGTTATAGAGCACGGCCATGGAGAAGATCACCGACTCCAGCCCGGTGTTGATATGTGCCGCTGCCGTGTAAAAACACCAGAAGTTAAAGCAGAAAACACAGCATCCCTGCAGCAGGCAAAACAGGTGATCCCGTAGCGCCAGCGTGCGCAGACGGCGCAGGGCGAGTAACACCACCATCATCGTGAGGCTGGCGACCGCGAAGCGCCAGAAAATCGACACCGGCGCCGCCACCGGTCCCTGCTGCAGGAAAATCGCAATCCAGGTGGTTCCCCAGATAATCACCACCAGTCCGTATAATAATGCGTTCATATTCTTCTCTTCTTAAACCACCGAAGCCCGCAGTATGGCGCGACATCCCGCATCGGGCTTTCACCGGCTTGCGGGAGACTTGCAAAATCTTGCGCTTTTTTCTTTCCCGGGGACTGGCAACGGGCGACAACTCTTTTTAGACTGAGATCCCTGTCCATCACGCGCTAACGGTTATGTCTCACGCTTACGATACCTTTGAAACGCTCAGCCAACAGAATGCAGTCCTGCGGGGAACCGTCTCGCTGAATTCCGGTATTCAGCTGGCCGCGTGGTACAACAAGCACGATACGATAACGGTGAAAAGTAACCATCACACCCTGAGCCTGTACGTGGCGGACGGTTACGAAAGCTATCAAAAAACGCCGGGCGGCTGGAAAAACGGCGGGGGACCGGACCGTTTCTGTTTGATGCCCAAAGAGAGCGAATCAACGTGGGATATCCGGGATGACCTGTCGTTTGTGCATCTCTACTGTACCGATGAGCACCTGCGCGACGTGGGGGAGAAAATCTGGGACAAGCGGCCGCTGTCGCTGACCCTGGACGAACGCATTTTTGGCAGCGATCCGAAGATCACCGCACTGTATCGCCAGTTCTTACTGGGCTGTGACTGGCAGCAAAACGCCAACCAGCTCACCCTGAGCACGGCCTCCACGCTCCTGCTGACTCATCTGCTGCAAAACTACGCCAACGTGCAGTGGAAACTGCCGGTCGTCACCGGCGGGTTATCGCCGTTTGTTCTGCGCAACGTGCTGGCCTTTATCGAAGAGAACCTGGGGCAGCCCCTGACGCTGGCCGAACTGGCGGCGCAGGCCGCCCTCAGTGAATACCATTTTGCCCGCATGTTCCGCCAGTCAACGGGGCTGGCGCCGCATCAGTACGTGATGCACAGGCGAATGGTCAAAGCGAAAGAGCTGGTGCAGCATACCTCCATGCCGCTGACGGACATTGCGCTAGCCTGCGGGTTTAACTCCGCCAGCCACTTCAGCAACCGCTTTCGCAGCGTGACGGGCATGACGCCCTCACAGCTACGTGCGGCGAACGCGTGAGAACAGGGCATAGCACAGGCCGCCCAACACCAGCCCCCAGAATGCCGAACCAATCCCCATCAGCGTGACGCCGCTTGCGGTCATCAGAAACGTGACGATGGCCGCGTCGCGCTCCGCTTCGTGATGTAATGCCTGATATAAACTCCCGCTGATGGTTCCCAGCAGCGCCAGACCGGCCAGCGTCTGGATCCAGCTAAGCGGCAGGGCGGCCATCAGGCCGGTAATAGAGCCGCCGAAAACCCCCGCCAGCAGATAAAACCCGCCAGCGGCAATGGCTGCCAGCCAGCGCTTATCCGCATCCGGGTGTGCATCCGGGCTTTGACAAATGGCGGCGGTTATCGCCGCTATGCAGATGGAAAAGACGCCAAACGGCGAAAACAGCAGCGCCAGTCCACCCGTCACGATGATGAGCGGGGAGACCGCCAGCGGATATCCCGACGCTTTCATCGTGGCGAACCCCGGCGCATTTTGCGAGGCCATGGTCACGAGGAAGAAGGGCACGCCAATGCTGATCAGGCTGGTGAAGGTGAACGTAGGCGCAACAAATTCGGGCATCACCAGGGAGAGGGTTAGCCTGTCGGTGACAACGTCACCGCTTATCCATGCCACAATACCGCCTGCCAGCAGCGTGACCACGATGGCATAACGCGGGGCCAGCGCTTTTGCCAGCAGCCATGCCGCAATCATGCTGCCGCACAGCAAAAAGTGCCCCTCAAGATGCGCAAACGCATGCAGGCCAAACTGCAAAAGCACACCCGCCAGCATGGCGGCGGCAAGGGAATGGGGGATCAGCTTCATCAGCCGGGCGAATAATCCGGTGATGCCGCAGAGCAGGATAAGCGCGTTGGCAAAGATGAACACGCCGATGGTTTCCGCCAGCGTGACGCCATGCAGGCTGGTGGCGAGCAGCGCGGCACCGGGCGTGGACCAGGCGGTAAGCACCGGCGCTTTATACCACCAGGAAAGCGCCAGCGTGCTGACGCCCATCCCGATTCCCAGGGCGGTCATCCAGCCTGCGATCTGCTGTGCGCTGGCACCCGCTGCGGCAGCGGCCTGCCAGATAATGGCGGCAGAACTGGCGTAACCCACCAGAACGGCGACGAAGCCCGCCAGCGTGACAGGAATGAAATGAGAGGAAGGGCGCATGGGAACTCCATTGTGCGTTATAACGTCCGGAATAAGGTAACACTGTGCGTTATAGCGTACAAGTGGTATGCTGGGCATCACCAGGAGGGAACATGGACATCACACTGCATCTTGCAACAACACTGAAAACGCTGCGTCAGGCGCGCGGCTGGAGTTTGTCGAAGCTCGCGGACGAGACCGGTGTATCAAAAGCCATGCTCGGGCAAATTGAGCGCAATGAGTCCAGCCCGACGGTGTCGACACTGTGGAAAATCGCCACCGGACTGAACGTACCGTTCTCCGCGTTTATCACCCCGGAGGCGGACCGGCAGGCCGTCTTTGACCCGCAGCAGCAGGCGATGGTGGTGAAACCGCTGTTTCCGTGGGACGAAACGCTGAAGTTTGATCATTTCTCCATTACCCTGGCACCCGGCGCGCTGAGCGAGTCCACGCCGCATGAAGCGGGGGTGATTGAACATGTGGTGGTGATCAGCGGTGAGCTGGAAATGAAACTTGAGGGACAGTGGCAGACCCTTTCTGCCGATTCAGGCGTGCGTTTTGCCGGCGATAAACCGCACGCATACCGTAACAGCAGCGACCGGCCGGTGCATTTTCATTCGCTGATCCATTATCCCCGCTAAGGCTACGCAAAACTGTTTCGCTGACGCATACTTCTGACTACAATAGCCGCCATTTTGACCATAACGGATAACGACGAAGTATGCGCCTGCAATCCCATCATCTTGAACTTTTAAGCCCGGCCCGCGACGCCGCCATTGCCCGTGAAGCGATCCTTCATGGCGCAGACGCCGTCTACATTGGCGGCCCTGGCTTCGGTGCCCGCCATAACGCCAGCAACAGCCTGAGCGATATTGCTGAACTGGTGCCGTTCGCCCACCGTTTCGGGGCGAAGGTGTTCGTCACCCTGAACACCATTCTTCATGATGATGAGCTGGAGCCTGCACAGCGTCTGATTACCGATCTCTACCAGACCGGCGTCGATGCCCTGATTGTGCAGGACATGGGCGTGCTGGAGCTGGATATTCCCCCCATTGAACTGCATGCCAGTACCCAGTGTGATATCCGCACGGTAGAGAAGGCGAAGTTTCTTTCCGACGTCGGCTTTTCGCAGATCGTTCTGGCACGCGAACTGAACCTGAATCAGATCCGCGATATCCACCAGGCGACAGACGCAACCATTGAGTTCTTTATCCACGGCGCGCTATGCGTCGCCTATTCCGGTCAGTGCAACATTTCCCACGCGCAAACGGGCCGCAGCGCCAACCGCGGCGACTGTTCTCAGGCCTGCCGTCTGCCGTATACCCTGAAAGACGATCAGGGCCGCGTCGTGGCGTTCGAAAAACACCTGCTCTCCATGAAGGATAACGATCAGACCGCCAACCTGGGCGCGCTGATTGACGCAGGCGTGCGCTCCTTCAAGATTGAAGGGCGTTACAAAGATATGAGCTACGTGAAGAACATCACCGCGCACTATCGCCAGATGCTGGATGCGATTATTGAAGACCGCGGTGACCTGGCGCGCGCGTCGGCCGGTCGTACCGAGCATTTCTTTATTCCGTCGACGGACAAAACCTTCCACCGCGGCAGCACGGACTATTTTGTCAATGCCCGCAAAGGGGATATCGGCGCGTTTGATTCCCCGAAGTTTATCGGTTTACCGGTCGGTGAAGTGCTGAAAGTGGCGAAGGATTACCTGGATGTTGAAGTGACGGAGCCGCTGGCGAACGGTGATGGCCTTAACGTGATGATCAAGCGTGAAGTGGTGGGCTTCCGCGCCAATACGGTGGAGAAAACCGGCGAAAATCGCTACCGCGTCTGGCCGAATGAAATGCCGGCCGATCTCTACAAAGCGCGACCAAACGCAGCGCTTAACCGTAACCTCGATCATAACTGGCAGCAGGCGCTTCTGAAAACCTCCAGCGAACGCCGCATTGCGGTGGATATTGAACTGGGCGGCTGGGAAGAGCAGCTGATTCTGACCATGACCTGTGAAGATGGCATCAGCGTAACCCACACGCTCGACGGTCTGTTCGAGGTGGCCAATAACGCCGAAAAAGCGCTTAACAACCTGAAGGACGGCGTGGCGAAGCTGGGGCAGACGATTTACTACGCCCGCACCATTGAGGTGAACCTGCCGGACGCGCTGTTCGTGCCGAACAGCCTGCTTAATTCGTTCCGCCGTGAAACGGCAGAGATGCTGGATGCGGCACGCCTGGCGCAGTATCCGCGCGGCAGCCGTAAAGCTGAAACCGTCCCTGCGCCCGTTTACCCGGATACGCATTTGTCCTTCCTTGCCAACGTCTATAACCATAAAGCCCGTGAATTCTACCATCGTCACGGCGTGCAGCTGATCGACGCGGCGTATGAAGCGCATGAAGAGAAGGGCGATGTGCCGGTGATGATCACCAAGCACTGCCTGCGCTTTGCCTTCAACCTGTGTCCGAAGCAGGCGAAAGGGAATATCAAAAGCTGGAAGGCCACCCCGATGCAGCTGGTGAACGGAGACGAAGTCCTGACCCTTAAATTTGACTGTCGTCCGTGCGAAATGCATGTGATTGGCAAGATGAAAAACCACATCTTCAAAATGCCACCGCCTGGCAGTATTGTGGCGTCTGTCAGCCCGGACGATCTGATGAAAACCCTGCCGAAACGTAAGGGCAGCTAATTACCGAACGTGCGTGTCCGGTTTGCGCGATTTCTGCCACAGGTGGTGCTCGCGCAAACCCTCTGCCGACTCTTCCGCCGCGCTTCGCAATTCATCGCTGTCGGCTTCATGACGAAGCTGATGCTCCACGTTTTTCACCCAAATATATTCATGTCCTTTGTGCCCCGCCATAAGCTGCCCCGAAAACAGGGCGCAGAGCAACATCACCAGTGCCAGGCCTTTTCTCATTATCTCTTCACCGCAGAATAAGAACGCGGAACGATCATGCCTGTAATTCCCTTGTGTTATTATTCGAATATTCAAATTAACGCAAAGGCATCGTCAGGTTTTGTCGAATTAAAGCTATATTGAGACTTTTCTTAAAATTGAGATACTGACGATAAACCGCCATTTCTGGTACCAAACTGGACAATGGTTTTAGAGATAAATCCTATATAATAAGAATTCTCTGGCTAAGGAACGGGTCTTAATAAATGAAAAAAATAATGGTGTTGGCGCTTGTGGTGGTTGCAGCAGGGGCCGCGGCTGGCGCTCGTTATGTCAGTAATGACGCACCTGAATATATTCACTCTGCAGAAGCTCGCGTAGGATCATATTTAACCAGCGATTATGGACGCGTTGATTGTAATAGCATCAAAATTAACGACGAACGCTGGGAATTAGACTGCACTCACAAGACGCGCGGGAAAACATTCCAGTTTGCGGTCTATCCGTCCGAAAAAGCGCCATATGGCGTGTCGCGTTCGTTTTATCTTGAGGCCATCAATGATGATGCCAGACAAAGCGCTGAGCAGGGCCTGATGCGTTATTTGCAAATCAATACCCAGGCGGGTTAACAGGGCTGTTTAAGGTTCGTTGAGATATAAAGTGATAGGTTGTATGGGATCCGCTGCCCGGCCATGACGTGTCGGGACGTAGAGACCAAAATACAAATCTATCCATGCAAGCATTTACCGCCAGATAATGGCGGTTTTTTTTTTTGCCAGCAGTGGCGCTACCAGCGTTATGTTGTGACCCGATAGTGCGACTGTACCAGGCCTGAAGGGAAGCTGCGGCTGGATACCAGTGTCAAATCGATATCCCGTGGAAGGGCGCCAAACAGCGGTTTTCCCGAGCCAAGCAGGACAGGAACGGTAGTAATCACCATATCGGCCACCAGTCCTTCGCGCAGGAACGACTGTATGACCCGCCCACCATCGAGATAGACGCGATGGACATTTTGCGCCGCCAGATCGTCCAGTACCTCTTTTGGCGCACGGCGGGAGAACTGCACTTTGCCCTTCAGCGCCTCCGGCACGGGCGTGTCGGCCAGCTGTCGGGAGAGCACCAGCACCGGCCTGTCATACGGCCAGGTGTCAAAGGTCACCACCTTCTCATAGCTTCCGCGCCCCATGACGATCCACTCTTTGTCCGCAATAAACGCCGTATAGCCATGGTCTTCGCTCGGATCGTCGCGCTGCAACAGCCAGTCAATATCGTCATTCTCCCGGGCGATGTAACCATCAAGACTGACGGCGATAAAAACGTGGGTGGTGACCATCAGGTGCTCCCTTGTTAATCGTAAATGCCGATGTCCGGACTGGCTCTTTAGCGGACCGCATCCGGACGTGAAAATTGTTTGCGATACTGGGCCGGGGAAAGCGCGAACTGCTGACGAAAATGATGACGCAGCGTCGATGCCTGACCAAACCCGGTCTGTTCAGCAATGCTGTCGATGCTTAACCGACTGCTTTCCAGATAATCTTTCGCCCGCAACAGGCGCTCATGGAGTAACCAGCGGGCTGGCGTGGTTCCCGTCGCCGCCTCGAAGCGACGCAGAAAGGTGCGCTGGCTCATCCCAACCCGACGCGCCAGCGAGTCGACACTGTGCGCTTCATTAAGATGCTGGTGCAAAAAGTCAAACAGCTGACCAAGTCGCTGGCTTTCCCGCAACTGCGCCACCGGGCGGCTCAGCTGCTGCGGCTGTGAACCATCCCTGTGTGGCGGAATAACCAGCCGGCGCGCCACGCTGTTGGCGGTTTCCATGCCATAATCCCGTCGCACGACATGCAGACAGAGATCGATGCCCGCTGCACTGCCTGCGGAGGTCAGAATATCGCCTTCGTCCTGGTAGAGCACATCCTCAACCACCTCGATCTCAGGGTAACGGGCTTTAAGTGCGTCAATATAACGCCAGTGCGTTGTGGCTTTACGTCCGTTCAGCAGCCCTGACGCGGCCAGCACAAACACGCCGGAACAGATCGACAGCAGCTGACAGCCCCGCGCGCTGGCCTGGCGTAACGCGTGGCAGAGCGGCTCCGGAACCGGTGACTCCAGCCCCCGCCATCCCGGCACCACGATCAGATCGGCAGATTCAAGCAGGGAGAGATCGCCATCGGTAATGATACGGATCCCGCCCGTCGCCCGCAGTTCACCGCTATCCACGCTCGCCACCGCAAAGCGGTACCAGTTGTCGCCGAGCTCGGGGCGCGGCAGGCCGAAGATCTCCACCGCCACGCCGAATTCGAAGGTACACAGACCGTCATAGGCCAGCACCACCACCTTCGGGCGGGGATGCTGTCTTAAGTTTGTCATCTTTTTGCTGTTTTCTGGCATACGTGAGCGCATTCACCGGCTGAATTTGTGGATAGAGTAGTGTTAACACAAACGCCAAAGATGAGGAAGGATCATGAGCTATGTTACTGAATTTCCGGCTGCTGAGCCGCAGGAAGCCGTCACCCATTTTCTGCGCCGTCTGAGCGTCGAAACCGATTGTGCCGATGTGCATCATGCCATCGTCAACCAGGAGCAGGACTTCGTGCTGCTTCATGTGGTGGGCGGCCCGGAGCAGTTTGCCCGCCGTCACGTCCCCGGCGCAGTGCACATGCCGTGGAGTCAGATTACCGCCGGGCGCATGGCCCAGTGGCCTGAAGGCACGCTGTTTGTCGTCTACTGCGCCGGACCACACTGTAACGGTGCGGACAGAGCCGCGCTGAAGCTGGCGCGTCTTGGGCTGCCGGTCAAAATTATGCTCGGCGGGATCACCGGCTGGGAAGATGAAAAGTACGCCTTTGCCAGCAGCGAAACCGCTGCCGCGCTGTGAAGATGAATTTTTTTCATCACCCGTGAAATTTTCTCGTTTGCCGGGATAAAGCAGGTATGACATCTTTTTTGGACATTTAGACATCCAGAAGTCTAAAGCTTCAAAAGATGAATTATCACTGCGGGCAATTATCACCGGCAGACTGAGGAGATTTCCATGCAACGACACCACGCCCCGTTCCGCGCCGATGTAGTCGGCAGCTTTTTACGCCCGGATGCCATCAAACAGGCTCGCCAGAAATTTGCCAGCGGCGAAATTGACGCCGGGCAGCTTCGCGCCATTGAAAACGACGCTATCCGCCATGTCGTTGAGCAGCAGTGTGCGTGCGGGCTGAATGTGGTCACCGACGGTGAGTTTCGCCGCGCCTGGTGGCACTTTGATTTCTTCGACGGTCTGCAGGGCGTAGAGCGTTACGATGCGCAGCAGGGCATTCAGTTTAACGGTGTGCAAACCAAAGCCCACGGCGTGCGCGTTACCGGCAAGCTGGGCTTTGGCGAGCATCCGATGCTGGAGGACTTTCGTTATCTGAAAAGCATCAGCGGGAGCGCCGAGCCGAAAATGACCATTCCGAGCCCGAGCGTGCTGCATTTTCGCGGCGGTCGTAAAGACATAGACGCGACGGTGTATCCGGACCTGAACGTCTATTTCGACGATCTGGCGACCACCTGGCGCGACGCCATTCGGGCTTTCTATGACGCGGGCTGCCGTTATCTGCAACTGGATGACACCGTCTGGGCCTATCTCTGCTCGGATGACCAGCGTCGTCAGATCCGCGAGCGCGGTGATGACCCCGACGAGCTGGCGCGTATCTATGCCCGCGTGCTGAACAAGGCCCTGGAGGGCAAACCGGACGATTTGACCATCGGGCTGCACGTCTGCCGCGGTAACTTCCGCTCAACCTGGATTTCAGAAGGCGGCTATGAGCCGGTGGCGGAAGTGCTGTTCGGGACGGTTAACGTTGACGCGTTCTTCCTGGAATATGATAACGACCGCAGCGGGGATTTCGCGCCGCTGCGCTTTGTCCGCCCCGGCAAACAGCAGGTGGTGTTGGGGCTTATCACCACCAAAAATGGCGAGCTGGAGAACCCGGAAGGGGTGAAGGCGCGTCTGGAAGAAGCGGCGAAATACGTGGCGAAAGAGCAAATTTGCCTCAGCCCGCAGTGTGGCTTTGCTTCTACCGAAGAGGGTAACAGCCTGAGCGAAGCCCAGCAGTGGGACAAAATCCGCCTGGTGACGCAGATCGCCAGTGAAGTCTGGTAAACCCGCTTTTCAGCGCTGCATTATTAAAGTGCAGCGCTGTGCCATTCTGAGACGTTCTCTTTACATCCTGCGCTTCAGCCCCTGCATTCACGCTTTCTCCATTCTGGCATCCTTTTTGCTCCTGCTTCGCTGAGACATTTATTTCCGCGTCCACGCCGTAACGGACGTCTTCGCACAGCGTTCTTTTTCAGGAGTGAAAATATGCACCGTCGTACTTTATTAAAAGCCTTTGCATTGTCTGCGTCTGTCGTTGCTATGGGAATGAGTTTTGGCGTGCAGGCGGCCGATACCATCAAAGTGGGGATCATGCACTCCCTCTCCGGCACGATGGCCATCTCCGAAACCCCGCTGAAAGATGTCGCCCTGATGACCATCGATGAGATCAACGCGAAAGGCGGCGTGCTGGGTAAGAAGCTGGAGCCGGTGGTGGTGGATCCGGCCTCAAACTGGCCGCTGTTTGCCGAGAAAGCGCGCCAGCTGTTAAGTCAGGATAAGGTGGCGGTGGTGTTCGGCTGCTGGACGTCGGTCTCGCGAAAGTCCGTTCTGCCCGTCTTTGAAGAGCTGAACGGTTTGCTGTTCTATCCGGTGCAATATGAAGGCGAGGAGATGTCACCGAACGTCTTCTATACCGGCGCGGCGCCGAACCAGCAGGCTATCCCGGCGGTGGAATACCTGATGAGTGAAGACGGTGGCGCGGCGAAACGCTTCTTCCTGCTGGGCACGGACTACGTCTACCCGCGCACCACCAACAAGATCCTGCGCGCGTTCCTGCATTCCAAAGGGGTGGAGGATAAAGACATCGAAGAGGTTTACACCCCGTTTGGTCATAGCGACTACCAGACCATTGTCGCCAACATCAAGAAATTCTCTGCGGGCGGTAAAACTGCCGTGGTCTCAACCATCAACGGCGACTCCAACGTTCCGTTTTACAAAGAGCTGGCGAACCAGGGGCTGAAAGCGACCGACGTGCCGGTCGTGGCGTTCTCCGTGGGTGAAGAAGAGCTGCGCGGCATTGACACCAAACCGCTGGTGGGCAACCTGGCGGCGTGGAACTACTTTGAATCCGTTGATAATCCAACCAACCAGACCTTCGTGGCGGACTATAAAGCCTATGCCAAAGCGCACAAGCTGCCGAACGCCGATACCGTGGTGACCAACGACCCGATGGAAGCCACTTACGTGGGCATCCATATGTGGGCGCAGGCGGTGGAGAAAGCGGGCACCACCGATGTGGATAAAGTGCGTGCGGCGATGGCCGGTCAGTCCTTTAAGGCGCCGTCTGGCTTTACGCTCACGATGGATGCCACCAACCATCACCTGCACAAGCCGGTCATGATCGGCGAAATCGAAGGCAACGGTCAGTTTAACGTGGTGTGGCAGACGGAACAGCCGGTACGTGCCCAGCCGTGGAGCCCGTTCATCGCCGGGAATGACAAAAAGCCCGATCAGCCGATGAAAACCGCCAGCAACTAAGCCATTCCCGCAGGGAGAAAGCCATGAACTTCATACGCACGATCGTCGCGCTTGTATGGCTTACCGGACTGCTGCCAGGGATGGCGCAGGCATCGGATGCCGATCGTTTTGTTGCTGCCAGCCGCAGCCAGCAGGCGGAACTGCTGACGCAGTGGGCCGCCTCGCCGGAGGCGGCAAGGTTGCCGCTGCTGCAGGCGCTGCAACAGGAAAACCTCTTTGTTGATACGCAAAAGCACGCCTTTGCACAACGCAATGGCGACATCATCCCGCTGGGCGAAAGCCAGGCAGCAGCGGGGCCAACCAAAGCCGTTCGTCTGACGAACCGGCTGCGGGTGCTCGCTGCGACGGCCATCGCCACCCATCAGCTTGTGAGTGACAGTGTCACCGAAAGGCGTGCAGCGGCGCGCCAGCTCCAGCGCGATGCCCAGCCAGGCATGCTCGCCTTTCTGGAAAAACGGTTGACGGATGAAACGGACGCGGTGGCGCGTCAGGCGCTGTTGCTGGCGGTGGCGAATCTCCAGCTGACCAGCCCGCAGGCTGAGGTCCGCCGCACGGCAGTTGAACGGCTCGGGCAGTCCGCCGATCCGGACGTGGCGTCCAGGCTGACTCCGTTTACCCAGACACAGACCGAGCCTGACGCCGGGGTCCGCGCAGCCGCGCAGGAGAGCCTTCGCCAGATCCAGCACCGTCTGATGTGGGGCGATCTGCTGGGCCAGGCGTTTATGGGGCTGTCGCTGGGGTCGGTGCTGCTGCTGGCGGCGCTGGGGCTTGCCATCACCTACGGCCTGCTGGGCGTGATTAATATGGCCCACGGCGAGATGCTGATGCTGGGCGCGTATGCCACGTGGATGGTGCAGCAGACGATGGCCGGGCTTGCTCCTCAGTGGCTGGCGCTCTATCCCGTTATCGCGCTGCCGGTCGCCTTCTGCCTGACGGCGGGCATCGGGATGGTGCTGGAGCGCACCGTGATCCGTCATTTGTACGGTCGTCCGCTGGAAACGCTGCTGGCGACGTGGGGGATCAGCCTGATGCTTATCCAGCTGGTGCGCATGACGTTTGGCGCGCAGAACCTGGAGGTGGCTAACCCGGCATGGCTTTCCGGCGGGGTGCAGGTTTTTGCCAACCTGACCCTGCCGTGGAACCGCATTGTGGTGCTGGGCTTCGTGCTGCTGGTGCTGTTCTTCACCTGGCTCATTCTGAATAAAACCCGTCTGGGGCTGAACGTGAGGGCGGTGACGCAAAACCGCAGCATGGCCGCCTGCTGCGGCGTGCCGACCGGGCGGGTCGACATGCTGGCGTTCGGGCTGGGCTCAGGCATTGCCGGTCTGGGCGGCGTGGCGCTTTCCCAGCTTGGGAACGTCGGGCCGGAGCTCGGTCAGGGGTACATTATCGACTCGTTCCTCGTGGTCGTTCTCGGTGGCGTAGGCCAGCTGGCAGGCAGCGTGGCCGCGGCGTTTGGTCTGGGGATCTTTAATAAAATCCTTGAACCGCAGATGGGGGCGGTGCTGGGTAAAATTTTGATTCTGGTGGCGATCGTGCTGTTTATTCAGAAACGCCCTCAGGGACTGTTTGCGCTGAAAGGGAGGGTGATTGACTGATGAGCCAGCCGCTGACCTTAACGCTGGCGCGCAAAGCGCCACGCACAACGCAGATTGCCGGCAGCCTGCTGGTGATGTGCCTGCTGATACTGCCGTTTTTCGCCTTACTGCCTGCGACGCATCCGCTGGCGCTGTCAACCTGGATGCTGACGCTGATTGGCAAGATCCTCTGCTATGCCATTGTGGCGGTGGCGCTGGATCTGGTGTGGGGCTACGCCGGTATGTTGTCCCTGGGGCATGGCATCTTCTTCGCCCTGGGCGGCTACGCGATGGGCATGTACCTGATGCGCCAGGCGGCGGGGGACGGTTTGCCGGCGTTTATGTCGTTTCTCTCCTGGAGTGAACTGCCGTGGTTCTGGTGGGGTACCCAGCATTTTGCCTGGGCGCTGGTGCTGATTGTGATGGTCCCGGGGCTGCTGGCGCTGGTGTTTGGCTGGTTTGCCTTCCGCTCCAGGATCAAAGGGGTCTATTTCTCGATCATGACTCAGGCGCTGACCTATGCCGGGATGCTGCTGTTCTTTCGCAACGAAACCGGTTTTGGCGGTAATAACGGCTTTACCGGCTTCACCACGCTGCTGGGTTTTGCGGTAACGGAGACGACCACGCGTATTGCGCTGTTTCTGGCCACCGTGCTGTTGCTGCTCCTGGCGCTGGGCATCGGGTTTGCGCTGGCGAAGAGCAAGTTTGGCCGCATTCTGACTGCCGTTCGCGACGCCGAAAACCGCCTGACGTTTTGCGGATACGATCCGCGCGGGTTCAAGCTGCTGGTGTGGACGCTCTCCGCGGTGCTGTGCGGCCTGGCCGGCGCGCTGTATGTCCCGCAGGTGGGCATTATTAACCCCGGCGAAATGTCGCCGACGAACTCGATCGAAGCCGCGATCTGGGTCGCGCTGGGTGGGCGCGGCACGCTGGTGGGGCCGGTCATTGGCGCGGCGCTGGTCAACGGGGCGAAGAGCTTCTTCACCGTCGCGATGCCGGAATACTGGCAGCTGTTTCTGGGATTGATTTTTATCGCCGTCACGCTGTTTTTGCCGCGCGGCGTCTACGGCCTGTTTCGTAAGGGAGAGAAATAATGCAGCCAGCCGAAGGGTTATTCACCCGCCAGTTGCCCGGCGATCGTTACCGCGAACAGACCGACCCGGTACTGCAGCTTGAATCCATCAACGTCAGTTTTGATGGTTTTCAGGCGCTGACCGATCTCTCGCTTAATATCGGCGTGGGCGAACTGCGCTGCGTGATTGGCCCCAACGGGGCCGGTAAAACCACGCTGATGGACGTCATCACCGGCAAGACGCGACCCAAAAGCGGACGCGCCATTTACGATCAGTCGATCGACCTCACCACGCTGGAGCCTGCGGCGATTGCCCGCCAGGGAATAGGCCGAAAATTCCAGAAACCCACGGTCTTTGAAGCGCTGACGGTGTGGGAAAACCTGGAGATCGCCATGAAAACCGATAAATCCGTCTGGGCCAGCCTGCGGGCAACGCTCAACGGTGAGCAGCGCGATCGCATTGATGAGATGCTGGCTTTATTGCGGCTCAGCAACGAGCGGGACCGCCGGGCCGGACTGCTTTCCCACGGACAAAAACAGTTCCTGGAAATTGGTATGCTGCTGGTGCAGGACCCGCATCTGTTGCTGCTGGACGAGCCCGCCGCCGGGATGACCGATGCGGAAACGGAGTATACCGCGGAGTTGTTCAGGACGCTGGCGGGCAAGCACTCCCTGATGGTGGTGGAGCACGACATGGGCTTTGTGGAAACCATTGCTGACCACGTAACGGTGCTGCATCAGGGGCGCGTGCTGGCGGAAGGTTCGCTTCGTGAGGTGCAGGCCAACGAGCAGGTGATTGAGGTCTATCTGGGACGTTAAGGAGAGGGAATGTTACAGGTCAACGAACTGAATCAGTATTACGGCGGCAGCCATATCCTGCGCGGCGTGAGCTTTGAGGCGGTCACCGGGGAAGTTACCTGCCTGCTGGGGCGCAACGGTGTAGGGAAAACCACGCTACTGAAGTGCCTGATGGGGCTGATCCCGGCGAAAACCGGGGAGGTCATCTGGCAGGGGAAAACGATCACCCACAGCAAGCCGCACCAGCGGGTGCAGTCGGGCGTGGCGTACGTCCCCCAGGGCCGGGAGATTTTTCCGCGTCTGACCGTGGAGGAGAATCTGCTGCTGGGGCTGTCGCGCTTTCCCGCCCGCGAGGCGAAGCAGGTGCCGGAGGAGATCTGGCAGCTGTTCCCGGTACTCAAAGAGATGAAACACCGGCGCGGGGGCGATCTCTCCGGTGGTCAACAGCAGCAGCTGGCGATTGGTCGCGCGCTGGCGAGCCGTCCGCAGTTGCTGATCCTCGATGAACCCACCGAAGGCATACAGCCTTCGGTGATTAAGGAGATTGGCCAGGTGATCCGCAAGCTGGCAGACAGAGGGGATATGGCGATCCTGCTGGTTGAGCAGTTTTATGACTTTGCCGCCGACCTGGCGGACAGCTACCTGCTGATGTCACGCGGCACCATCATTCAGCGCGGACGGGGTGAAAACATGGAGCAGGATGGCGTTCGCGGGCTGGTTGCGATTTGAAATGTTATATTATAACATTCTCGCTCTGATAAAACGGAATGAGGGTGTTATGTTGGCTGCACATATTGGGAAATTTGCCATGACGCTGGGGGCGCTGCTGGTCAGCGGCCAGCTGTTTGCCCACTCGCACGGTCACGCGATGAGCGAAGCGGAACAGAAGGCGGCGAATGGCGTCTTTGAGGACAACGATGTTAAGGACAGAAAACTGTCCGACTGGGACGGCACCTGGCAGTCCGTCTATCCCTTCCTGCTGGACGGCTCGCTGGATCCGGTCTTCAGGAAGAAAGCGCAGCAGGATAAAAGCAAAACCTTTGATGAGGTGAAAGCCTACTACCGCACGGGGTATGCAACCGATGTGGATGCCATCGGCATCGAGAATAACGTGATGGAATTCCATAAAGGCAAAACGGTCAGCAGCTGTCGTTATGACTACAGCGGCTACAAAATTTTGACCTACGCGTCCGGCAAAAAGGGCGTTCGCTATCTTTTTGAGTGTCAGGACGCCAGCAGCAAGGCGCCGAAGTTTGTGCAGTTCAGCGACCACACCATCGCGCCGAAGGCCTCTTCACACTTTCATATTTTCATGGGCAACACTTCCCACGAGGCGCTGCTCAAGGAGATGGATAACTGGCCGACCTATTATCCGAACGAGATGTACAAACAGCAGGTGGTGGAGGAGATGTTGCACCACTAGGCCGTTGATGTTGCTTTTGCCGGGTGGCGGCTTTGCCTTACCCGGCCTATATTCGCTATGCCGCTTTGGGTGACTCGCACCATGCCTTGACGCTCATCCCGCGCAAAATCATCAGCCACGCCACAATAATCGCGGCCATCATTATCACAAACAACGACCAGTGCGGCAGGTTAGTCAGGATAATACCGGTGATCATCGGGTTGGCCGCCGCGCCGAGCCAGCCAAGCGCCTGGGCGGAGAAGTAGCTGGCTTTCATCCCAGGCGGGGCGATATTGTCGATCAGCATGTATTCACCCGGCGCATAGATAATTTCACCCAGCGTAAAGATGGCGGCAGCAATGCCCCAGTAAATCAGGTTTTCCCCGGAGAGCATAAAGCCAGCCAGACCCACGATAAAAAACAGCGTGGCGGCGGTCATCAACGGACGGATATTGCTGGCTGAGATCTTACGACCGAGTGCGTACTGCAGCGTCACCACCACGGCGGCGTTGACGGGCAGCACCACCGCGACCACCTTTTCGGCGAAATCACTGTCCGCATGTGCGGCCAGAACATACTGCGAAATGCAGCTCGCGAACGATCCGCCGACGTATGACGCGAGCAGGCCGGAGAGCGTGTACCAGAACAGCGCGCGATCTTTCAGCAGGACCGACGGTTGCCACGCCGTCTGCTCTTCGGCGGTGTCTAACGCCACGCTTTTTTGCACAAAGAAATGGATAAACCCCAGCGGCAGCGCGGCGCAGAAAGCGGCCAGCCAGAACGGCAGCTGCAGGCTGTACATGACCAGCAGGGTGCCAATGGGCGGCCCAATCGTCCAGCCAATATTCAGGAAACTGTAGTTCAGTGAAAAAACGCGGGCTTTTTCACTGGAGGTCAGCACGTCTGAGAACCAGGCTTTCAACACTGTCGAAAAGACCGAATAGGCGCAGTTGATCAGCGCAAAGAACAGCACCACCAGCGTGACGTTATTCACCAGCGGGATCGCCACAAAGCCGGCGATAAACGCCACGATGGCGATCAGCATGTAGCGTTTTTTATCAAACTTATCGGCCAGAATGCCGAACCCCAGGCTGAATACTACGCCAATGGTCAGCGCCACGGTCAGGGCGTAACCAATATTCTCGACGCTCATGCTATAGACGCGCGTGAGATAAATGGTCATAAACGGCAGCGTTGCCCCACGACCAATGGTTAATAACAATGACGATGCCAGCAGCGCTGCGGTTGAGCGCCGGAGAGATGGTTTCATATTCCTGCCCGACAAATGCTTATGCTTTTTATGTTGTGTCCTGAAAGGAGTATCACGACATAAGGGCCTTGTATAGCACCCAATTTATCCGTAAGTGCTTCGCCTGACTGCCAGAATTAATGATCTTCTCGTGGCACGCTTTTTTCTGTTACTTTGAACTGTTAACAAATTATTAATAATTCAGGGGCAGGGTATGACGCGTAAAGACGGACTGCTGGCGTTGCTGGTGGTCATCGTGTGGGGACTCAATTTTGTGGTCATCAAGCTGGGCTTGCACAACATGCCGCCGCTGATGCTGGCCGGTTTGCGTTTTATGCTGGTGGCGTTCCCGGCTCTGCTGTTTGTCGCCCGTCCCAGGATCCCCTTTAAACTGCTGCTGGGCTACGGCCTGACCATCAGTTTTGGCCAGTTTGCGTTTCTGTTCTGCGCCATTAAATTTGGTATGCCCGCCGGGCTTGCTTCGCTGGTGTTACAGGCGCAGGCGTTCTTTACCATCATTCTGGGGGCGTTTGTGTTTGGCGAGCGTCTGCAGGGTAAACAGCTGGCGGGTATTACGCTGGCGGTGTTTGGCGTGCTGGTGCTGATTGAGTCCAGCCTGAATGGTCAGCACGTGGCGCTGCTCGGCTTTATGCTGACGCTGGCCGCGGGCCTGAGCTGGGCCTGCGGGAATATTTTCAACAAACTGATCATGCAGCACGAGGCGCGTCCGCAGGTGATGTCTCTGGTCGTGTGGAGCGCACTGATCCCGGTGGTACCGTTTATGGTCGCGTCCCTGATATTCGACGGCCCGGCAGTGATGCTGACGAGCCTGGTTGAAATCGACCTCACCACCATTTTGTCGCTGGTCTATCTGGCGTTTGTCGCCACGATTATCGGGTACGGTATCTGGGGATCGCTGCTCGGGCGATACGAAACCTGGCGCGTGGCGCCGTTGTCGCTGCTGGTGCCGGTCGTTGGGCTGGCCAGTGCCGCTATTTTACTGGACGAAAAGCTGAGCGCACTGCAGCTGCTTGGCGCGGTGCTGATCATGGCCGGGCTGTACATCAACGTGTTTGGCCTGCGCGTGCGCCGGACGGCGCGGGTGCGGGGATAAGAAAGAAAAAAGCCCCGCATCGGCGGGGCAAAAACGAATCAGAGGCGGTGCTGATTATAGTAAGGCACGCCTAATTCGTCGGATTTGTCGCTACCAGCACCCATATGGTTGAAATCATAAGGCGACTGGTCATGTGCTGACGGCAAAATCATCGTATCAGGATTATTTTGCTGCGTTGCACGAGGGGTTTGCTCCGCGAAGGTCTGGCTGGAGAAGAGCACCAGCAAGGCGAGGGCGGCGGAGGCGGTAACGTTCATGATTTCCTCGGTTACGTCTGTTACAGGCGATGATTAACTACAGTGTTTTAACGGATACAGGTATCGGGATTCACCGGGCACGCTGGTGATGCGGTACTTATGAGGCGGCACGTCAAAATAGTTCTTGAACGTACGCGTCAGAGTTTGTTGCGATTCAAATCCATAACGCTCCGCCAGATAAAGGATCGGCTCATTGCTTTCTTTCAGCTTCTGGGCAATTTCCGTCAGCTTGCGGCTGCGAATGTATTGACCTAATGAATGGCCGGTCTCTTTTTTGAACATCCGTTGCAGGTGCCATTTGGAGTAACCTGAACGCTCTGACACTTTTTCAAGGGAGAGCGGCGATTCCAGGTTGTCCTCGATCCAGTCCAAAATGCTATGAATGGTGATAGCGTCAGTATTGCGTCTGGACATCGTCATACCTCTTTTTTTCTGATTACGGCAGAATTTTCTTGAGCAGAAGCTCAAGCGTTGCCACTTCATCTGCCGTTAGGTTTTTTGTTAGTTCCTGATGCAGTGTTTGTCCTACTAATTGATGACATTGCTCGCACATGGCCGCGCCATCGCTGGTCAGCTTTACCAGTACGCCGCGTTTGTCATTCGGGTTAGGGCTTCGTTCTACCCATCCTTTGCAGACGAGACGATCGAGCATGCGGGTGAGCGCACCCAGATCGACAGAGAGCACCTTTTTCAGCTCAACCGGTGTGATACACACTTCGCAGCGAATGGAACACAGCACTTTGAACTGTGTCGCGGTGATATCCAGCGGTGACAGATAGTCGTTGAGCAGGCGATCTTTCTTCTGATTTACCATATGAATAAGACGACCCAGCGGAACAACGTCGTTAAAGATATCACTGGTGCTTTTCACAATGGTTGCCCTGGCAAGTAGTTAGTCACGGCAGATATTATTGCTCAGGCAAGTATAAGTCAACTGAATGAATCAGCCGATGCCACGAATTGCTAAAACGTTTCATGAACTTTTTTTGTGGTCTTTCAAATCAGATAGATAACTGAGGATTATCATTTCAGGCAGGAAATAATCGTCACGCTGCAACGATGGCTGAATGTCATCTTTTCACCCTATAATTGCGGTGTTAACTATGGATAAGGACAACAACACACTATGCTGGATTTACTTAAAGCAATCAGCCTTGGGCTGGTGGTCTTGCTGCCGTTGGCAAACCCGTTAACGACGGTGGCGCTTTTCCTCGGACTGGCAGGGAACATGAACAGCGCCGAGCGCAATCATCAGTCGTTGATGGCCTCCGTGTATGTTTTCGCCATCATGATGGTGGCGTATTACGCCGGTCAGGTGGTGATGAACACCTTCGGGATTTCTATTCCCGGCCTGCGTATTGCCGGGGGGCTGATTGTCGCCTTTATCGGTTTCCGCATGCTGTTCCCGGCGCAAAAAGCCCATGAGTCACCGGAAGCGGCCAGCAAATCTGAAGAGCTGGAAACCGAACCGAGTGCGAATATCGCCTTCGTGCCGATTGCCATGCCGAGCACGGCGGGGCCGGGGACCATCGCGATGATTATCAGCTCCGCGTCGACGGTGCGTGACAGTTCAACCTTCCCGGACTGGGTGCTGACGGTAGCGCCACCGCTGATTTTTGCGATTATTGGGGCGATCGTGTGGATCTCTCTGCGCAGCTCCGGCGCGATTATGCGCTGGGTAGGCAAGGGCGGTATCGAGGCGATTTCCCGTCTGATGGGCTTCCTGCTGGTCTGTATGGGCGTGCAGTTTATTATTAACGGCGTGCTGGAGATTATTAAGACCTATCATTGATGTCTTGCCCGGCGGCGCTTCGCTTGCACGGGCCTACGGGTTTTGTAGGCCGGGTAAGGCGAAGCCGCCACCCGGCAAGAAGGTTCACCCGTGCTGCCCCTGTTCTTCCAGCGCCACCGGCCACTTACGGAAAATCAGCACCGACCAGACAAGCGCCACCAGGGCCGGAATGGCACCCAGATAGCCAATCGCCGACATCGACACGTGCAGGATGACCTGATTTCCCACCAGTGCACCCGCGCCAATCCCCAAATTGAAGATCCCCGAAAACAGCGACATGGCGACATCCGTCGCGTCCGGCGCCAGAGCCAGCACCTTCACCTGCATGCCCAGACCAATAATCATGATCGCCACGCCCCAGAACAGGCTGAGGATAGCCAACTGGATCTCACTGCCCGCGGCGGGCATCAGCAACAGCAGGCAGGCCAGCAGCAGGCCGATGGCGCTGCTCACCAGTGTGGAGGCATGTCGGTTACCCAGCTTACCGAACAGCACGCTGCCGATAATGCCCGCGCCGCCGAGGATCAACAGTAAAACAGTGGCAAAGTTGGCACTAAAGCCCGCCACCACCTGCACAAAGGGCTCGATGTAGCTGTAAGCCGTGTAGTGGGCGGTGACCACAATGACGGTAAGCAGATAAATACTCAGCAGTGCCGGACGACGCATCAGCAGCGGCAGGCTTTTCAGCGAGCCGGAATGTTCGCTGGGTAGCGCGGGCAGCAGTTTTATCAGGCATACCAGCGTTATCAGCGCACCCATGCCGATGGCGAAGAAGGTGGTACGCCAGCCGAAGTACTGCCCGACGATGCGGCCAATCGGCAGGCCGAGCACCATCGCCAGCGCGGTACCGGTGGCTATCAGGCTCAGCGCCTGAGCACGTTTACCCGCCGGCGCCAGGCGAATTGCCAGCGACGCGGTGATCGACCAGAACACCGCATGGGCAAAGGCGATGCCGATGCGACTGATGACCAGTACCGTAAAATTCCACGCCATAAACGACAGCACATGGCTGGCAATGAACAGCACGAACAGGCCGATCAGCAGCCTGCGCCGCTCGATCTGGCTGGTCAGCAGCATAAACGGCAAGGACATCAGCGCCACCACCCAGGCGTAGATGGTCAACATAATGCCCACCTGCGCGGTTTCCATCTGGAAACTTTCAGCGATGTCAGACAGCAGCCCAACAGGCACGAATTCGGTGGTGTTAAAAATAAACGCGGCAATGGCCAGCGTGACCACGCGTAGCCACGCAACCCTGCGGGAAACTGTGTTCGTTGTCATAGGGATGTCGGAGATTCGTTGCTGAAAAGAAGAGGAGACGATCTTAAAACGTCAAAAGGCGAAAACTCAACCATTATGTGATGCAGATCTCAATATTTACCTTATGAAAGCGGTAGCCGCAAGCGTGCTTTTCATTGAATATAAAAGAACAACACAATAAAAACAGGCGGTAAGACAATGCAGGAGATTGATTTTTATCTGGTCGATGCGTTCAGCGAGACCTCGTTTGGCGGCAACCCGGCCGCCGTTTGCCCGCTCAGGGAATGGTTGCCCGATGAAACCTTGCTGAAAATGGCGCAGCAGCACAATCAGTCTGAAACGGCCTTTTTTGTCTGCAGCAAAGGGGGCATTGAGCTGCGCTGGTTTACCACGCTTACCGAAGTCAATCTCTGCGGCCACGCTACGCTTGCGGCGGCGCACGTTCTGTTTACCGAGCTGGACTACCCTGATTCACGGATCCACTTCGATACCGCCTCCGGTCGCCTGACGGTCAGCCGGGAGGGCGACTGGCTGACGCTGGACTTCCCGGCATGCCCAACCCATGAAGAGACACCGCCGCCGGAGATGCTCTCGGCGCTGGGTATTACGCACTATGTTGAAGCCCGTAAAGGACGAGCCTGGCTTATCGTGCTGGACAATCGCCAGCAGGTCGAAGCGCTCATGCCAGACTTTTCGGCGATGACGCCAGGTGAGCATAAGGTGAGCGTGACGGCGCGCGGGGAAGGGGAATATGATTTTGTCAGCCGCTTTTTCTCCCCGGGCGTCTCCGTCCCGGAAGACCCGGTCACCGGCTCCGCCCACACCATGCTGATCCCTTACTGGAGCGAAAAGCTGGGTAAAACCAGGCTGTTTGCCCGTCAGGTATCAGCCCGGGGCGGTGATGTGCGCTGTGAGCTGAAAGGCTCCCGCGTGCTGATGAGTGGTCAGGCCACGCTTTATCTGAAAGGCACAGTTTTTCTGCGCTAAATAGCCATAACAAGAGAGGAAGAGACAATGCAGGAAATTGATTTTTATCTGGTGGATGCCTTCAGCGATAAAACCTTTGGCGGTAACGCCGCAGCGGTATGTCCTCTGGAAGAGTGGCTTCCGGACGAGACGCTGCTCAAAATGGCGCAGCAGCACAACCAGTCTGAGACCGCCTTTTTCGTGCGCACCGACGGCGGGTTTGAGCTGCGATGGTTCACCACGCTGGATGAAATTAACCTGTGCGGACACGCAACGCTTGCCGCCTCACACGTTATTTTCGAATACCTGGATTATCCGCATACCGAAATCACCTTCAGCACGCGCTTTGTCGGCGAGCTGACCGTCAAGCGCAGCGGCGACTGGCTGACGCTGAACTTCCCGGCGTGGTCGACTGAGGTTGTGGAGAACCCACCTGCGGCGCTGTTTAGCGCGCTGGGCATTACAGCGGCGAAAGAGGTGCGCGTCGGACGCGATTACATGGTGGTGCTGGAGAGCCAGCAGCAGGTAGAAGCGTTAACACCGGATATTGGCGCGCTGCTTCCGCTGGATAAAATGGTTTGCGTGACGGCACCGGGAGACCAGTATGACTTTGTCAGCCGCTTCTTCTGTCCGGGGGAAGGGGTGCCGGAAGATCCGGTGACCGGATCCGCCCACAGCATGCTGATCCCGTACTGGAGCGAAAAGCTGGGCAAAACCACACTCAACGCCCGCCAGGTGTCGTACCGTGGCGGAGATCTGCGCTGCGAAATGAAGGGCGACCGGGTGTTGATTGGCGGTCAGGCGACCCTGTATCTGAAAGGACGTATCTTTTTACGCTAACAGCGTGACGCGATAAGTAAATACTATGAAGCCCCCTGGCAGGCCTGCGCTATGTTGAAAGGCTATATTGCAAGAACAATAGCAAGGAGCCTGCCATGTATTCCATTACCTCTGAATCTGCGCATCACCCGGATATTCTCACACTGATTGCGGCGCTTGACCGCTATCAGAGCGAACTCTATCCCGCCGAAAGTAACCATCTGCTCGACCTGTCTGTGCTTGCGGAAGACTCGCTTATCCTGATGATCATCCGCGACCCGCAGCTGAAGGCCGTCGGCTGCGGGGCCATCGTGCTCAACGGTGACGGCACGGGAGAGATGAAGCGGGTCTATATCGATCCGGCTCATCGCGGCCAACATCTCGGCGAAACGCTGCTGGCCGCCCTGGAAGATGAGGCTCTGAGCCGTCATTGCCATACGGTACGGCTGGAGACGGGCATCAAACAGCACGCCGCGGTGCGTCTTTATGAACAGTGCGGATACGAAATGCGCCCGGCGTTTGCCCCGTACGTTGACGATCCGCTCAGCCTGTTTATGGAGAAGGCGCTGGTTGCAGACGTTCGTTTAGCAGCGCTATAAAGGCTTCCAGCTGGCGGGTCATCGCCCCGCGTCGCCACACCAGCCAGGTGGTGAGCCAGCGCCAGTTCTCCGCCAGCGGCCAGGCCTCAATCTGATGATGCCCTGGCATACTCTCCAGCATCGAGCGCGGCATCAGCGCGATGCCCGCACCGGCAATCACGCAGGCGAGCATCCCGTGATAGGACTCCATCTCGTGAATACGGCCAGGGGTGGCTCTGTCCGCATGAAACCAGCTCTCCAGATGCCGACGGTACGAGCAGTTTGCGCGAAAGGCGTAAACATCGCTGCCGCTGACCTGCGCGGCGCGTGAGACTTCCGCCTGTCCGGCCGGCGTGACCAGCATCATCTCTTCCCGGTAGACCGGCATGCCCTCCAGCTCCGGGTGCGACAGGGGCCCGTCAACAAAGGCGGCGCTTAAGGTTCCCTCCAGCACGCCATCAATCATGGTTCCGGATGGCCCGGTAGAGAGGGCAAACTGGATACGCGGGTAGCGCTGGTTAAACTGCGCCAGCGTCTCCGGAATGCGCACCGCGGCAGTACTCTCCAGCGCGCCGAGGGCAAATAGCCCCTGCGGCTCATCACCCGCCACGACCATCCGCGCTTCATCTACCAGCGCCAGGATCTGCTTGCTGTAGCGCAGGAAGTTGTGACCGGCGGGGGATAACCGTAAACGCTGGTTCTCACGAATAAACAGCTCAACGCCGAGGTCGGCCTCCAGCTGACGGATGCGGGTGGTGAGATTAGACGGCACGCGATGCACCTTCTGCGCCGCCTGGGTGATACTGCCCGTCAGCGCGACGGCGTTAAACATTTCAAGCTGGGTTAAGTCCATGGCATTCTCGTTTCGTGAATAAGGTGGTTAGTATTATTCATTTTTAAGAAATAGCAGAGTGAGCCACAATCAATCAACCGAAATACGTGGAGAACACCATGACTTATTCATCTGCAACACATGCCTTCTCTGTTAACCCGGCCAACGGGGAAACCCTCGCCGCGTATCCGTGGGCGACGCCGGAAGAGGTTGACCATGCCATTTCTCAGTCAGACGCGGCATATCGCCAGTGGCGTCGTGAAAGCGTTGCCCTCCGGGCGCAGAAGTTGCGCGATCTCGGTGCCGCGCTGCGAAACCGCGCGGAAGAGATGGCGCAGACGATTTCCCGTGAGATGGGCAAACCCATCCTGCAGGCGCGGGCGGAAGTCACAAAATCCGCTGCGCTGTGCGACTGGTATGCCGAACATGGCCCTGCGATGCTGCGCGCGGAACCCACGCTGGTGGAAAATGATAATGCGGTTATCGAATATCGTCCTCTGGGGCCGATCCTCGCGGTGATGCCGTGGAACTTCCCCCTCTGGCAGGTGCTGCGCGGTGCTGTGCCGATCCTGCTGGCAGGAAACAGTTATCTGCTCAAACACGCGCCAAACGTGCTCGGCTCGGCCAGACTGATTGCGCAGATAGCGGCCGAGGCCGGTATTCCGGAAGGCGTTTTTGGCTGGGTGAATGCCACCAATGAGGGCGTCAGTCAGGCGATTAACGACAGTCGTATTGCTGCGGTGACCGTCACTGGCAGCGTGCGTGCCGGTGCAGCGATTGGCGCCCAGGCCGGGGCTGCGCTGAAAAAATGCGTGCTTGAACTGGGCGGCTCTGACCCGTTCATCGTCCTCAACGATGCCGACCTCGATCTTGCCGTAAAGGCGGCGGTAGCGGGGCGCTACCAGAATACCGGACAGGTGTGCGCGGCGGCAAAACGCTTCATTGTGGAAGAGGGTATTGCGGATGCCTTTACCCAACGCTTTGTCGATGCGGTTGCTGCGCTGAAGCTGGGCGCTCCGGACCAGGAAGAGAACTACCTGGGCCCGATGGCTCGTTATGACCTGCGGGACGAACTGCATCAACAGGTGCAGGCTACGCTGGCCGAAGGGGCAACGTTGCTGCTGGGCGGAGAGAAAATCAGCGGTGAGGGTAATTACTACGCCCCGACCGTACTCGGCAATGTGACGCCTGAGATGACGGCTTTCCGTCAGGAGCTGTTTGGTCCGGTCGCGGCCATTACGGTTGCGAAAGACGCGGAGCATGCCCTGCTGCTTGCCAACGACAGCGACTTTGGTCTGTCTGCCACCGTCTTTACTGCCAGTGATGCGCAGGCTGAGAGATTCTCCCGCGAACTGGAGTGCGGCGGCGTGTTTATCAATGGCTTCAGCGCCAGCGATGCGCGCGTGGCTTTCGGTGGCGTGAAGAAAAGTGGCTTTGGCCGCGAGCTCTCCCACTTTGGGCTGCACGAGTTCTGCAACGTACAGACGGTGTGGAAGGATCGCGTGTAATTTTTCGGCCCTCATCACGAGGGCCGTTGTCATTTCACTGCAATGGTTCTGTCATTTTCATCTCGTAGACTCGCTCGCGTCTAACGTATTGTTAATGAAGAAAATTATGAACCTAACGCAAATTTTTCGCCGTATTGCGCAGCGTCTCATCCCCCGTCAGTTTGGTCTGCTGACGGGTATCTTTTGCATCATCGGCCTTTTCTCCGCGCTGCAGCTCTCCTCGTCATTTCTGCTTAACGCCTCCCTGAACGAAGCCCAGCGCAACGAGCAGCGCAATCTGCTGGCCTGGCAGCAGCAAAGCAAGCTGGATTTGGCCCGCGTCTCACTGCTCGCAGCAAGCGATCTGCTTAACCGCTCCGGAGTCTGGTTTATGCAGGATAAAGAGACCGGCTCCGACGGTAGCTGGCACAGCCTGATGGATGAGGCGCAAAAGGCACTGACGGTGTCTCAGCAGGCGTGGAAAGCCTGGCTGGCGCTGAATCCGCCGAAAGACGACGCCCTGGTGAACAGCTATCAGCTCTTCTACGGCGCGATCCAGGAGCAGGCTGACGGTCTGCTTAAAACCAACACCATCGATGCCTTTTTTGCGGTACCGGCTCAGGCTTTTCAGAGTGACTTTAATGACAACTATGCCCGGTATCAGCAGGCAAGCGAGAGGCAGGCCGTACAGGGCCGACAGACCTTAATGGCGCAGCTCTCCGGGCTGCAAACGTTGTTCCTGTTTGCACCGGTACTGTTACTGGCCATCGCCGTTGCCGTCTGGTTTGGCATGGCCAGATGGGTTATTACGCCGCTGCGCCGGCTTATTGCACATATCAACCAGCTGGCGGCGGGGGACCTCTGTGGCACGCCGCCGGATGTCAGGTGCTTTAACCGGGAAGTCGGGCAGCTGAGCGACAGCATTGCCACGATGCAGCACGGTCTGCAGCAGCTGGTGACGCAGGTCAGCCATGCCACGGCCACCATGGTGGAGAATATTGACGCCCTGGCGCAGGGTAACCAGAAGCTGTATCAGCAGTCGGCACGTCAGGCGAAAGAGCTTGAGGATGTTACGGCGCATATCGCGGCGCTGGAAACCCATGTAGAAGGCAATACCGGCTATGCCCGGCTTGCCAGCTCGCGGGCGGATGAGGCGCGTCAGGCGGCGGAGGGCGGTGACCAGATGATGTCGACGGTGAATGCGTCTATGCAGGCGATCGTCGACCGATCCTCCGAGATGCGCGGGATCGTGGCGATGATCGACAGCGTGGCGTTTCAGACGAACATCCTGGCACTGAACGCCGCCATCGAGGCTGCCCATGCCGGAAACCAGGGGCGCGGTTTTGCCGTCGTCGCACGGGAGGTTGGGCTGCTGGCCAGAAAGAGCAGCCACTCGACGCAGACCATCCAGGAACTGATCAACCGCTCTTTGCGGGGTATTGAAGACGGTTCCCGCGCCGTTAACCTGATGGAAGAGAATCTGCAGCAGGTCACCGGTCTGGTGGGGAATTTAAGCAGTTTGCTGAATGAGATCTCCACCGCCACGCTCAGCCAGGGCGAAAGTATTCATCAGATGACGCGTCAGCTTCAGGCGCTGAATCACGTCTCCCGTCAGACAGATATTCTGGTCTCTGACGCCTCGGAGGCCTCGGAACGTCTGCAAAAGCAATCCGACCTTTTATTGCAGGCCGTTTCGCGTTTTCGTCTTAGCGCCTGACGCAATACATAAGCCTCTGTTATACTCGCAGCCCGTTTTAGCCTGAGGGCAAGGAGCAAAGAGTGGCTGCGGTCATCCATAATGAGATGCTGGACGAGATTCTGGCGCAGGTTCGTCCGTTATTGGGAAAGGGGAAGGTTGCCGACTATATTCCGGCCCTTGCCTCGGTCAGCGGGAATAAGCTGGGCATTGCTATCTGTACCATTGACGGACAGCGATACCAGGCCGGAGATGCGACTGAACGTTTTTCCATTCAGTCCATTTCTAAGGTGCTGAGTCTGGTGGCGGCGATGCGCCAGTATGAGGAAGACGAGATCTGGCAGCGCGTGGGCAAAGACCCCTCCGGCCAGCCGTTTAACTCACTGCTTCAGCTCGAACTTGAACAGGGCAAACCGCGCAACCCCTTTATCAACGCCGGGGCGCTGGTGGTCTGCGATATGCTGCAAAGCCGCCTCAGCGCACCGCGCCAGCGCATGCTTGAGATTGTTCGTCAGCTTTCAGGCGTTGAAGACATTGCCTACGATACGGTGGTGGCGCGCTCGGAGTTTGAGCACTCTGCCCGTAACGCGGCCATCGCGTGGCTGATGAAATCCTTCGGTAATTTTCATAACGATGTGGCCACCGTACTGCAAAACTACTTCCATTACTGCGCCCTGAAGATGAGCTGTGTTGAACTGGCTCAGACGTTCCTGTTCCTGGCGCACCAGGGGCACGCACCGCATCTGGATCAGGAGGTGGTCTCGCCCCTTCAGGCGCGTCAGGTTAACGCCCTGATGGCAACCAGCGGGATGTATCAAAACGCCGGGGAATTTGCCTGGCGTGTCGGCCTTCCGGCGAAATCGGGCGTTGGCGGCGGAGTCGTCGCGATTGTACCGCATGAAATGGCGATTGCGGTCTGGAGCCCGGAGCTGGATGAAACGGGGAATTCCCTTGCGGGTGTGGCGGTGCTGGAGAAGCTGACCCAGCGGCTGGGACGTTCCGTTTACTGATGTCTGACCTGGATCCTCTCTTTTCCCGCCTGGCGCGATCGACATTTCGCTCGCGCTTTCGCTTAGGCGAGAAGGAACGCCGCTACTGCTGGGACAAAGGCCCCGAGACCATTGACCAGCATGCCGCTGATTTTGTCGAAAAGCGGCTTGCGTCTGCACACCCCGCAAACGACGGCAAACAGACGCCCATGCGCGGTCATCCGGTGTTTATCGCCCAGCATGCCACGGCCACCTGCTGTCGGGGCTGTCTGGCTAAGTGGCACAACATTCCGTCGGGTGTTCCGCTGACGGCGCAACAGCAGCAATACATCGTCAGCGTGATCCACCACTGGCTGGTGCGCCAGATGAACGCCCAGATTTGACGAGTTATGATCCCGTTGTAATTGTGTTATAGATGCATCCTAAGTGAGCCCCGATCATGCTGACGACCGCAATAATTGCCATGCGTTATCATAGGGAATGATATTTAATGCGTTCTGCTCTTACCGCTTTCAGGCTGTTCCAGGTTGACACGCCGCTGCGAAATGCATCGACGATCTTTCTTCTCACCACCTTGTTCTATTTTGTGGGGGCGGAATTACGGCTGGTTGAGGCTTTGTCGCTGTTCTGGCCGCTGAATGGCGTCATGGCGGGGATCTTCGCCCGTTATGTGTACCTCAATCGCCTGCATTACTATGCGGTATGCTATGTCGCCATGCTGCTGTATGACGCGGTGACCACCAACTGGGGCATGGCCTCGGTGGTGATCAGCCTGTCAAATATGATCTTTATTGTCGTGGTTGCCGTGCTGATTCAGCGCGACAAGCGGTTAATGAAGAAAACCCCCGATCCGCTTAACGCGTTACGCCTGTTTAACTACTGCCTGGTTGCCGCGCTGCTTTGTGCGTTGCTCGGCGCGGTGGGGTCGGTCGGGATCGACAGTCATACCTTCTGGCCGCTGTTTGCCGACTGGTTCAGCGAGCAGTTTTCAACCGGCGTGCTGGTGGTGCCGTGTATGCTGACGGTAGGCATGCCCGTGCGTGAGTTCAGGTTCCGTCTGGAGCAGATTCTGCCGGTTATAGCGCTGATGATCTCGGTGGCCGCCTCGGTGGTGATTGGCGGGGCGGGAAGTCTCGCCTTTCCGCTGCCTGCGCTTATCTGGTGTGCGGTCCGTTACCCGTTGCCCGTGACCTGCCTGCTAACCTTTATCACCGGCGCCACGGAAATCATTCTGGTCGCCAGTTCGGTGATCAATATTGCCGTGGCGACGCCATTTATCACCCCCATGATGTTCTCGGCCCGGCTGGGTATTGCCACGATGGCGATTTGTCCGGTGATGGTTTCCGTGAGCATGGCGGCCATTAATTCCCTGATCCGCCAGGTTTCACTGCGGGCGGATTATGACTTCTTAACCCATGTCTATTCGCGTTCCGGGCTGTATGAAGCGTTAAAACACGAAGAGACGCACCGCCATTCACGTTTTCTGACCGTGATGCTGCTGGATATTGATTACTTCAAAAGCATTAACGATAACTACGGCCACGAGTGTGGGGATCGCGTGCTGGCGTCGTTTGCCCGCCAGGTTCAGCAGGTGGTTGGCGAAGACGGGATGGTCGCGCGTATGGGGGGAGAAGAGTTCGCGGTGGTGGTTAACTCCGGCGACGCACAACACGGCTATGCGCTGGCGGAACGGATCCGCGCTACCGTGGCCAGTCACCCTTTTACATGGCGGCAGCAAACGCTCTCTCTGACGGTCAGTATTGGCCTCGGAAGCGGAAAGGCTGAGGCATGGCAATTGACCGAGGTCTTCAACACGTTGATGGCCGAAGCGGACGACTATCTCTATCGTTCAAAAAAAGCGGGTCGAAATCGTACCAGCGCCCGGGTGGCGGACGCGCAAATGGCCACCCCCGGGCATGAAACAGAGCTGCGTTAATCGTCATAAGGCATTGACGTGAATAGTAAGCGGCTTAAGAACACTGACAATGTCACTGTTTAAGCTACGCTTTGAGTAACGCTTTACGTCAGGAGACATTATGAAAGCACCTGCAACCCCTGAAAATGAAACAGACAGACTGAACTCCCTGCGTGAATCGGGTCTGCTGGAGATCGACAGTTCCCCGGCGTTTGACCGGCTCACTCGCCTGGCGAAGCGCTTTTTCCAGGTGCCGCTGGCGATGGTCAATCTCATTGATGAGCATTCGCTCATCGTGAAGTCGGCCGACGGGCAGGCACCCGACACCGTTCCGCGTAATATCTCGTTTTGTGGCCATACGATCCTGACTGAGGCCCCGCTTGTGGTGGGGGATATGCTCCAGGACGATCGTTTTGCGGATAATCCGCTGGTGGCCGGTGAACCACGCGTGCGTTTTTACGCGGGCTTCCCGCTGCGCTTGCGTGATGGCGCAAGTGTCGGCTCGTTGTGTCTGATTGATTACGCGCCTCGTGAGTTCTCCGCGGCCGATCTTGCCGTGCTGGGAGACCTGGGCGCACTGGCGGAAGATGAATTTGCCGCAATCAGCGCGGCGACCACGGATGAGTTAACCGGATTATTCAACCGTCGGGGCTTTAATCAGCTGGTAAGGTTTACCCTTTCCGTTGCAAGACGCCGGGCAGAGCCGTTGACGCTCGGCTGGCTGGATTTGGATCACTTTAAGGAGATTAACGATCGTTACGGCCACGAAGAAGGGGACAAGGCGCTGAAAACCATGGCGCAGCTGATGCGTGCCTCTTTCCGTGAGGCGGATCTGCTGGTGCGTTTTGGTGGGGACGAGTTTGCGGTGCTGTTCGCGGATACTGACGAGCAAGGCGCCTGGATTGCCATGCAGTATCTTGTTGAGCAGGTGGAAAACTATAACGCCCGCAAATTACACCCCTGGTCGCTGCAGTTCTCCTGGGGGCTGAGCGAGTTCGATCATAATGGCAATGACCTCCAGCAGTGGCTGAAGGACGCTGATGAAAAGATGTATGCCATGAAACAGCAGCGCCAGCGCTCGCGGTGACATCACAAAAACCTATGTTCGATCCGTTTGCGTTAAAAAGTTGTTAAATGCAAAGTGGGGTATTCAACGTAAGGAACAACAATGAATACCTCACTGCAAATCAAAACCCTCTCCCGGGAAGCGATCCTCCTCCACCTTGATGCGCTGGCAGAGATCCTCGAAAACTGCGTCAACGGCGGAGCATCCGTCAGTTTTATGCTCCCTTTTAGCCTTGATAAGGCCCGCGCTTTCTGGCGCGGCATAGCAGAAAGCGCAGGGCGCAACGAGCGTCTCGTGCTTGCCTGTATCGACCCGCAGGACGGGGTCATTGGTACCGTTCAGCTCATCACCGACCAGCCTGAAAACCAGCCGCATCGTGGCGATGTGGCGAAGCTGCTGGTACATGAAAAAGCACGCCGCAAAGGGGCCGCGATGGCGCTTATGGAAGCGCTGGAAGTGGAGGCCAGGGCCAGAGACATATCGGTGCTGGTGCTTGATACCTCCACCGGCAGTGGGGCCGAAACGTTCTATCAGCGTGCCGGCTGGCAAAAGGTTGGCGAGATCCCGCGTTATGCGCTGATGCCGGACGGCGCCATGACCGCCACCTCCGTGTTCTATAAGTTCTTATAATAATTTTGCACAACCGCACCGCGGATTGATCAAAACAGGGTTTCTGGTTGTTAAGTTTTGATAAGTTATCGTACCAATCTTATCGGGCTGTATGACTAATTATAAAAGGAACCCAAGGTGAACACTCTCAACCGTCGTGATTTTCCCGGTGCTCTCTATCCAGAACGTATTATTCAGTTTGGTGAGGGCAATTTCCTGCGCGCCTTCATTGACTGGCAACTCGACCTGCTTAACGAACATACCGACCTCAACGCCGGCGTGGTCATTGTTCGCCCGATTCAGAGCGATTTCCCGCCGTCATTGAATACGCAGGATGGGTTGTACACAACAATCATTCGTGGTCTGAATGAGCAGGGTGAGGCGGTGAGTGACGCCCGTCTTATCCGCTCCGTTAACCGGGAAATCAACGTCTATGACGACTATGACGCGTTCCTGAAACTGGCCCACAATCCCGATATGCGGTTTGTATTTTCAAACACCACCGAAGCCGGTATCAGCTACCACGCGGGCGACAACTTTGACGATGCTCCGGCGGTGAGTTATCCGGCGAAGCTGACGCGGCTGCTGTTTGAGCGCTTCAGCCACTTCCACGGTGCGCCGGACAAAGGCTGGGTCATCATTCCGTGTGAGCTGATTGACTACAACGGGGAGGCGTTGCGCGAACTCGTCTTGCGCTATGCGCGGGAGTGGGCACTGCCTTCCGGCTTTATTCAGTGGCTTAACGACGCCAACAGCTTCTGCTCAACGTTAGTTGACCGCATCGTGACCGGTTACCCGCGCGATGAAGCGGCCGAGCTGGAAGCGGAACTGGGTTATCACGATGGTTTCCTGGACACGGCTGAACATTTCTATCTGTTTGTGATCCAGGGCCCGGCATCCCTTGCCCGCGAGCTTCGTCTGGATAAGTACCCGTTGAACGTGCTGATTGTCGACGACATCAAGCCCTATAAAGCGCGCAAGGTTGCCATTCTGAACGGGGCGCACACGGCGCTGGTCCCGGTCGCCTTCCTGGCCGGGCTGGATACGGTAGGCGAGGCGATGAACGATGCTGAGGTGTGCGCGTTTGTCGAAAAAGCGATTTATCAGGAAATCATCCCGGTGCTTGATCTGCCGCGTGACGAGCTGGAGTCTTTCGCCAGTGCGGTAACCGGGCGTTTTCGTAATCCTTACATCAGGCACCAGCTGCTCTCTATCGCGCTTAACGGCATGACTAAATACCGCACCCGCATCCTGCCGCAACTGCTGGCAGGGCAGAAGGCAACGGGGCAATTACCGGCACGCCTGACCTTTGCCTTAGCGGCGCTGATCGCGTTTTACCGCGCGGAGCGTAACGGGGAGGGCTATCCGGTACAGGATGATGCCGCATGGCTGGCGCGTTTCCAGCAGCTTTGGGCGCAGCACCGCGATCGGCAGCTGAGTACCCGTGCGCTGGTGCAGTCGGTGCTGAGCGTACACGAACACTGGGAACAGGACCTGACACAGGTAAGCGGGCTTGTCGACCAGGTGACGCTGGATCTGGATGCCATTCTGCTGAAGGGTATGCGCGCCGCCGTTAAACCGCTTTGCTAATGCATTCACCCGGCTTCGGCCGGGTTTAAATACGACCTTTTTAGTTACAACATACTATTTACCATGTTTTTAAAAAATCACATGCAGCACCGTGCGGTTTTCGCTAATCAGGAGAGAAAATGCAATGTCCCGTTAACAAGCTTGCAACGGTGACGGGGATCACGTTTAATAGCCTCGCTCTTTTCTTTCCTGAAACTCACTATGATCGTTCGTCCTAAACAGCACTGGCTACAACTGATTTTTGTCTGGCACGGTTCGGTACTTCCCAAGATCTATACCCGATTGCTGCTCAACTTCCTGCTCTCTATCGCCGTTATCCTGATGCTGCCGTGGTATACCTCGCTGGGTATTAAATTTACCGTGGCGCCATTCAGCATTCTCGGCGTGGCGATCGCTATCTTTCTGGGTTTCAGAAACAACGCCTGTTATTCCCGCTACGTCGAAGCCCGGCTGCTCTGGGGTCAGCTGATGATAGCGGCACGCTCGCTGTTTCGCGAGGTAAAAAACACCTTGCCTGACGATAAGCACCTGGGCGAATTCGTTCGACTGCAGATTGCTTTTGCCAACTGTCTGCGCATGACCCTGCGCCGGGAACTGAACGCTGAGCAACTCTCACGCTATCTCGCTGCGGATGATTTACGTAACGTCATGGACGCCAACTCACCGGCAAACCGTATTTTGCTGATCATGGGGGAGTGGCTGGCCGTGCGGCGACGTAACGGGCAACTCTCAGACATTCTGTTTCACAGCCTGAATAACCGACTCAACGACATGTCCATCGTCCTTTCCGGCTGCGAGCGGATTGCGACAACGCCTGTGCCGTTTGCCTATACGCTGATTCTGCACCGCACGGTGTATCTGTTCTGCATTATGCTGCCGTTCGCGCTGGTTGTGGACCTGCACTACATGACGCCCTTCGTCTCGGCCCTGATTTCCTACACCTTTATCTCGCTGGATACCCTGGCGGAAGAGCTGGAAGATCCGTTTGGCACCGAAGATAACGACCTGCCGCTGGACGCCATCTGCAACATGATGGAGCGCGATCTGCTGCAGATGAACGATGAAGAGAATATTCCGGAAAGGCTGATGCCGGATAAGCACTATCAATTGACCTGACGGGCGTTCCACTCGTCACGGGTGATCTCCCACAGTTCAGAATCCAGCACGCCGCTGACGTACGCTTTCTGTTCCGTTTTGATAAGCCGCATGCCGCTACTGTCTGAAATACGACGGGAACGGCTGTTGGCGGCGGCCTTCGGCGCGCGTAAGACGGGTTTGTTCAGCGTGTTGAACCAGTAGTCCGTCGCCGCAATGCTGGCCTCGCGCATATATCCCTGTCCCTGAAATTCCGGTGCCAGCCAGAATCCGCGGTTGTTATCCTCAATATCGTACAGACAGATAATACCCATCAGCGCATCCGGCACCTCGCGACGTCTTATGCTCCAGAACCAGGCAATCCCTTTTGCCATATCCGGCAGCGCCACGTTGTTAACATAATTTTCCGCGCCGTCATCCGGGTAGGGCCAGGGCACGGAAGAGACCATATAGCGGACGATCTCCCAGCGTGGATAGAGCTTTTGTATCTGGACCGCATCTTCGGCAACCAGCGGCTTTAGCAGCAAGCGTTCTGTCATGAGGGTTGGTATCGTCATCCGCCTATCTCCATATTTAAGCGTTATGCTTTTGTTTGCGTTCTGGTATTTTCATCTCTATCACATTCTGTCGAGGCGTGCTGTGGTTATTCACTACCAAAAATGGGCGAAATATAGATGCGTTTTTTGGATCTTTTAATCGGACGGAGTTTTCAGGATCTTCTCCAGCAGGTTAAAGAGGAACGGTTTTTGTTGCGTCCCCTCAGCGAGCTTCCGCGGCAAAATCCTTATCCGGTCGCGGCATTGTTACCTCTGTTTTTGGTGGCGTTTACGTTAAATCTTCTGCCTTTTCTCAGCACGTTGCCCGGTTTGTCCCCTTTACAGCATGCGCTGAGTTTTTTCGTACCATCATTAATCATGACTGGCGCGCTCATTGTTATCAGCGTGCTTTTGGCCCGAGGGGCGATGTCAGGATTGTTGGGGTTTATGGCAGTGTTCATCCTTCTGCTGGTCATGACCTTCGTTCAGGCGCTGCTTTTCCTGTTCTCTCATGACGGTAGCCTTTGGCCACTGGTCATTGCATCCTTCGCGCTGATACTTTGTCGGAGGGTGATGAATAGCAGCGGCTTTGTGCTGTTTACCCTCTATTGTCGCACTCAGCATCTTGCCAGCGTTGCACGTGAAATCCGGTTAAAAAGCCGTTAAAGAGGTGATATGACGTTACGAAAAGCGAATCCGCAGGAAGCCGAAACACTCTGGAATATTCGCAATCAGGCGATTCGTCACGGCTGTAAAACCAGCTACGACGCGGATGTCATTGCGCGCTGGACGCCCGATCTGATGCCCGAACGCTACCGGCAGATGGTCATTGATTACCCATTTTACGTGGTGGAAGATGAAAAGGGCCACGTCGCGGCGACCGGTTATCTGGATCTGGATACCCACTGTCTGGAGGCGATATTCACCTTGCCCTCAGCAACCGGTAAAGGCATGGCGACCCGTATTATCGAGGCGCTCAAACAAGAAGCTCGCAGCCGGGGGATAACCCGCCTGACGCTCGATGCAACGCCTAACGCGTGGACGTTTTACCAGAAACTGGGCTTTGTCACGCTGAACGAAAAATATCATCACTCGCGCATGGCGGGCGCTGATTTACGCTGTTATGAAATGGCAATCAATGTGTAATGTGAGGAACGCATGGCTGTTACGGTAAGACCTTTACGCGCAGACGATTACGTCCAGTGGCGACCGCTGTGGGACGGCTATACCCATTTTTATGACTGCTACCTTGATGAGTCGGTCACGGCATCAACATGGGAAAGGGCGCTATCTGAAAGCTCACCCATGTTCTGCCGCGTGGTAGAGAAGGACAAAAAGGTCATCGGTTTTGCGATGTGCATTCTGCATGAAGGCACCTGGTCAACGGCCCCAGTCTGTTACCTTGAAGACCTGTTTGTGGATGCCTCCGAACGTGGGGCAGGAGCGGGTAAAGCACTCATTGATGCCCTGATTGAGGAAGGCAAGCGTGAAGGGTGGTCAAAACTGTATTGGGTTACCCGGGAGAACAACCCGGCGCGTAAACTCTATGACAAATACGCTGAGGCTGACGACTACGTTCGCTACCGCCTCTCGCTATAACGCTAAAACGCCTGGGTTTGTATCACACTGTATCCGCGTTGCTGATACTTACACAGGCTTGCAATAAACCCGCATTCGCACATATCCGCTATACATAGAGATGTTGTGATATCCCCGTGAATTGTACTCAACCGGAGATACCAACATGTTCAGCAAACTTGCTTACTCAACCCTCGCATTGACCGTTTCTCTTGGCACCGTGATGTCCTGTCAGGCCGAAGTCACCGGCACAAATTTTGCGGCCGCCTTTGATCATCCGCAGCAAATTAACGCCGGCGATCTAAACGTCGGTTATGTCGATATCGGCCCGAAAGAGGGTCAACCGGTCATTTTGTTACACGGCTGGCCCTATGATATTCACAGCTACGCCGAAGTCGCACCCGCGCTGGCGGCAAAAGGTTACCGCGTCATTGTGCCTTCGCTGCGTGGCTACGGCACCACGCGCTTCCTGTCAGCAAAAACGCCGCGCAACGGTCAGCCTTCGGCCATGGCGAAAGACATCGTCAACCTGATGGACGCCCTGAACATCAGACAAGCGGTATTTGCCGGATACGACTGGGGTGCCCGTACGGCAGATATCGTTGCCGCATTGTGGCCAGAGCGCGTGAAATCTCTGGTCTCGGTGAGCGGATATCTCATCAGCAGCCAGCAGATTGGTAAACAGCCGCTGCCGCCAAAAGCAGAGCAGCAGTGGTGGTATCAGTTCTATTTCGCCACCGCGCGCGGCGCACAAGGCTATGCCAAAAACACGCATGACTTCGCGCGCTTAATCTGGTCGCAGGCATCGCCCGACTGGAAATTTAGCGATGCAGTCTTTAACGCCAGCGCCAAATCCCTTGATAACCCGGATCACGTCGCGGTGACGCTCAGCAACTATCGCTGGCGGTTAGGGCTGGAAAAAGGGGAAAGGAAATACGACAGCTACGAGCGAAAACTGGCCGCCTTGCCGAACATTACCGTCCCGACCATCACCATTGAGGGCGGAAACAACGGCGCGCCGCACCCGGCACCACAGGCTTATGCAGCTAAATTTACCGGTAAATATGAGCACCGGACCTTCGGGGCAACCGTGGGGCACAACCCGCCTCAGGAAGATCCGCAGGATTTCGTCAAGGCGGTTATCGACGCGGATAAGCTGTGATATGTGCTATTTTCAATACGTTACCCCTTAGTCAGGAGAGTTCGGTGGAGCATATTGATCATATCCTTGTCGTCGATGACGACAGGGATATTCGTGAACTGATTGTCGATTATCTCGGGAAATCTGGCTACCGCGCGACGGGCGCGGCCAACGGCAAAGAGATGCGCGCCGTGCTGGATAAACAGCATATCGACCTGGTGGTGCTGGATGTCATGATGCCCGGCGATGACGGACTTACGCTATGCCGACAGTTGCGCAGCGGCAAACATAAAGATCTGCCCATTCTGATGCTGACGGCGCGCAACGAAGAGACGGACAGGATCCTGGGACTGGAAATGGGCGCGGATGACTACGTGGTGAAGCCGTTTGTCGCCCGGGAACTCCTGGCGCGCATCAAAGCCATTTTACGTCGTTTTCGCACAATGCCGCCCAATTTACAGGTAACGGAAGCAGGGCGGCTGGTGATGTTCGGTGAATGGCAGCTTGATACCGTCGCCCGCCACTTAATCGATCCTGAAGGGGTGATTGTGGCGCTCAGCGGGGCGGAGTATCGTCTGCTGCGGGTGTTCCTGGACCATCCTCAGCGCGTGCTGACCCGGGATCAGTTGCTTAACCTGACGCAGGGGCGCGACGCCGAGCTGTTTGAACGCTCAATCGACCTGCTGGTGAGTCGTGTTCGTCAGCGTCTGAATGAAGATGCCCGCACGCCCGCCTATATCAAAACCGTGCGCAGCGAAGGTTATGTCTTTACCATGCCGGTGATTATTAAAGAGGCTAATGAATGAGGCTCTGGCCACGCTCGCTACTGGCCCGTTTACTGATCGTTGTGCTGACCGGTCTGCTGCTGGCGAACGCCCTGAGCCTGACGCTGGTCATGATTGAACGCATGCACAGCGCCCGCACGGTGATGCTCGGCAATCTGGAAAACGATGTCGCAACGAGCGTCGCCATTTTAGACCGGTTGCCGGCCAGTGAACGCGCCGCCTGGCTTGGGCGGCTCGAACGGGGTAACTATCGGTATATCCTGGGCCGCGGGGAGCCCGGCGCCGCGCCGACGGATAAGCGTTCAAAGGATGCCATCCGCACCCTGACCGCCACGCTCGCGGCACAGTACCCGCTCAGCTTTACCGCGGTTCCTGGGGCCGTTTCCCATATTCAGGCTCATCTTACGTTACACGATGGTGCGCCGCTGACCATCGACCTGATCCCACGCATGCCGCCCGTCGCCAGCTGGCTGCCGGTGGTGCTCATCCTGCAATTGCTGCTTCTGGCGGCCTGCTCCTGGATAGCCGTGCGGCAGGTGGTGCGGCCTTTTTCGCACTTTACCCGTGCGGTGGATTCTCTGGATCCCGCGTCCAGCACGCCAATGATGGAGAAAGGGCCACTGGAGGTTCAGCGGGCAGCGCACGCCTTCAATGCGATGCAGGCGCGTATTCAGTCTTACCTGCGGGAGCGCGCACAGATTCTAGCGTCCATTTCGCACGATCTCCAGACACCCATAACCCGCATGAAATTGCGCGTCGAAATGGCCGGGGAGCCTGAACTTCGCGACAAGCTCCTGAACGATCTTGATAGCATGACGCGTCTGGTGCGGGAGGGTATTGCCTATGCCCGGTCATCAGAATCCCTGGAAGAGACCTCTCTGAAGCTGGAGCTCAACGCCTGGGTCAACAGCATCGCCTGCGATTATCAGGATATCGGTAAAAACGTGCAGTTTCCGGCAAACGAGACCCGCCTGCCGATCGTTACGCGCCCGCAGGCGCTACGACGGGTAATGACCAACCTGTTGGATAACGCTCTCAAATTCGGCGAGCGAGCCACGATTGCGATAGATGATTCGTCTGAGAGCGAGGTAGTTATTCACATTGCGGACGACGGACCGGGGATCCCCGACGCCGAGCTTGAGGCGGTTTTACAGCCATTTTATCGGGTTGAAACATCACGCAACCGCGATACCGGCGGAACGGGGCTTGGCCTGGCGATCGCCGCGCAGCTCACCGCTCAGCTTGACGGAAAGCTGAACCTGGCGAACCGTGCCGGGGGCGGGCTGCAGGTCTCCATTACGCTTCCACGCCATTAATTGTACGGCTTTGTATCTCCCGCTATCAGGATACAAAGCCAGACAAAACCCGTGCGTTTGCACACATCCGGAACACATCCGTACGATGAAATAGCCTCACTGCAGCGTCGCAGGACTTGTTTTGTGAGGTCACTATGTTTCTGGTAATCGCTTTTCTGGGCGGGATGATCAGCCTGCTCAGTCCATGTACGCTCCCGGTTATTCCACTCCTGTTTGCCGGTTTTCAGGGGCAGCGGCGCCATATTCTGGCGCTGCTCGCGGGGATGATCGTGATGTTCACTCTGGTCGCGATGGTCGTCACCGTCGCCAGCGAGTGGATAACGCAAGCCACCCTTATCGGGCGCTGGATCGCGCTCGTCATCCTGGTCGCCGCCGCGCTGGCCTTAATTTTCCCGTCCTTCGCCCAGCGCATGGCGGGCCCTGCCGTGAGCGCCGGAAACGTCCTCAACACCCGAAGCGGACAAACGCGCGGTATGGCATCAGCGTTTCTGGCCGGGCTGGCGGTCGGGCTGCTCTGGTCTCCCTGCGCGGGGCCCATTCTGGGTGCTATTTTCAGCATTAATATCGCGGGGCATTCGGCCATTGCCACCGGCGCACTGTTGACCGCCTATGGCAGCGGATGCGCGCTGATGCTGGGTTTGCTCGTGTTCGGCGGCCGCACGCTGATGGCACCGTTAAGCGCAAAGTCGGCACTGATGGCGAAGCTGCGCCAGGGAGCGGGTGTGGTGATGTTAGCGGCAGTCGTCCTGAATGCGACAGGGATGACGTCGCTGCTGAAAGGAGCAAACGGCGTCGCGGACCGGCTTGAGACCGCGCTGTTAAAGCTGGCGAAGCCTGCGACCACGCCGGTGAAGCTCCAGCCGGTAGTCATGACCGAACCCAGTAGCCAGTTACCTTCGCTAAGCGGTGGAACAGGGTGGATAAACGGTGACCCTGTCACGTCTGAATCATTGCGGGGGAAGGTTGTCCTGATCGATTTCTGGACGTGGGACTGTATCAACTGCCAGCATACGCTCCCCCATGTGCGGGACTGGGCCACCAAATACCAATCTCAGGGGTTGGTCGTGATTGGGGTCCATACTCCGGAATATCCGTGGGAAAAACCGCTTTCGTCGGTAAAAAATGCGGTCAATAAATGGCAACTACCGTATCGGGTGGTGACGGACAACAACTATCAAATTTGGAATGCTTTCGGTAATCAGTACTGGCCCGCACATTACTATTTTGATGCCAAAGGGCAGCTGCGCTATACCGCCTTTGGCGAAGGTGATTATGAGCAACAGGAAAAGGTTATTCAGCAGTTGCTCAAAGAAGCTCGTTCATAATCGGCTCAGGGCTGACGTTGAGCGACGATAAACAACCGGGGAAAAGCCAGCAGTATCTGCCCGTTTTCCTGGAGCGGATACTGCTCTTCCAGCAGTTCATGGTAGCGTTTCAGAAAACGTTTCTGCTCGCTCTCATTCAACTCCTGAAGCCATGGGCGTAAACCGGTGGCGCTGACCCAGTCGATAATCGCCTGGTGCGAATTCATTTTATGGAAATAGGTGGTCCGCCAGATATCTACGTCGCAACCGGCCTCCGACAGGATGTCGTAATAGGCATGTACGCCCGGCAGAGCCTCGCGGCCGCGGTCAGGGTAGTCTTGCTCCAGCGCCACTTCACGCATTGCCACATGCGTGGGTTCCAGCCAGTTGTCAGGCATCTGGATCGCCAGTACGCCGTTTAACCTGAGCAGGGAGACAAGGTGAGGCAGCAGCGTGTAATGGTCAGGAACCCATTGCAGCGACGCGTTGGCATAGATCAGGCTCAGGGGCTGAGCCGGTTTGTACTGGCGAATATCGGCCTCAACGAAGTGGCAGTCAGGTAGCGCGGCGCGTGCTTCCTCGAGCATGGCAGGGGAGTTATCAACGCCGGTGATGTGTGCGGAAGGCCAGCGATGCCTCAGCAACGCTGTGCTGTTTCCGGGCCCGCAGCCCAGATCGGCAATGGTGGCGGCCTCATCAAGAGGAATTCTGGCGAGCAGTTCCGCGGCAGGACGCGTTCTTTCTGCGCCGTACTGCAGGTAAAGAGCAGGGTTCCAGTCGGCCATCTTCGGTTCTCCGTTTTGCATGCTTCTGCAAGAATAGCACAGGCAAACGCCTGCACCGTGGCAGGCGCCAGGAGAGCAGGCGGTTACAGAATGCCTTTCAGCGCAACATGATAAAGCAGCATGATGGTTTTCCCGTCGACTATCTTGCCGGTTTCAATGCCGCGTAGTGCCTCTTCAAGGGGCATTTCCAGCACGTCGATATCTTCTCCCTCTGCCTTGATCCCGCCGCCTGTGCCGGTTCGGTCTTTCGGCTGGTACTCGGCAACATAAAAATAGAGTTTTTCCGTGACGGAGCCCGGGCTCATATAGGCTTCAAAGATTTTCTGCACGCGAGACACGCGAAAGCCGGTCTCTTCTTCCGCTTCGGTTTTTATGCGGCTTTCGGGATCCATGTTGTCCAGTAACCCCGCCGCAGCTTCAATCAAATTATCCTCATGGCCATTAATAAACACAGGAAAGCGGAACTGGCGGGTCAGGATCACCGTCTTTTTATCGCGGTTATAGAGCAGAATCGTCGCGCCGTTGCCACGGTCGTAGACTTCACGGTGCTGCCGCTGCCATTCGCCATCACGTCGCTGCAGGTCTAAGGTGTATTTTTTAAGGACGTACCAGTTATCTGACAGCGTTTCACTGTTGATGATGCGTACATCTGCACGTTTTGATTGCACGTTTGTTCCTCCTTACGTAGAGTAATCATCATAAACAGCATTATCGTGCAGTTTCAAGATAAAACATGCAACCTCGGGAAGTCATGATGCTCACCAGTCAGCGAAAACAATTGATCCTTGAAAAACTCAGCGCCGAGGGTCAGGTCCAGTCTAAAGCGCTCAGTGCGCTCTTCGATGTTTCAGAAGACACCATCCGACGCGATTTACGCGAGCTGGCGGCAGAAGGGCATTTACAGCGCGTGCACGGCGGCGCTCTGCCGTCATCCTCCGCTGTTGCTCCGTTTGCTGAACGCCAGTCTGTGAAAATGGATGCAAAACAACGTGTGGCCCGCAAAGGCGCGCAGCTGATTTCTTCAGGCCAGGTGGTGATCGTCGACGGTGGCACCACAACGTCGGCGCTGATTACCTTTTTACCGCCTGACCTGCGTATCACGGTGGTCACGCACAGCCCGGGTATTGCCCTGGGGCTCGTCGATCATCCGTCCATTGAGGTCATTCTGATCGGTGGCCGTTTATATAAACACTCTATTGTCGCGGTTGGCGCAGCGGCCATCGAAGGGATCGAAAATATTCACGCGGATCTGTTTTTCATGGGTGTGACCGGTATCCATCCTGACGCGGGTCTGACAACCGGTGATTTTGAAGAGGCATGCATTAAACGAGCATTTTCCGCCAGAGCCGCCGAGACGGTAGTCCTGGCGTCTCCGGAAAAGATAAACACTGCTTCATCGTTCGTCATCGGGGACGTGTCTTCGGTAAACACTATCGTCGTTGAAGACAATACCGATAAGAACTGGATCCGCGCGGTATCGGATAAAGGAGTATCCGTGGTGCTAGCCTCAGGGCATGAGTGAAGAAGCGTTGAGCTACACGATCTGCGGCGCATGGCACACCGCCTCGATGTTATGACCATCAGGCGCGATGACGAAAGCGGCATAGTAGTGTTCGCTGTACGGGCGTAATCCCGGCCCACCGTTATCCCGTCCGCCGGCGCGCAGGGCAGCATGATAAAACGCATCGACTTGCTGACGGGTATTAGCAACAAACGCCAGATGAAGCGGCGCCGGTTTTTCCGGGGTCTGGTAAAGGCAGAGCGAAACGTCACCTGAACTCATTTCGACACCGTAGTCTGGCGTGCCTTCATCAATGAGCTCCACCCCAAGCGGCTTTAGCGCCTCCAGGAAGAACGTTTTACTTTTTTCATAATCACTCACGCCGAATTTAACATGATCAAACATTGTCGACTCCTGAAAAGATGTAGAGAAATTAAGAGTATAGAAGGCGAGTGGAGTCGCATGCTTTCAGGAGCGTGTCATTGTGACGGATATCTCGCTACACGGCAGAGCGTTTCCGTCCTACCCATATCCAGCGCAGGTAATCATAAAGCCAGTTAAACAGCATCGTATATGGCAGGAAAAACAGCACAAGACCGATTTCAACAAAAAATGCCTCAGTCATTGTTAAATTCAGCATCACCATAGCGACAGGGATTAAGGTGACGATCAGTCCAGTTTCAAAACCAACCGCATGGATTGCACGAACGAGGAAGGTTCGTTGAAACTGGCGTTTTTTCTGCAGCGAGTCAAAGAGCTTATTAAACACAAAATTCCAGGCCGTTGCGGTAAGTGCAGATATCACGGACAACGAGCCGGACTGGAGAACCGACACGTTCATCAGCCAGGCAAGCGACAGGGCGATGATAACGTTGGCCGTCACTTCAAAAATGACGGCATGAAAGATTCGCTCTTTAAAACTCTTATCCAGTTCAATTTCCATTTGTTCAGGGCAGTATTTATCAAAAGCTTAAGTATATCAGACATCTTTCAATCCTCTCTAAACGAGGAAGTTGAAGTTATGTTAAATACACCCCAGACCCGCTAATGTGGAATGCACGGCATCGATAAGAGGGGTCTGCGGCTCATGGTCTAAAAAAGCAATCAGTTTTGAATTGTCCATCTCAACCGTCTGCTCCCAAAGGTAGCGCATCTCCTGCATCTCACGCAGTGTGGTGTTAAAGGGACTCATCGCGGAGACCAGCCACCAGGGAAACATTTTCACTTTCGCCTTAATCCCGGCACGCTCTGCGGCTAATGTTATGGCTGCGGCCATTGTTGTTCCATCAGGATCCCAATGTCCGCGCATGTGGAAACGGGAAAACGGTTCAAGCTCATGGAAAACCTCTGCCGTACAGGCCAGAGGTTTTACAGTGCTACATTAGATGTAAAAGCGACTTGCTACTGTAATTGTTTTCGATATGTGCCTTCAGCTGATCGCTGGTTTTTTGGCGAAGGCGATCATAGATCTTTTGCAGGTCATCCAGACTTTTTATGATTTCTTCTGCCGACTCTCCGCCTGACTTCAGTACGTCCTTATAAAGCGCGGCAAACGTCTGGAAATCAACTTTTGTGGCATCGACCACTGAAATCGTATAGTAGTAGGCGGAGACAGATTCCGTATGTGTTAACAACGATTGGGTTTTAACGTTTCGCTTCCAGGCAAGAAAATCGAAGCGGAGTAATGAAATACCATCGGTGTAACACAAATACTTCTCCTTGTAGACCTCTTCACCCTCTGAGCTACCAAGGAATGATGCAATGAGAAGTTTGAGCATATTGCCTATGCCGGTGGCAACACTCTGATCTCCAATAAACATGCCCGCGGCTTCATCAACAACCTTATTAATGTTGTCGGCTTCCTTTTTTAAATATGAACGTGTCTGCCCATCACGATTAATGATCGCGGTAATAGGCAGGGTCTTGCTCTGCTCAGCGTTTTTTAATTCATCCGTGATAGTAAGTTTATAAAGAGTGAGTTGTTTATTTGCGAGTTCTGATAAGAAACTCAAAGCCTCTTTGGTTTCTTCAGAAAGTTGACCTGATTTATCTATTTCTTTAGCCATGGTAATATTTCCTGAGTGTAATAGTACATAAGAACAGGTGACAAAATGTCAGACATCAGCGTAATAGATATAGGCATAAACCGAATCCGTACGTTTGAAATTCGTCCAGCCACGCCGCACTATTAAGGCTTCAACTTTGTCTGAAATGGCTTTGGGTACGACGAGATAAACAGACCCTGATGCATCAGCAGGTTTGCCATCAATCTTCATGACATCAGCAGCGACGCAATATAAATTTGCCCTGGCGTTAGTTTCATAATATATCATAGATCTTTACTTTTAGTTGAAAGATGAAGGTGGTGTGAGTTTCAGAGAACGAGACGGAAATTATCTAAGGCAAACACCTGAGGTAAATGCTTTTGTATTTATAAAGAAAGAAAAGTGAACGCGAGGTAACAGAACGGAGAGTTCATCCTGAGAAGTGTTTACGCTGACGTTTGCTGAAACCGATCCGACCGCAAATCCGGGATTTATGCGTACAGCGAGTTGTCCATTCGAGTGAGTGTTTGCGGCAGCTAAGACACTGGGCGCACGGAACCTGCATAAACGTTGAGCCAGGATACGGAGTGGTAAAGAACTTACCGGATGGTGAGCGATAGCCATTGATGGGTCTCGTACAAGCCACACGAATCTCTATATTTATGCAACTCTCCGTTAGTGCGCATAATGTATATTATGTTAAATATACTTTATAGGTATCATACGGCTCCAGAAATCAGCATGTTGTGAATTTTCAGGTCCCCCTTTTATTCCATTAGGTCTGTCGTACTGCGTTAAATGATTTCAGGAATGATGATATGAATAACGATTACGACCATTAGTGAAAAAAACTCACAACACCATTCGATGGCGCATGCTGGTTACCTTCATGTCAGTGCAATACCCTGTTGTATACAGAATTGCTGGCAATAAAAGAAGGAACACAGAATGAAGTATGTGAATCTGGGTCGTAGCGGTTTGAAAGTCTCCCGTCTTTGCCTCGGTTGTATGAGCTATGGTGAACCTGAACGCCTGCCTCAACCCTGGTCCCTGGATGAAAAGGCGTCACGTCCGCTCATCCGTCAGGCGCTTGAAGCGGGCATTAATTTTTTTGATACCGCGAATATCTACTCGGGCGGAAATTCTGAAGAGATCACAGGAAAAGCGCTAAGAGAAATGGCCAGACGCGACGAGATCGTTGTGGCGACAAAGACCTTCTTTCCGTGGCGCAACTCACCCAATACCGGGTTTCTTTCCCGCAAGGCCATTTTTCAGTCTATTGACGATAGTCTGACGCGCTTAGGTATGGATTATGTGGATCTCTTTCAGATTCACCGCTTTGACCACTCCACGCCTGTTGAAGAGACCATGGAGGCTCTGCATGACCTCGTTAAATCAGGAAAAGTACGTTACATCGGCGCATCATCTATGGAAGCCTGGCGCTTTGCAAAAATGCAGCATACTGCAGAGCGTAACGGCTGGACCCGATTTATTACGATGCAACCGCAATACAACCTGCTTTACCGGGAAGAAGAGCGCGAGATGCTGCCCCTGTGTGAAGACCAGGGCGTTGGTGTAATCCCCTGGAGTCCGCTGGCACGCGGCAGGCTCACGCGCGACTGGAGTGTCACGTCCCGACGAACGCAAAACGATGCCTTTGCATTAAAAATGTACGAGAACGCAGCCCTTCTGGATAAGCCCGTTATTGATGTTGTTGCCAGAATTGCCGAAAAGCACGATGTGCCAAGAGCTCATGTCGCAATTGCATGGTTGTTATCAAAAACGGTCATCACAGCCCCGATCATTGGCGCGACCAAACCAGAACATCTTTCCACGGCTATCAGCGCGCTGGACTTTTCACTTAGCGATGCTGAAATCACGGAACTCGAGGCCCTCTATCTGCCGCACCCCGTCGACGGGATCATTCCCCCGCTTCCGGATACGCCCCCTTCGCTCACGCCGCCTTCAGCAATACAGAACCGTTAACACCCTTCCCTGGCCCGGCGTTGCCGGGTCCCCCAGGACACTCATGCCCGGTCACTGATGTGAAAAGGGAAGCGGTGCCGGCGCGAATGCGCCCGATCGAAAAATCATCGCTCCACCAGGTTCGTTCCCGCTGTTGGTGACAATGAACAACTCGTGATGTCCGGGTCGGATCGCCAGGCTTGTCGATTTAAGGTTACGACCTTTGTCGCGGTCAGGCAGCACAATTTGCCCAATCGGCAGTCCGTTGCGGTTGAAGACCATGACGCGCCCCTGGCCTGAGATGGCCACATATACATTGCCTTCGCTGTCGACACGGGCCCCATCTGGAGCCGGCCCGGTGAACTGATAGGTAACAACCGAACCAAAGGGGGCAATCGTGGTGGCGTCTGACAATCTTACGCGATGAAGCCTGTTTTTAGCGTGTTCTGTGGCCCATATCTGAGAGCCGGCGGAGTCAATCGCTATGCCGTTCCCGACCGCGAGTCCAGGCAGGATGGTATGAATTGACCCGACGTTGGGACTAACGTAGAACACCCCACCCTGTGGATCGGCTGAATTTCCCCGGCTGTCAGTAAAATAAAATCCGCCCTGATTATCAAAGACCAGGTCGTTGACAAGAAATCCAGCATCAGGAGCAACAACCATCTGCTCACGGGTGCCGTCGGGTTCGATAGCCCGGACTGAACCTCGCTGCATATCGCCCACCGACGCAATAAAGATCCGTCCATCCTTGTGTACCGCCAGGCCGGAAGCACCGAATGTATTCCCCTTAAGTACAATGGAAAGCTGCCGCTCCGGGGTGAGCTTAAACACGCGTCCCGTCGCCACATCAACAAACAGCAGGTTATTGTTCCGATCGAACACAGCCCCTTCGAGCACAAGCGCCCCCTCTGAAACGCTGAAGTACGGCTGGGCCTCCACGGTCTGAAGAGAACGCTCGCAGGGCGGGATGGGGACGGCACTGTGGGTAAGCGCGTTATGATTTAGTCCATTCATGTGGTTTATCCCCGGCAATAGCACTGAGGGAGACTTTACCTGCAGTCTCCCTGTGACAGCAGGTATTAATTTTTATCAAACTGACTTTCGGTAAACGGATCGGCGCGACCGCCCTGCAATGGGATTTTGGCAAGCGCCGCATCGATTTCGCGTAGCTCGCTGTCCGTCAACCGGACTTGCGGTGCACCGCTGTTTTCTATTAGGTGCGGATATTGCGTCGTACCCGGGATAGGGACAATCCAGGGCCGCTGCGCCATCACCCAGGCCAGCGCGAACTGAACCGGAGTGGTGTTTTTGCGACGGGCCCACGACTGCGCGAATTCAAGCAGCACCATGTTTTTGGCCAGTGCATCGGGCTGGAAGCGTGGCAGGTTATGCCGCCGATCGGTGCTGTCGAACCGCTGGCTTGGATTGACTGCCCCGGCAAGGAAACTCCGGGCGGTCGGGCAGTAAGGTACAAAGCCGATACCCAGCTCTTCGAGCGTTGGAAATATCCGTGTCTCCGGTTCACGCCACCACATGGCATACTCACTCTGTACTGCAGTCACAGGGAGTACCGCATGTGCGCGGCGGATTGTCCTGGCACTCGCTTCCGACAATCCCCAGTGTTTCACTTTACCCTCCTGGATCAACGCCTTCACGGTTTCCGCCACATCCTCAATCGGCACATTCGGATCGGGGCGATGTTGATAAAGCAGATCGATGTGGTCCGTTTTCAGACGCTTTAGCGAACCCTCTACGGCGTGGCGGATATGGTCAGGATGGCTGTTGAGGGAGGTTGGCTTCCCCTCCTCCACGCCGAAACCGAACTTAGTGGCAATCACCACACGATCGCGAACGGGGGCCAGTGCTTCCCCGACAAATTCTTCACTGAGATGGGGACCATACACCTCGGCAGTATCAAAGAACGTAATGCCTTGTTCGAAGGCGGCCCGGATGAGCGAAACCATGGCTTTACGATCGCGCGGACCACCGCCGTAATACCCCACCATAGGCAGACACCCGAGTCCCATGCTGGATACCTCCAGCGAGCCGAGTTTACGCGTGGTTAAGGTCTCCTTCTGGACGGGAACAGCATCCGAAGGGGCGTTCGACGTGTCCTGACCAGCCGGGTTCGCCATCACTGCTCCGCTACTGCCAAGAGTACTAGCGGCCAATGCCAGACCGGCGCCGGCGATCAGAAAATTGCGACGATCCCGGGAAGCGGGTACAGAAGCAGAATGCTGGTCATGCATCATCTTGCTCATAAACTGGGACTCCCTAAAGCGAAGAAAGGATTTATTAATTTGGTGATTACCAGGCATAAGCCTGGGGCGCTTCTCCCCCGGGTCCGGGCCAGATTTCGTCGAGACAGCTCATGGTGTCGTCTGATAGCGTGATTGTCGTTGCGTGAAGCGCCTGATGGAGTTGTTCGACCGTACGAGGCCCGATAAGTGGAGCAGTAACGACAGGATTCTGCAGGAGCCACGCAAGCGCCACATCGGAAGGGGTTTCGCCGAGGTCCTCACATAATGCTTCGTAGGCTTCCAGCTGTGGACGATACTGTTCGATTAAACGGGCAAACGCGGGCCTCGCACGGCGCCCGCTTGCCATCTTTTTCAGTACGCCGCCAAGCAACCCTCCGGCAAGTGGGCTCCAGGGAATCAGTCCCAGGCCAAAATGACGGCATGCGGGAATGACCTCCAGCTCAACAGTTCGGGCAGTCAGATTGTAGAGACTTTGCTCAGCAACCAGGCCAAGGGAATGACGGGCCGTAGCAACTGACTGCGCAGTCGCAATGTCCCAGCCCGCGAAATTGCTGCTACCGATATAAAGTACTTTTCCCTGCTGAACAAGGAGTTCCATGGCCTGCCAGATCTCTTCCCATGGCGTATAGCGATCGATGTGATGCATCTGATAGACGTCAATATGGTCGGTCTTAAGCCGTCGCAAACTGTCCTCGCAGGCCTTGCGAATATGGTAAGCAGAAAGACGGCGATCATTCGGACCTGGCCCCATTGGCTGATAGACTTTCGTCGCCAGAACGATACTGTCTCGCCGGCCACCCTGCTGGAGCCAGCGACCAATAATCTCTTCGGACAGCCCCGAGCCTTGCTGGATATCGGGTGATTGTTCAGTGCCATACACGTCTGCTGTATCAATGAAATTTATACCCGCCTCAAGCGCTTCATCCAGAATGCGGGCGCTGGTTTTCTCGTCGGTGACGTCACCAAAATTCATGGTTCCGAGACAAAGGCGGCTGACTTTCAGGCCGGTGCGGCCAAGATGCGTATAGTTCATACACGGCTCCGTTAGGTGAATGTTCCGCCCTGACCGACGGCCAGAGCGCATAATTTTCAAGAATAACGAAGCACAACGTGTTCAGTGAGAGGCGATGAGTGAATGGACTTGTGAAAAAAATTCAGCAACGGATTAGCCCTGGTCGGTCTATGGTGTATATCATTTCCGTATCAACGCATTCGGGCCTTAACGCACAAGGAAAACGATTCTGTATGCAAATAAGCAGAGCTGATGTCGCCGATCTCATTTATTTCATGGCTATTGCACGTCATCGCAGTTTCAGCCGTGCGGCGATTGAATTAGGTGTCAGTGCATCAGCGCTTAGTCATGCCCTGAAGGGACTGGAAACCCGGCTCGGGGTTCGCCTCCTTAATCGCACGACCAAGAGCGTTACACCTACGGCTGCAGGTGAAGAACTGGTTCAGTCTGTCCTTCAACCTTTCGACACGATAGAAGGCGCGCTTGAATCGCTTAATAAATATCGTAATACCCCTGGCGGACGTATCCGCATCAATGCTGCCGTTGAAGCGGCCAATCTTTTGCTTGCGCCGGTTATGCCCGCATTTATGGATCGCTATCCCGATATTGAAATCGATATTGTGGCCAGCAACCGTATGGTTGACGTCACTGATGCGGGCTTCGATGCCGGTATCCGCTATGGTGGCACCGTCCCGGAAGACATGGTTGCCCGGCGTTTATCTGCCGATATTCGCTGGGTTATCGCAGCATCCCCCGACTATCTTGAACGCTACGGAACGCCTGAACATCCTGATGATTTATTACACCATCGCTGTATAAGCAATCGTCTCGGCGACGATCGGATTTATCGCTGGGAACTTGAGCGAGACGGCGAAACGTACCAAATCACTGTGCCAGGCTCTGTGACGGTCAATCAGGCTGAAACGGGCCTTGTGGCCGTATTAGGCGGAGCCGGCCTGATGTATTTTCCGGAGCCTCTTGTTGCACCCTATGTGAAGGATGGACGGCTCCGCCTGGTGCTTACGGAGTGGTGCCCGCTGGAGGAAGGTTTTCATATCTATTATTCAAGCCGCCGGCAACTACCGACCGGGCTTCGCCTTCTGATTGAGTTCATACAGGAGGCCCGGCCGCTAGGGTTGTGAAATAGCGCCTCCATACTGAACGAGGCGTTATCGTCTTTATCGTCCAGTAGCGGATATCAGAAAATCAATCAGGGCCTTCACTCTTTTCGTTTTACCCGCGTTTTTGGGGTAATAGATATACACTGGCGGGTAGGTTTTCCAGTAGCTCTCCATCACGGGTATAAAGCGCTCCCTGTCCGGCTGTAACTGCAAGATGGGTTCAAACAAACGTCCGATTCCCAGGCCGTTACGGATCCCGTCTGCCATAACGTCAATATCGTTGCTGATTAACTGCCCGGGCATCTCAACCGTCAACTGCTCTCCGCGATCGTTCAGAATCAACGGAAGGATGCGGTTGTTAGTAATAAAACGGTAGCCAATCAGCTTGTGTTGACTGAGGTCAGCCGGCACCTCGGGCATTCCATGCTCGCTGATATAAGCTGAGGATGCATATAACCCTTCACGAAAGGGTTTCATTAACGGCCGCGCCACCACCCCACCTTCGAGGATATCGCCAAAACGGATCCCAAGATCAAAACGCTCTTCGATAACATTCACGGTACCGTCGTAAACCGAAATTTCAAGCTGTATACCCGGATATTGCTGACAGAATTTCGCCATTGCAGGCTTAAGAATTAACAGATAGGCAAAACGCGAGAGCGTGATTCGCACGATACCAGAGGGCTCCTGATTCTGGTCGCGAATGCTTTCAAGCGAATTTTCCAGCGACTCCACCGCCGCAGCGGTCTGTTCCAGCAACAGCTGCCCAGTTTCCGTCAGCTCAATACGGCGGGTCGTACGCACAAAAAGCGGATGGCCAATATGATCTTCCAGCAGCTTAAGCGCATTGCTGACGGAGGGAGGCGTAATTTCCAGTTTTCTTGCGGCTGCCGAAATATTGCCCTCACGTGCAATGCTCTGAAAGATCCGTATCTGGTTATACAGGGCGTTATTCATAATATGTTCCTAAAGCAATCTCCGCCTGATTATTAAGTACAGTCTAAAGATGCTTAAGTCAATTCTCCTCTAATCTTCGTGAAATTCGCCTCTTATAATTTTATCTCTTTCTACAACGACCTGAGTTCAGGAGACTATGATGCGAATTTTATGTCTGGATATCCCCGCACCTGGAGCATCGCTGGAAAAATATGCTCCACACCTTAACGCTGAAGCGCTGCACGCCTGGGGATTGTATAAATCCGGCTTCATCCGCGACATCTACTTCCGTCAGGACAGACCTGGCGTCGCTATTTTTCTTGAATGTGACTCTGTCGATGAAGCGATGAACGTAATGGCCGAATTCCCGCTGGCAAAAGCTGGCTTATTAAGCTTTGAGTGCATTCCGCTTGGCTCCTTTATTAACTGGGAAAATCTCTTTGCCGCTGAATTTAAAAATAAATAGTGAGGCCCGATATGAAACCTGCAGATAAACCCGTGCTGTGTGTCGTTTCCAGTCATCCGATTAAAGGCGCATCCGGTGTACCAACCGGTTTTTTCCTGGCCGAGCTGACGCATCCGCTGAAAGTACTGGAAGATGCCGGACTAAAAACGATGATCGCCAGCATTCGCGGGGGACAGCCGCCGGTGGATGGATTTGACCTCAGCGATCCTGTCAACGCCTGGTACTGGAACGAAACCGATTTTCAGCAGCGCCTGGCAACAACTCCAGCGTTATCCGAGCTGAACGGTACCGATTACAGCGCCGTTTTCTTTGCGGGCGGCCATGGAACCATGTGGGATTTCCGTGATAGCCAGGATGCCCAGCGTATTATCCGCGAAGTATATGAAAGTGATGGGATTGTCTCAGCCGTCTGCCACGGACCTGCGGCACTGGTTGACGCAAAGCTCAGCAGCGGCGAATACCTGGTGAAAGGCAAAAACGTGGCGGCCTTTACCAACAAGGAAGAGGAAGAAGTTCACACCACAGATGTGGTTCCCTACCTGCTTGAGACTGCACTCCGCGAGCATGGCGCGCTTCATCATGAAGCCCCGAACTGGTCTGAAAACGTGGTTACCGACGGACGCCTTATCACGGGGCAGAATCCCGCTTCAGCGCACGGTGTCGGTGTGGCGCTGTTAAATGCCCTCCGCCAGCCAACTTAATTCATTCATCTGTCTTTCATCGTTACTCACCCTCTTTGGCCGGTTTACGTCAGCAACGTTCCGGCCTTTTTTCAGGAGCTGAATATGAAAACTCTTCCTCCAGTCGCGCTCGGCACATGGTCCTGGGGCACAGGCTTCGCCGGTGGCGACACCGTCTTCGGCAATCATCTTTCTGATACTCAGATGGCAGACGTGTTCACCACGGCCATGAGTAAGGGTCTCAACCTCTGGGATACCGCAGCAGTATATGGCATGGGGAGTTCCGAGGCAGCGCTGGGAACATTAGTCCGTCAGTTCCCCCGCGAGGATATGATTTTATCCACCAAATTCACGCCGCAGATTGCGAACGAGCAGTCTGCACAGCCTGTCAGCGATATGCTTGAGGCCAGCCTCGGACGCCTGGGCGTGGACGCGATTGATATCTACTGGATCCATAATCCCCTCGACGTCGAAAAATGGACGCCAGGACTGATCCCACTTTTACAAAGCGGTAAGGTAAAACGCGTAGGTGTTTCCAACCACAATCTGGCACAAATCAGACGCGCCAATGAAATCCTTAACGTTTCCGGTTATTCCCTCAGTGCAGTACAAAATCACTACAGCCTGCTCTATCGCGCTTCTGAAGAGGCCGGGATCCTTGATTATTGCCGACAAAATAACATCACGTTCTTTGCTTACATGGTCCTGGAGCAAGGCGCGCTCAGTGGTCGTTATGATTCAAATCATCCCATGCCTGCCGGGAGTGGCCGGGCCGAAAGTTATAACGCAGTACTGCCGCAGATAGAAAGACTAACCGCCGCCATGAAAAAAATGGGAGCCGAAAGGAATGCCAGCGTGGCACAGATAGCCATCGCATGGGCTATTGCGAAAGGTACCCTTCCCCTCGTTGGTGCGACTAAAGTCCATCACGTTCTGGACGCCGCCTGCGCTTCAGACATCCAGTTACGCGATGAGGAAATCATCCTGCTGGCACAACTCGCCGCAGAGACCAGAGTGGATACACGAGGCGCCTGGGAAAAACCGATGGTGTAAAGCCCGTCCGGAACAGACTGTCATGAATGACACACACGAACGGGCTGTTCCGGGTGATTCTAATCTGTATCACTTTTACTGCTTTGTATGAATGGTGAGAATATGAAAATCATTTGCCTCGAAGAACATTATCTCGACAGCGAGTTAGGGCGAGCGTGTATGCCTGTTGCGCTTGAGCAGGCACCTTTCCTTGGCGACTGGGGGAAAACCGTCGCTGATGGTCATAATCCTGACCGAAGCCGGCCGCAGATAGAAAAGAATGCGCTGATAAACGCGAAAGGCGCTGATTTGGGAAGCCGCCGCCTCAGGGATATGGATGAGGCTGGAATTACCCTGCAGATCCTCTCTGTGGGCGGGTTCCCCCAGCTGGCTCCCGGTGATAAAGCGGTAACATTAAATACGGCGGCAAACGACCGCCTTGCCGGGGCGGTAAGAAATCACCCGGGTCGCTTCGCGGCATTTGCCACACTTCCCTGGGCGCAGCCGAAAGATGCTGAAAATGAGCTTGTCCGCGCAGTTGAAAAACTAGGATTTAAAGGAGCACTGCTGAATGGCAGACCCTCTTCATGCTTTCTCGATCATCCTGACTATGACTCCCTGCTTTCCCGCTTTAATAAACTGAATGTGCCACTCTATCTTCATCCCGGATTACCGCTTAAAAGCGTACAGCAGGCCTACTTCACGGGCTTCAGCGCAGAGGTCAACGCCAGGCTTTCTATGTTTGGCTGGGGCTGGCATCACGAAGCGGGGATCCATTTGTTGCGGCTGATGTTATCGGGCGCATTTGATAAATATCCCCACCTGCAGGTAATCAGTGGCCACTGGGGGGAGATGTTACCCTTCTGGCTCCAGCGTCTTGATGACAGCCTACCACTGGCTGCAACGGGTCTGTCACGCACGCTAACGAGAACCTTCCAGGAACACGTTTACGTTACCCCGTCAGGTATGCTGACACTGCCGCACTTCAAGTTTATCTACGAGTTAATGGGGGCAGAAAGGATCCTGTTCTCCGTCGATTATCCCTATCAGACCCTGGACGGTGTAAAAACCTTTATAGACAGTCTGCCCGTCAACAAGGCTGAAAAAGAGGCCATCGCATTTCGCAATGCAGAACGTTTACTGGGCATCACGGCGTAGTTCACGGGTTCGTGATGACCGGTACAATGAGAACAGTTGACCATTATTAGTTTTTGTCTAAAAGTGAATGAGTCTTTACTGCTCTAAAAAAAATAATGGTGTCACTCTATACTGGGTTAAACATTCACCAAATATATTTAACTCATTGAAATGAAAAATATCCTTATTGTTTCAGGCCATCCTGAGCTTACCCATTCCGTCGCCAATGCCACGATCCTTGATGAAGTGGCGACCGCCCTTCCCGATGCTGAAATTCGTCGTCTGGACTGGCTCTATCCGGACGGCAAATTCAATATCGCTGCGGAGCAGGAAAGCCTGCTCAGGGCCGATGTGATTGTCTGGCAGTTTCCTTTTTCCTGGTATGGGCTGCCCGGGTTAATGAAACAATGGCTGGACGAGGTCTTTGTCCACGGCTTCGCGCATGGCTCAACGGCGAAACTGGGCGGTAAAAAGCTGCTCCTCTCCTTCACTACAGGGGCGCCACAGGCGCTCTATACCGCTGACGGTTTCTTTGGCCATGCCATTGAAGAGTATCTAATTCCGTTCGAGACCACAGCAAAACTGTGCAATCTTGAGCTGCTGGCGCCGGTTTATACCTGCGGTATCAGCTATGCCGACCGGGATGCCGACAAAATCGCGCAGCAAAAAACGTTTGCCCGGGAACACGCTTCAAGGCTTGTCGATCTGCTCAATTCCGTCGTGAATAATCCAGAGGGAGAATAAAGATGCAGTATACCCGGCTCGGTAAAAGTGACTTACTGGTCTCCCGCATCTGTATGGGATGTATGGGATTTGGCGACCCGTTAACGGGCCAGCATCGCTGGACGCTGGACGAAACAGCAAGCCGGGACATCATCCGCTACGGTCTCGAAAAGGGTATCAATTTTTACGATACCGCTATCGCCTATCAGAACGGCTCCAGCGAGCGATACGTTGGCCGGGCGCTGCGGGAGATGGCAAAACGCGAGGACGTGGTGCTGGCCACCAAGTTTCTGCCACGAACCGCCGCACAAATTGCCGCTGGGATCGGCGGAAAAGAGGCAATAGCCCGATCGCTCGACCAGAGCCTGCAGAATCTGGGGATGGACTACATCGACCTCTACATCTACCACATCTGGGATTACAACACGCAAGTTATTGAGGTGCTTGAAGCGCTTCATGCCGCCGTTACTGCGGGCAAAGTGCGCGCTATTGGTATTTCCAATTGCTATGCCTGGCAGCTTGCGAAAGCGAACGCCCTTGCCGAACGCGAAGGGCTGACGCCCTTTGTTTCCGTGCAAAGCCACTACAACCTGATTATGCGTGAAGATGAACGAGAGCTCTTCGGTCTGTGCGCTGAAGATGATATCGCCATGACCCCCTATAGCGCGCTGGCCAGCGGTCGTCTCTCCCGGAAAGAAGGCCACACGCGGCGAGCCACGGAGGATGATTATGCGCGCGGGAAATATGACAGCACGGCTGAACAGGATCGGCTCATTATTGAGCGTGTCGCCGAACTTGCTGAACGACATCAGGTGTCCATGACGGAAATCTCACTCGCCTGGCTGCTGACAAAAGTCACGTCACCTGTCGTAGGGGCCACAAAAAAAGATCACGTCGATGGCGCGGTAAACGCCGTAAATCTTCAACTGAGCCCGGAGGAAATCCGGTTTCTGGAAGAAACCTACCAGCCGCACGTTCTGACGGGGATCATGGCGCAAAACACGCCGCAAACGAAAGACGCCAGGCAGGTCTGGACGCGGTAGCCCTTATTCACTTTCATGAAAGCTTATGAGGAGGAAGGATGATTTTTAAAACAGTGGTAGCCACTCTTTTCACCCTCTCCGGGCTCGCGTCAGCCCTGGCAGCAACGCCTGCTTATTACATCGCAGAGTTTCAGGCGACCGATCTTGACGCTATCAAACCGTACAGCGCTCAGGTTGAATCCACCTTCAGACCTTTTGGTGGACGCTTTATCGTCAGAGGAGGTGAACCCGATGTTAAAGAAGGGTTTGGAGCACAGGGCAGACTGGTTGTAATCAAGTTTGAGAGTCTCAAAAATGCCCAGGACTGGTATAGCTCGGCCGCGTACCAGAAGATCATTCCTATCCGACACCGTGCCGGCAATTCGCGAACCTATATCGTAGAAGGATTGCCAGAACTGGCTCCTGTTACACCATAGCGTTTTACAATCCTGTTAAGACAAAGGAGGTTTATGATGGTGTTACTTCAGCGCAGAGCAGCAGCATTGTTTTTGTTTGCCTTTATCTTCCTCATGCCCGTTAGTCATGCTCATAGCCGTGAAAAGACCGACATTAAAACGCTCGTTATCGTCTCTCACCCTTATCCGGAACGCTCAGTTCTGACAAAAGGGTTGCAGGAAGCCGCTGAGAGTCTGGAAGGCGTTACGGTTCGCAACCTTGAGACTTTGTATGGCTATGACACACGTCGGATTAATGGCGACGCGGAGCGAAAAATGATGCGTGAACACAGTCGTGTCGTTTTTATCTTCCCTACACACTGGTTCAACATTACACCAATGATGAAGGCCTGGCTGAATGAAACCTGGGGGAGTGTCGGACCCGGTTTGTGGCAGGGAAAGGAGATGCTTGTAGTCAGTACGGCTGCGGGGGGACGCTCTACTTACGGGCCGGACGGCAGGATCGGGGTATCGTTCGCGGATGTGTTTTTACCGATGAAGGCAAGCGCCCTGCACGCAGGTATGACGTGGCTTCCTCCCCTTGTCTTTGAGAGCGCCAGCAGCGTTCGGTTACCTTCTTACCAACACCAACTTATAGAACGTCTTAAACAGCCATTTCAGTAAAAGGATCATCGTGAAAAAGACTCTTATGCTTTTAATTTGGATGCTAATAAGCAGCCCTGTCTTTGCAACAAAACTGGACGCGCCGGATAAGGTAGTGATGAATATCTTTGAGCTTGGCGTCAGGCACGATCGGGACAAAGATTTTGCAGACGTAGCCAGACAGACGATTTCCGCTTCGGTTGATCATGAAGCAGGTACGCTGGCGATGTACGCCCTGCTCCGCAGCGACAATCCACGTCAGGCATTCATGGTCGAACTCTATGAAAACGAGAGTGCTTACCGCAAACATCTGAATGCCGAACCATACAAAGCATTCGCTGCCCGGGCACCTGACATTATCGTTCGGAAAAATAAAATCACTCTGGAGCCCCAATTTCTGGGGGACAAACACATCATACCGAATGAGCGAACCATTAATAATCTGGTGATCGTCGAGGTAAAGCCTGAATTACAGACCGAATTTAAAAACATCGTCATGCCTGAAATGGCTGAGTCGCTCAAAGTAGAGAAAGGCGTGTTAGCCATGTATGCCGCTACAGACTCACAGACTCCGAACCTCTGGTATTTCTATGAGATTTACGCCAGTGAGGAAGCGTATCAACTGCACCGACAAACGCCACACTTCCGTGACTATCTCAGGCAAACGGCGCATATGAGCGTCAGTAAGGACGCTATCCCGGTAAAACCGGTATTTCTTCGTAACAAAGGCGGAATCAAACAGGATCCGCACCGTTGACCAGTGAGGATGACATGAAAAGCGTAATTGCAGCGGCGGCCATGTCGCTTGTTATTTCTGATTTTGCTAATGCTGAGGAAACAAGAGGTAAAGCTATGATGAAAATTGAACCTTCAGCGATTTCTGAAGCTGATATTCGTTCTGTCTCACCGGCTCTTGCGCGCTTTGGTCGAGAAGCTATTACTGAAGATCTGTGGACACGCGATGCCCTCTCGCCCAGGGATCGTAGTATGGTGACCGTCTCCATGCTAATTGCCAGAAACCAGCCTGGCGACCTTAAGCACTATATAGACATTGCCCTTGATAATGGCGTTACGCCAGCGGAATTGTCAGAAATCATTACCCATCTGGCGTTCTACTCAGGTTGGCCAAATGCAATGTCAGCCGTCAGCGTGACCAAAGCAGTATTTGAAACTCGTGGCGTCACGGCAGATGCACTTCCTGAAGCTTCTCCGGACCTGCTTCCTCTCAATCAGGAAGCAGAAAAGCAGCGTTCAGAGACAGTGGAAAAAAATGTTGGCCCAATATCTCCGGGCCTGGTTAAATTCACTGCAGATCCACTGTTCCTGGATCTCTGGCAAAGACCCGCGCTGAAACCCCGCGACAGAAGCCTGATTACGGTCAGCGCCTTAATCGCATCCGGACAGAGCGCGCAGATTGGCTATCACCTCAATAGAGCAATGGATAATGGACTTTCTGTTGAGGAAGCTGGTGAGATTGTTACCCAGGCCGCGTTCTACGCTGGCTGGCCAAACGCATTTACTGCTGCTCCGGTTGTCGGAGAGGTGCTAAACAATCGATCATCGAGTAAAAGGTAATATTACTGAACACTAAAACCTGACGCACATCACAAAATTAGAACGAACAGCTCACAACACCATTCGATGGCGCATGCTGATTCCCTTCATGTCAGTGCAATACCCTGTCGTATACAGAATTGCTGGCAATAAAAGAAGGAACACTGAATGAAGTATGTGAAAATAGCGCTTCCATGCGGGACGATGCATTATCGTCTTTATCGCCCCGTAGCGGATATCATAAAATCAATCAGGGCCTTCACTCTTTTAAAAGCCGTATAATCAAATGATTAAAATTTTATCCCTTCGCCTGAAACACTGTAACGCGCTGGCCGACAGCATGAGCAATGCCTCCCCGACGCAACTGCAGCAGCTCAAGACGCAGTTGGCCGAACAGATGGGTAATCCTGTGGGATTACATACCATGGGTATTCCGGCAGCAATCAGTACGCTCGGGGTGATTATTAGTTTCGCCATTCCGCAGCTGTGGTTGGGTTATGGCGTACTCGCCGCACTCGGCCAGCCAGCTGAACGCGTATTCGTGTGGGTTGTGCTGGTCGCCCTGCTTTTCGCTGGCATCAACGGCGTGACGATGTTCATGATTGGCAAAGGCAGCATGCGCGCCGTACGGATACACCTTGCGCTGGCGGTGATAAGCCTGGTATTAACGGCAGCCTATCTGCTGGCCGCGATGAGCGGTAGCCCTTTTCCAGGCGTCAGTCTGACTGCGGCACTGGTGAGTATCGTCATGTTATTGCTTAGTGGTAGCGCTATCCTCTCCACAGCCTTTTATAAGATGCTGCTATTTACTCTGCATAATCGCGCCTGGCGCAAGCAGATCAGGCAGACACGCGATGCACATATGCCACGCTAAGCCTGCCCCTCGTAACCATCCCGCCCCCATTATCCCAGACGCGATATCCTTGACCTCGCCTCGTCCAGATGGCTGCGCAACGCCGCAAGACATGGCGAGAAACTGGCAGAGAAACGGCGGCAATCACTGGCCAGAGCATAAAAACGCTCAGCCAGCTCCAGCGCTTCATGCCAGATTTCTCCTGCGACCGCGTCGATAAGCGTAACCGGACGCAGCGTATTCACCAGTGCGCCTCCTGATTTCGGTGCGAAGCCCATGGGTAGCATGTCATAGGCTGGCGCAAGATCGTAAGGTCGTCCATGGGAACTGATAAACGACAAATTACCGTGGTGCATGTCGGTATTGCCGATCAGCGTGCCAAACGCCCAAAGCCTTGCCGTACTGGCGACCGCGTCCGGGTGAACACAGCCCTGCTTTGCCAGCTCGTTCACCAGTACCGGCCAGGTTTCTCTTGCCCGGCCGACAAACTCCGCCTCAAGCGCACGTAAAGAAAAGAGCCCTTTACGACCAAGTGGTCCCGTACGATCGAACCGCGGGATCTCAAGGAAGCGCTGTCCGCCAAAATCAAACACTGCTGTTTCGACGCCAAGCACCCTTAACGCCAGATGTTCCGCCAGCAGCAGGTCTCGCCAGCGTTCGCTTACAGGGTTATCGTCCGGCGCCGTGAATTTCACAATGACATGGCCACGCTCTGTGTAAGTGCAGAATTTTGGCTGCTCGCCGCCTGCAGAGGAGCCCGGTACATCGCCGGCGCTCACGGCCAGCGCCAGTGACGGATAAGCGGTTGCCCGGTCCACGGCAACAGGCAACGGCATCTCGACAAAATGATTCCGCGCCTGTTCTCCAATTAACAGGTTCCCCACCGCATCGTGCCCGTGAGCCAGCAAAGCCCGGATAACGTCAGTGTCACTCCAGTTCTCTGGATTCGGCGACAGGCCCAGCTCGGGTGAAAATCGGGATGCATACGCCCGGCCAAGGTATCCCTGAGGTCGCATGTCAAACAACCACCACGGCAATCCATCGCTATGGAGGCATATATTGTCCGTCTGCTCCATCACAAAGCCGTCAGGATAAACCGGAACGAGTTTACCCAGCGGTTTTACCGTACCCTCTTCCGTTATGCGGTAAACGGGAGCCGAACTGAACCCGCGATGCGTATCACGCAGCATATAATGAATAGATGGACCTGAGCCAATACGAACAACCTCATCGCCAAGCGCTTTCATCGATCGCGAAACGGTTGGCTGACTAATGCCCATAATATCAGTAAGTTGTCTTACTGATATGGGGCCTTGCCTCAGCAGTTGTCGTAGCGTTTCGGATCGATTTATCATGGCTTTGAATCACTTTATGAATAGCTTATTGAATAGCTAATTTATCAGGTATTGACCCCTCTGTCATCTTCACGAACCGCCGCCGGTATTTTCTGCCGGCGTAGCCAGATTAGCTTGTACGCCGCTGGAATAATAAACAGCGATAGCAGCGGCGCCGTAATCATCCCGCCAATCATCGGCGCCGCAATCCGGCTCATGACTTCTGATCCTGCACCGCTCCCCCAGAGAATGGGCAGCAGGCCCGCAATGATCACCGCGACGGTCATCGCCTTTGGCCGCACGCGCAGCACGGCGCCATGGTAAAGGGCGTCATCAAGCCCCTGCTCCGTAAATGTCTCACGCTGTGCCAACGCCGGATGCGCTTCAACGGCATGACGCAAATACATCAGCATGACCACCCCAAACTCTGCCGCCACCCCGGCCAGGGCGATAAACCCGGTGCCGGTTGCGACAGACATATGGAAGCCCTGCCAGTACAGGAACCATATCCCGCCGACCAGGGCGAACGGCAGACTCATCAGGATCAGCAACGCCTCATCCACGCGACGGAACGCCAGATAGAGCAGAATGAAGATGATCATCACCGTCATCGGCACCATCAGCTTCAGCTTCTTATTGGCATGCTCAAGCAGTTCAAACTGTCCGGAGAAGGAGACGCTGGTCCCCGGCCTCAGTTTTACGTTCTGACCGATGGCGGTCTTAATGTCGTTCACCACGGACACCATATCCCTGCCGCGGGCATCGATATAGATCCAGCTCGCAGGGCGGGCATTTTCCGTTTTCAGCATCGTTGGGCCTGAAACGACGTTAATCTCTGCAACATCACCCAGCGTAATCTGCTGTTTCATTGGCGTCAGGATCGGCATCTGCCTCAACGCGCCCGGGCTGTTCCGGTAGTCCTGAGGATAGCGAATATTAATTGGATACCGGGCAACGCCTTCCACCGTTTCCCCTACCGTCGCACCGCCAATGGCCGATGAAACAAATAGCTGCACATCGCCCACCGTCATCCCGTAGCGGGAGGCTTTTTCCCGGTTAATATCGATATCAATATAGCGCCCGCCTTCCAGACGCTCTGCCAGGGCAGACACCACCCCCGGCACCGTTCTGGCGACGGCTTCAATGCTCTGCGCTGTGGCGTCGATATCCGACAGCACGGTTCCTGACACCTTGATACCAATCGGGCTTTTGATCCCGGTCGAGAGCATATCAATGCGGTTGCGAATAGGCGGAACCCAGAGGTTAGCCAGACCGGGCAAACGAACGGTCCGGTCGAGCTCCTCAACAATTTTGTCAATCGTCATGCCGGGCCGCCACTGATCTTCAGGTTTTAGCTGGATAGTGGTTTCCACCATTTCGAGCGGCGCGGAGTCCGTTGCCGTTTCTGCTTTTCCGGTCTTGCCAAAAACGGACGCCACCTCAGGCACGGTTTTGATCAGTTTGTCCGTGGTCTGCAGGAGCGCCGCCGCTTCTGCCGGAGAGACGCCGGGCAACGTCGACGGCATATACAGCAGATCACCTTCGTTGATCTTCGGCAGAAACTCACCGCCCACCTGGCTCAGCGGCCAGATAACCGTGAAGATGGACAAGGCCGCAACCAGCAGGGTTGTTTTTGGCCACTGGAGTACCTTAAGCAGCAGCGGATGATAGGCGTTAATCAGCAGCCGGTTCAGCGGGTTACTGTTCTCTGCGGGGATTTTACCCCGGATCCAGAACCCCATCAGAATCGGAATGACGATAATAGCCAGCGCGGCCGCCCCCGCCATGGCGTAGGTTTTTGTGAAGGCCAGTGGACCAAACAATCGCCCTTCCTGCCCCTCAAGGGTAAAAATGGGAATGAACGACAGGGTGATAATCAGCAGGCTGATAAACAGCGCGGGCCCCACTTCCACGGAGGCGTTGGTGATCACTTTCCAGCGCGTGGCGTTGTCAATATCTTCACCGGGATGCTGATGATCCCACTCTTCCAGCCGTTTATGCGCGTTTTCAATCATCACGATGGCGGCGTCCACCATCGCCCCCACGGCAATGGCAATACCGCCCAGGGACATAATATTGGCATTCAGCCCCTGGAAGCGCATGACGATAAAGGCGATACACAGGCCAAGCGGCAGAGAGATAATCGCCACCAGCGCGGAACGGACGTGCCAGAGGAACAGCGCGCAGACGATGGCCACCACAATAAACTCTTCGAGAAGCTTGCCGCTCAGGTTATCAATGGCCCGGTCGATGAGCTGGCTGCGATCGTAAGTCGTCACAATCTCAACGCCTTCCGGCAGGCTGGCCTTCAGCGTCTCCAGTTTGTCTTTTACCGCCGAAATGACCTCACGCGCGTTTTTGCCAGAACGCAGGATCACCACCCCACCCGCCACTTCTCCCTGCCCGTTAAGCTCGGCAATGCCGCGGCGCATTTCCGGCCCTGTTTGTACGCGGGCAACGTCGCGCAGGTAAACCGGTACGCCGTTTTCGCGGGTTTTCAGGACGATGTTATTGAAGTCCTCCATCGTCTGCAGATAGCCGCTGGCGCGGACCATATACTCCGCTTCCGCCATTTCAACTGACGACCCACCAGCCTCCTGGTTGGACGACTCAAGGGCCTGCTTAACTTCCGGCAGGCTGATGCCGTACTGGGCAAGTTTAAGCGGGTTGACCTGGATCTGATACTGCTTCACCACGCCGCCCACCGATGCCACCTCGGCAACGTTCGGGATGGTTTTCAGCTCAAATTTCAGGAACCAGTCCTGCAGTGAGCGCAACTCGGCGAGATCGTGCTTTCCACTGCGATCCACCAGCGCATATTCAAAGATCCAGCCCACGCCCGTGGCATCCGGGCCGATTTCAGAGCTCACGCCAGCGGGCAGTTTGCCCTGAACCTGGTTCAGGTACTCCAGCACGCGAGAACGGGCCCAGTACAGATCGGTCCCGTCTTCAAAGATGACATACACATACGAATCACCAAACTGAGAAAAGCCGCGTACGGTCTTTGCGCCGGGAACCGACAGCATGGTGGTGGTGAGCGGATAGGTCACCTGGTTTTCCACAATCTGCGGGGCCTGGCCGGGGTAGCTCGTTTTGATAATCACCTGAACATCAGACAGATCGGGCAAGGCATCGACAGGCGTGTTGATGATAGTCCATGTTCCCCAGACGCTGAGAAACAGTGTGCCCATCATGACCAGGAAACGGTTGGCGACAGACCGCCGGATAATCCATTCAATCATCATCGTCTCCTTAATGGCCTGAATGCGCGTCGGCAGCGGATTCAGCGTGACGCATGCGCTCCAGCGCGCCGGTAATATTGGCCTCCGAGTCAATCAGGAACAGACCGCTGACCACCACTGACTCCCCTTCTTTAAGGCCAGAACCGATAGCGGACTGTTGCTGAGATTCATGCAGAACGTGGATCGGTTTCGGCACAAAGCGCCCCTCTGCATCAACGGTAATGACGCGCTGTTCTTTGCCGGTATCAATAACGGCCTGAGACGGGATCAGCAGCATCTCCTGACTTTGGGTATTCAGCGTCAGGTACGCATTCATACCCGGCTTCAGCAGTTCATCTTTGTTTGAGACCTGCAGGCGCACCTGCAGCGTACGGGTGGTTTGGTCCACGCTCGGCAGAAGATTCCATTTTTCAACCGGGAAGGCGGTATCCGGCCAGGCCGGTACCGAAACGGCAAACTGCGAGGTGTCTTTCAGCAGGTAAGCAATGGATTCAGGAACCGCCGCGCTGATCCAGACCGGATCCATCCCCTGAATTTGCGCCACCACCTTATCTTTCGAAATATTCATGCCGGTGCGCAGGTCAAAGGCGGTAATAACCCCGTCGATCGGCGCCCTGATGGTAAATCGGGTCTGGATAGTGCGGGTCGCACGCAGTCGCTGAATATCCTCATCCGGCATACCGGCCAGCCTGAGCCGTTCCAGTACCCCGTTTATCTGCGTGGGCGTACCGCCGGTGCCAGAGAGTAGCAGAAACTCGCTCTGAGCCTCGACCCAGTCCGGGATGGTAAGATCAATCAGCGGCGTGCCTTTTTTCACCTTGTCGCCGAGGGTCAGCGGATACACTTTCTCAACGAACCCTTCCGCGCGCGCCTGCACAATGACAAACTGATAGTCGTTATAGCTGACGTTCGCCGGGATCGTCTGGACATAATTCAGCGTTCCGCGCATGACCTTTTGCGTTTTTAATCCCAGGTTCTGGACCTGGGTCGGATCAATACGGATCCCGGCACTGCTTTTATCATTCTCATCGGCATACTTCGGCACCAGATCCATATCCATAAACGGTGATTTACCGGGCTTATCGAATTTAACGTCGGGCTTCATCGGGTCATACCAGAAAAGCACCTTTCTTTCAGATGTGCTATTTTCTGGCGTAGCCGATGAGTGCATTGTCTGCCATGCCGTCACGGCTATCAGCCCTCCCGCAATAAGGCTGGTGATAATCGTGGCGGCATATTTTATGTTTAAAGAAGCCATGCCGTTTCTCGCTATTTAATGCTCTTGAGTACAGAGAGATTGCCCTGCTGAACAAACGAGAAATTCACGTGGCTGCCGACTGTTAAGGCAGTAATACTCGCGTCGGCCTGCATAAAAGTAAAACGCATGGTCATCGCGGGCCAGCCAATTTCCGGGATGGCTTCATGAGAAATCGTCACTTTTTTGTTCGTCAGATCAATGTCCTTCACGATACCGGTCCCGGTGATGACCTGCTCTGTGGCCCCTTCGCTGGCAGCGCTCATCTCCGCGTGCTGATGAACCTCAGCCTGAAGGCCGGCAGAAAACAGAATGATTGCACCAAATACAACGGCGTTAAGTGAATTGCGCATGTTTAATTTCCTTTTTAATTAAATGAGGTTATTCGACCCAACCGCCGCCCAGCGCGGTGAAGAGATTAATTTCATTAACCTGTCGGGCATAAATAAGGTCGAGAATGGTTTGCTGCGTGGAAAACAGCGAGCGTTCCGCGTCTAATACTTCGATATAGCTCACCGCGCCGCTGGTATATAACCCTCTGGCACGCTGCAGGGTGATGTTTAGCGAATCAAGATACCGCTGCTGCGCAGCAAGCTGCTGGTTGAGGCTGTCCCGCAGCGCAAGCGCGTCGGCGACCTGTTTAAAGGCGGCCTGAATCTTTTGCTCGTAATTCACAACCGACTGCTGCTGGCGAATTTCGGCGAGCTTCAGGTTGGCTTTATTTCTGCCGGCATTAAAAATGGGAATCTCTATTTTGGGAATAACGTTCCACATGCCACTCCCGGCGGAAAAGAGACTGGATAATTCCGTGCTGCCTGTTGAAAGCCCGCTGGTCAGGGATATGGACGGGAAAAAGGCGGCGCGCGCCGCGCCGATATTCGCATCGGCCGCTTTAAGCTGATACTCCGCCTCCATAATATCCGGACGCTGCAGCAGGATTGCCGAAGAAAGATGGGGTGGCAGCTTTACCGGCGCAATGTCGCGGGCGTTCATCCCGCCGTCGCCCGGCGGCGTGCGATACGTGCCGAGGAGCAGCTCAAGGGCATTGTTGGCCTGCGCCAGCTCCCCCTCTCTTTTGGCAATATCTGCCTGAGTACTTTCAATCTGTCCCCGGGCCTGCTCCAGCGCCAGCACGTTGGTGCTGCCCGTAACCAGCTGTTGCTCAACGAAAGCATACGATTGCCGGTAATTGTTCAGCGTTTCCCGCGCAACGCGCAGCTGTTTATACGCCAGCTGCTGGTTGAAATAGCTCTGCGACACGTTCGAGACAAGCAGAATATGCACCGCGCGGCGGGCTTCTTCGCTGGCGAAATAGTTTTGTCGGTCGGCATCACTCAGGTTCTTCAGCTTGCCGAAAAAGTCGAGTTCGTAGCTAAGCGCCAGACCGGCGTCGTACTGCTGTGTGGCGGGTTTGTCACTTTTAAGCCCACCGCTGTAGGTGATTCCCGAGGAGGCGTTTAGCTGAGGATAACGATCCGCATCGGTCACGCTGAACTGCGCCCGGGCCTCTTCAACCTTCAGGGCGGCCATTTTTACATCGCGGTTATTTTTCAGGGCTTCTTCAATCAATCCTGATATCTGCGGGTCGACGAAGAAGTTGCGCCAGCCGGTGTCCTGATACCCGGCCGCCACGGTCGTCAGGCTGTTACGTGAGAGCGAAAACTGCTGGGGTACCGGTGACGCCGGGCGCTGGTATTCAGGGGCCAGCGAAACGCAGCCTGCCAGGATAAATACCACACTGATGCTGAGTCGTTTTAACAGGAACATAATGGTTCATGAAGTCCAGAGTATTTTTAGGGTTACTCTACTGAACGCATCCTGTTTGACCGGTGACAGGATAATGACAATGCTGTCATTTTTGGCATAAGTCATTGTGAACGATCCCTGGCTCACTAGAATGTCTTCAGCAGCCAGTCTGGGGAGCAAGATGAAAATACTGATCGTTGAAGACGAAATGAAAACCGGGGAATACCTCAGCAAAGGGCTGACGGAAGCGGGGTTTGTCGTGGACCACACGGATAATGGCCTGACCGGGTACCATCTCGCCATGACGGCGGAATATGACCTGCTGATTCTGGATATCATGCTGCCCGATGTAAACGGCTGGGATATCGTCCGCATGCTCCGTGCTGCTGGCAAAGGGATGCCTATACTGCTGCTGACGGCGCTCGGCACAATTGAACACCGGGTTAAGGGGCTAGAGCTGGGCGCTGATGATTACCTGATTAAGCCTTTCGCCTTTGCGGAGCTGCTCGCCCGGGTCAGAACGCTGCTAAGGCGCGGGAATACGGTGATTGCAGAAAGCCAGCTTCAGGCGGCAGACCTGACGGTTGACCTCGTGTCGAGAAAAGTGAGCCGGGCCGGGAGTCGCATTCAGCTCACCAGCAAAGAGTTCAGCCTGCTGGAGTTTTTCCTGCGTCATCAGGGCGAGGTGCTTCCCCGCTCCCTGATTGCCTCCCAGGTGTGGGACATGAACTTTGACAGCGACACAAACGCAATAGATGTCGCGGTTAAGCGGCTGCGCGCAAAAATCGATAGCGATTTTGAACCCAAACTGATCCAGACGGTGCGCGGCGTGGGCTATATGCTGGAGGTGCCGGATGCCCGTTAAGCTTCCCAGGCGCCCTTTTTCTCTCGCCCTGCGGCTGACCTTTTTTATCAGCCTCTCCACGCTACTGGCCTTCTTCGCCTTTACCTGGTTTATGCTGCATTCCGTCGAAAAGCATTTCGCCGAGCAGGACGTCAGCGACCTGCAACAAATCAGCAGCGCGATGCACCGCATACTGCAGTCCCCGGCCGATCCCGATCAAAAGAAAATCAGCAAGCTCAAAGAGTCGCTTGCCGGCTACCGCAACGTTGCCGTCCTGCTTCTGGATCCGCAGGGCAATACCCTGTTCAGCTCGGCACAAGGCGCAGCATTACGCCCGGCGATGAACACGGCGAACTTTAGCCAACACCGTCAGGCACAGGATGTGTTTCTCTGGACGGTCGATGACCCGGACATGGCCATGCATGCCGGGTCCGACATGAAGATGGAAACCTACCGGATTATCGCCTCTTCAGGAACGGTGACGCTGCAGGGCAAAACGCAGAACTACGTTATGCTGATCGGGCTCTCTATTAATTTTCATCTTCACTATCTTGAGGCGCTGAAAAAGAACCTGTTCGCGATTGCCGCGGTGATTAGCGTGCTTATTGTGCTCATCATTCGCATCGCGGTTCGCCAGGGACATTTACCCCTGCGTAACGTCAGTAACGCCATTAAAAATATCACCTCGGAAAATCTGGACGCGCGTCTGGAGCCGTCTCGCGTGCCCGTTGAGCTGGAACAGCTGGTGATTTCGTTCAACCAGATGATGGGGAAAATTGAAGATGTCTTTACCCGGCAAGCCAATTTTTCCGCCGATATCGCGCATGAAATCAGAACCCCCATCACCAACCTGGTGACGCAAACGGAAATTGCGCTGAGTCAGCACCGGACGCAAAAGGAGCTGGAAGATGTTCTCTACTCCAGCCTGGAAGAGTACAACCGGATGACCCGGATGGTCAGCGATATGCTTTTTCTCGCGCAGGCAGACAACAACCAGCTGATCCCTGACCGGGTGCTGTTTGACCTCGGCGCGGAGGTGCGAAAAGTTTTCGAGTTCTTCGAGGCCTGGGCGGAAGAACGCCACATCACGCTCACCTATCACGGCGTGCCCTGCCTGATAGAAGGCGACCCGCAGATGTTCAGAAGAGCCATCAATAACCTGTTATCCAACGCCCTGCGCTATACCCCAACAGGGAAAACGGTGACAGTCTCCATCAGCAAACGGGGTAACGACGTTGAGCTGATCACAGAAAACCCCGGCACGCCGATCCCGCAGGTGCATCTGTCGAAGCTTTTTGACCGCTTTTACCGCGTCGATCCGTCCAGGCAGCGTAAGGGGGAAGGCAGCGGGATTGGGCTTGCGATCGTGAAATCCATCGTCACCGCGCATCACGGAAAAGTCCGCGTCGAATCGGACGCGGTGTCGACGCGCTTCATCCTCACCGTACCGGGGAAAGGGCTCTGAGCGTCAGCAAACCGTGCGGCACACCTCAAGGACCTTTTCCCTGAGCCAGCGATGCCCCGGATCCCGCTCCATACGCGGATGCCACATCTGTGAAACCGTAATGGTGCGGGTCTTAAACGGCAGCTCAAAGACGTGTACGCGCTCAGACATCGGCTGATTGAGCAGGTACAGCGCCGGTACCATGGCAATCAAATCGGATGCCAGCGCCACGGATAACGCTGTCGGAAAACCGGGCACTACGCTTGCGACCTTGCGTTTCATCCCCCGCTCTGCCAGCGCCTCATCGACAAAACCGCGTAACGAACCGTCGGGCGAAGCCAGCACATGGCCCCAGGCAACGTAGTCACTCAGGCTGACCTCCGGCTGTAATGACAGCGGATGCCCCTTGCGCACCGCGCCAACGAACCGGTCCTGAAAGAGTCTTTGCAGACGTATTTCAGGCCCCATATTGCCCTGAACGCCAATCTCCAGATCGACAAGCCCCTCCCGCAAATAGCGCGACGTTTTTTCAGGTTTCGGCGAGAAACGAATACAGACCCCGGGCGCAACGCTCGCCACCGCGGCAATCAGCAGCGGTCCAAACGCCACCACAAAACCATCGTTCGCGCGGATGGTGAACAACCGCTCAAGGCTTTCCACCTTCAGCGTTTCAGTGGAGGGCTGGAGCACCGCCCTTGCCTCATACACGGCGCTTCTGGCGCGGTCCCGGGTGGCTTCTGCCCAGGGCGTCAGGACCATATGACGCCCGGCCCGCACCAGAATAGGATCGCCGGTCACCTCCCGCAGCCGGCTAAGGGTACGGCTCATGGCGGAGGTGCTCAGGTTTAAACGTCGCGCCGCACCCGCCACGCTGGCTTCTGCCAGCAAAATATCGAGCGCAACCAGAAGGTTAAAATCAGGATCGGACACGGTGAATCCTCAGATATGGCGTTACATGCAATGATAAAGTGCAATTGCTGCGTCTTCCGCCCTGTATAGCGCATGAATATAGTTTCGTCATCAATATTCTTCTCTGGAGTGACGACGATGACGCTATTTTCAAACCAGCCCGGCGATGAAGGTTTACCCGGACATGAACGCGCCCGGGTCCTGGCCGCCGTCATGACCACCACGCTGATGGGCGTGTTTGACGGGACCATGATCAACATTGCGCTCCCCTCGATGGCTGAGGCCATGGCGGTTCCTGCGAATATCGCGGTGTGGTTCGCCAACGGTTATCTGCTCTCCGCAGCGATGACGTTAGCCATCTTCGCGGCACTGGCGGCACGCGTGGGCTATCGACCGGTCTTTCTGGCCGGGCTCGCCACCTTTACGCTCACCTCACTCGGCTGCGCGCTGGCAACCACGCCGGAGATGTTAACCGGGATGCGTAGTCTGCAGGGCGTCGGCGGCGCGGCCACCCTCAGTATCGCCCCGGCGATCCTGCGTTCCGTTTTCCCGGGTCGACTGCTTGGCCGTATTCTGGGGTTACACGCCCTGCTCATCGCCTCCAGTACGGCAATTGCCCCGGTTCTCGGCGGAACAATACTGGACGCCCTGAGCTGGCAGTGGCTGTTCGCCATCAACATTATTCCGGGCAGTATCGCTCTGCTGCTGGCATGGCGGGCCCTGCCGCGGGCTCCGGCGACTGACCGATCGCCCTTTGATGCACCGGGCGCCGTGCTTTCCGCCGTGCTGTTAGGTTCCGCGATCATGATGGCCGACAGCCTTCAGCACGTGACGCAACACCTTAACCGGGCCGCCGTGTGCTGGGGCGTACTTGCTCTGGTGAGTGCCCTCGCCTTTATCTGGCATGTCCGTCGCGCGCGCAGTCCCATCCTGCCGCCCGTGATGTTCAAAAACGCACGCTTCACCCTCGCCGCGCTGACCTCGCTGGCGTCGTTTGTGAGCCAGGGGATCACGTTTGTCGCGCTGCCGTTCCTGTTTCAGGGCGTCTATGGCTACAGCCCGGTGGTTTCCGCACTGCTGTTCACCCCGTGGCCGATTGGCATTGTGCTGATCGCGCCGCATGCGGGGCGCTGGGCAGATACGATTTCCGCGCCGCTGATCTCGACCCTCGGGCTGATGATTTTTGTCGGTGGATTGGTCCTGCTGGCGACGTTGCCAGACAGCCCTTCCGCATGGAATATCTGCCTGCGCAGTCTGGTTTGCGGGATGGGGTTTGGCTGCTTCCAGAGCCCCAATAACCGGGAGATGCTCTCTAACGTGGCGCGGGAATATGCCAGCTATGCCTCAGGGGTGTTGTCTATCGTCAGGACGTTCGGCCAGTGTCTGGGCGCCGCCGCAGTGGGCGTGCTGCTGGCCGCGACGGCGGGATGGGACCATCAACATGCCATCCAGGTTGCACTGTGGATAGCCGTCATCGCCTCGACGGGATCGGTATTGTTTAGCCTGAGCAGGCTGCGCCCTGCAGTGAGGGCATCCGCCTGATTCGCCCGGCGGCGCTACGCTTGCACGGACCTACGGGTTTTGTAGGTCGGGTAAGCGCAGCGCCACCCGGCAAGAAAGACGGCGCAATTGTTGATGACAGGGGTTGTCATCAATCTCAATCTATTGGACGCTCGTTCCACGCATCGCTGAATTGAATATTACCGTCCAGAATTTTCCATGTGATTTTTGCATATCGCAAAGATACATTTTCCATGTGCCCAGTACCGGGACAATCTCTTGTATCATGCATTATTGGAGTTATTGAAATGACTTTCACGCCTTCCATAAGGATGTTGAAGTATTCAACTTCCTGACCAGCATCATTGATGTGATAGAATTTTAATTCAGCACTTTGAAGCGTCTGACCAGTTGCTACGGCTTTGTATAGATAGGGTGAAGACGAATCAATAGCTTTTGTTAAACTGAATGCTGAGTGTTGCCTTGTTCCTGTAAGTTTACCTGTTGCCCCATCTGTCGGAATGCTCAGATTATGGATCAAGTCTCTAAGCTCTATACTTCCTTCACGTTTTGCTACATCAGAACCGCCTCGAATCATTGCTCCGCCATTGTCTTTCAAAAAGAGGTGAACTGGTACAGCCATTTCTAAATCTCCTTATGCTAATTAGTCCCTTGTTCCATTTGCTATGAGGTTAATCACTGGCATGATCGCTATACCATCCGCATAGAACAGATCAGAATTAGTGAATGAATAAACCTTGCCCGTAATTTTTACATTGACCGTGTTCCCATAAGCAGAAGCTGTAACAGTGCTTGTATTGGCCTCAAGGAATGGTGAACGATCTTCAAGGTCTTTCATAATGTTCCCGCTGTTGTCTTTATCTAAATAGAAGCGGTAAACATCAGACACCGTTGCGCCTCCATCGTCATACTTTGTAATGTACAGTGTGACGGTATCAGATAGTTTCTGTTTGCTTACAAAGCTATCGTGAGGAGGAGCATAAAAATAGTATTGGTATGCCAGAAACCCACAAACAACGAACAAAAGAATCGTTGTGAGTAAGCAGTGAAGCCGTTTAATAACCGTGTTTCTTTGCATAATCGATACCTTGCCTTATCCAAAACTGATCGCGAGGATCATCCCCATAAGGCGGTTTTTGATACCAGTGACCCCATTTCTTTTTAGAGGTTTTAGCTCTTTCCTGCGCCCATCCAGCACCCATCAACAACGTTTCTGATGGGATCCCGGCGGCATAACCAGCCGAACCATAATTGAAGTTCCCAAAGTTTGCTAGCTCAGGGTGTCCTTGTTTGTAATCCCACGGCCCCTTATTTCTTACTTTTTGATAAAACCAAAGATAAGTCGTTGGGATAGCCATGTTTCTACTCATACCTTGCGCTCTTGCAATCCTCATGTTTGCCAAAACAAGCGCGATTCCTTCTTTTGGTAACAAAGGTATAACAGCCATATTAACCCTTCATTATTCATGGTTATAAAATCGCTATCATACGCTTTTGCAATAGTAAAAAAGATATCTGTTTCCAGATAAATGACGGGAAAACACCTATCTAAGATATTGATCGCATTAAATATCAAAGAAACTTAGCCTGAGCAGGCTGCGCCCTGCAGTGAGGGCATCCGCCTGATTCGCCCGGCGGCGCTATGCTTGCACGGACCTACGGGTTTTGTAGGCCAGGTAAGCGCAGCGCCACCCGGCAAGAAAGACGGCGCAATGGTTTACTCCAGCGCCAGCAGCGCAAAGCTCGCCAGCCAGTGTCCCCCGCTGTAGTGGCTGCCCACCACATGTCCGACGCTCGCCGTCAGGTGTTTCGCCACCGCATCGCGCAGCGCCAGTTGCGCCGGGTGGCTGGCAGGTAGCGCTTTCGCAATGTGCTTCATGCACCACGCGCGGCTGAGGTTTAACCCGTCAAGATGGGCAATTTTCGGGTCGGTACGATCGCTCACTTCCGCCGGGTTCATCAGTGCCGCAACGGAGCCGACATCCGGCAGAAACGCGTCAAACCACGCCGGGAAGTCCTTTGACACCTTGCTCATCAGCAGCGCTTCCGTCAACGCGCCGGAAATATACTCATCACCGCCGGGTTCGTAGTGGGCCGGATAGCGCGTGTCGGCAAGATAAAACCGCTCGGCCGAGGACAGAATAGCCTGCTCAAGCGCGCTGTCTTCTACGGCTCGGGCATAATCGAGCGCCAGCGCGAGCGCAAATGCCGTGTTGTAGTGCGTCCCGACGCGGATCGGATAGGTGAGCTTAGCAAGATAATCCACCAGCCGGTTGCGAATGTCCTGGGTGAGCGGCGCCAGCGTCTGATACCAGCCTGCGGCCTGTGGCAACGACGACTGTTTCAGCTCCTGGGCCAGCGCCAGCAGCCAGCCGTAGCCATACGGCCGCTCAAACGAGGCGCGGAACGGCGCGGTGAAATAGGCCAGCTCCTTCGCCACGTTCTCTTCGGTCAGGTGCTCGTCGAAAAGCGCGACGATCGCTTCCCGGCACGACAAGTCGGGATAGAGACGCACGCAGCGCAGCAGCAGCCAGTAGCCGTGCACCGCAGAGTGCCAGTCGAAACAGCCGTAGAAAATTGGGTGCAGTTCACGCGGCGGCAGCACGTCGCCATCATCATTCAGCAGGTGCATGATGTGGTTCGGGTATTCCTGGCGCAAATAGGTCAAAGGCATGCGGGCAAACGCGTCAGCCTGATGTTGCGTTAATTCCATGACAGCTCCTTAGCGAAACACGAGGAAATACATTAAGAACACGTTCACCACCAGCAGGGTTAACGCGGTCGGGATCTGGATCTTGATCACCTGATATTTGTCCTTCAGCTCCAGCAGCGCGGCGGGAACGATATTGAAGTTCGCGGCCATCGGCGTCATCAGCGTGCCGCAATAGCCCGCGTACATGCCAATCGCCAGCAGCGGCGCCGGGTTGCCGTGATGCACGTTGATCAGGAACGGCAAGGCGATACCGGCACTTAATACCGGGAAGGCCGCAAACGCGTTACCCATGATCATGGTAAACAGCGCCATCCCCACGCAGTAAATGACCACCAGCATAAAGCGGTTATCCGGGTTCACAAACAGGCTCACCACCTTTTGCACCGAGTCCCCCGTGTTCGCCACCACAAAGACCCCGCCAAGCATGGCCAGCATCTGCGGCAGGATCACCGCCCAGCCGATGGTATCGACAAGGCGACGAGACTGGCGAACCGCATGCAGCGGCGTGCCTTTGGTCAGCCACCAGCCGGTAAGGATCGCCGCAACGCAGGCCACACAGAGCGCCGCCAGGGTGAGCTGTTTCTGATCGAGCAGGAACACGCCGCCAACCGACACCCCTTTCAGGAACAGGGTACCGATCACCGTCACCACCGGGATCATCAGGGCGGGCAGGAACAGCCAGTTCTTCAGTCTGTTCGAAGAGGCGACGCGCTCCTCCTCGGTGGACATTTTATAGTGCCCTTTCCCCACCAGGCCAAAGCCCGCCAGCAGCGCGATAACAATGACGCCGCCGCCGATGATCCGGTACGCCAGGGATTTACCCAGCTCCTGCACCATCAGGTCGCCAAACAGGAAGATCCCGCCAAACAAGAACCAGAACAGCGCGGTGGTAAAACGCTTCGGATTGGCGCGATCGCGAAGGGTCATCACGACCAGCAGCATCACGACAAAGCCAATCAGGTAATACACGCGGTTAATGGAGATAAGCGTCATCATTGCGCGGCCTCCTGCGTACCGTGTTCGGCGCGCCAGGCCATGACGTCGCGACGGATGCTGGCATCAAGGCGCAGCAGGCGCGTCATATGAATAATCAATGCCGCAATGGCGGTTGGAATGGCCCACAGGCCGATATGCAGCGGTTCGATGCCCTCAATGCCGTTTTCCTTCAGGAACGCGTCAATCAGCAGCACCGCGCCAAAGGCAATAAAGATATCTTCCCCGAAGAAGACCGCAATGTTGTCACACGCGGCGGCATGAGCTTTGATTTTGTCGCGGATGTGCTGCGGCAGTTCGCCGTATTCGTTCAGCGCCGCCCCTTCGGCCATCGGCGCCAGCAGCGGACGGACCGTCTGAGCATGACCGCCCAGCGACATCAGCCCCAGCGCGGCGGTGCCTTCACGCGCCACAAAGTAAAGCATCAGAATGCGCGCCGAGGTGGCGCTGGCGATCTTCGCCACCCAGGCCTGGGCGCGCTCCTTAAGCCCGTAATATTCCAGCAGACCAATTACCGGGAGGATCAGAATGAAGGTGGCCAGCGAGCGGCTGTTCACGAACTTCTCGCCGAAGGTCTCCAGCAGCATGCCGAAATCCATACCGACCAGCAGACCCGTCGCCAGCCCCGCGACCACAACTACCAGCAGCGGGTTGAAGCGCAGTGCAAAACCAATAACCACGATCGGTATCCCGATCAGCGGCAACAGCGTAGTACCGTCCATAACGTTTACCCTATCGAAAGTGAGCGTTGCGCGCCGACGGCTATTTTTTTAATTTGCGGCGAGCGATGTTGTGTTTTTCGTCAGGTTTGGCAAACCTGCGCTAAAAAGCTATATCTGAACCTCAAAAACATGTAAACAATTTATCAATAAAATGTTCTTATTTTATCGATGAGTTTACATTTCTGGTTAAGGAACGTTATGACTTCAGAAAAGAGTGCTAGCCCCCATCACGACGATATCAACGACGGCCGGATCGTCTCCTCCCGCCATCTGGTGTCCGAGCGCTGCGCGGAGCTGTCAGAGCTGGAATACGCGCTGATCATGACCAGCAACGCCTTCAACAAATGGATGCTGCGCTGCATGACCGCAGCGGGCGAGCCCGACATGGGCGCCTTTGACGTCTCGCTGCTGCATCACGTGAACCACCGCGATCGCAAGAAAAAGCTGGCCGATATCTGTTTCGTTCTCAACGTGGAAGATACCCACGTGGTGACCTACGCCCTGAAAAAGCTGGTCAAAGCGGGCTACGTGACGAGTGAAAAAGCGGGCAAAGAGCTCTTTTTCTCCACCACCGAGGAGGGGAAAGCGTTGTGCATGAGGTACCGGGACGTTCGGGAAGCGTGTTTAATTGCGATCCACGCGGAGAGCGGAATTGCCGGGAAATCGATTGGGGAAACCGCGCAGCTGTTACGCACGATCTCCTCCCTGTATGACACCGCCGCCCGCGCGGCGGCATCACTCTGAGGCTAAGGACGTCTGAACAGGGTAATGCTGCGTCCGGCCAGTGCGTACTCGACGGTTTCGGTGATCGCTGTCCCGGCGGCGTCATCCGCCGTGGAGAGTTCCAGCACCCATCCCCCTTCGCCAAACTGTGGGATCTGGAACGGCACGGTGCCTTCAAACGGATTGAACAGCATCAGCACGTCGTGCCAGATGCCCTCCTCCTGCTGAAGATCCGGCCTGCTGATGGAGACCCCGAGCGTCGAGCCTTCATCCCACTGCTCGGCCTGCTGCGGACCGCCGCCGGCATTGAACCAGCGGATCTCCAGCCCGTCGCGCCAGCTTTCACGGCGCAGCAGCGGCTGCTGCGCGCGCAGGGCGATCAACCTTTGGGTAAACTCGCGCAGCGCGGTGTCGTTGTCAGAGAGTCCCTTCCAGTTGATCCATGAGATCTCACTGTCCTGACAGTACCCGTTATTATTGCCCTTTTGCGACCGGCCAAACTCGTCCCCGGCCAGCAGCATCGGCGTACCGTGAGACAGCAGCAGCGTGGCCAGGAAATTACGCTTCTGCCGCTCCCGGGTGGCAATGATCTCCGGGTTCCCGGTTGGCCCTTCCTCGCCATAGTTATACGACCGGTTATCGTTGTGGCCGTCGTTGTTGTCCTCGCCGTTGTCGGCATTATGCTTCTCGTTGTACGACACCAGATCGTTCAGCGTAAAGCCGTCATGGGCGGTGATGAAATTGACGCTGGCCCACGGGCGACGCCCGCGCAGATCGTACAGGTCGCCGGAGCCGAGCAGACGCGCGGCAAAGTCGGTAGAGACGTTATCTCCCTTCCAGTACTCGCGCACGGTGTCGCGGTATTTGTCGTTCCACTCCCCCCAGCCCGGCGGGAAACCGCCGACCTGATACCCCCCAGGACCGATATCCCAGGGCTCACCAATCAGCTTCAGTCGGGATAACACCGGATCCTGGGTCATGGCGTCAAAGAAGCCACCGCGCGGATCAAACCCTTCGGGCTCGCGACCCAGAATTGTCCCGAGGTCAAAACGAAAACCGTCGATATGCATCGATTCCGCCCAGTAGCGCAGGGAATCCATCACCATCTGCAGCACGCGCGGGTGCGAGGTATTCACCGTATTCCCGGTACCGGTGTCGTTGATGTAATACCGGTGCTGGTCCGGCAGCGTGCGGTAATAGCTGTAGTTATCAATCCCTTTAAACGAGAGCGTGGGGCCAAGTTCATTGCCTTCCGCCGTGTGGTTATACACCACGTCCAGAATCACCTCGATGCCCGCGTCATGGTACGCGCGCACCATATCGCGAAAACCCTGGATCCCCGCGGGTCCGTAATAACGTGACGCCGGGGCAAAAAAGCCCAGCGTGTTATAGCCCCAGAAGTTCTTCAGGCCACGGTCGAGCAGGTGTTGATCGTCCGGGAACCAGTGAACCGGCAGCAGCTCTACCGCGGTGATGCCCAGGCTCTTGATATAGTCAACCGAGGCTTTATGCCCCATCCCCTCAAACGTGCCGCGCAGTTCGGGCGGTATGGCCGGGTTGAGCTGGGTAAAGCCTTTCACATGGCTCTCATAAACGACGGTATGCGGCCAGGGGACGTTTGGTCGGTTAGTGTCCTGCCAGTCAAAGGCATTGGGGTCGATGACCCGGCATTTCGGTGTAAACGGCGCGCTGTCGCGGGTGTCAAAGCTCAAATCTAACTCGTCGTGCCCCAGCTCATAGCCGAAATGGGCGTCGTTCCAGTCGATATCGCCCACCAGTTCACGGGCATAAGGGTCAATAAGCAGCTTATGCGGGTTAAAGCGATGACCGTTTTCCGGATCGTAAGGGCCGTAGACGCGATAGCCGTACAGCGCGCCGGGCTTCAGATCCGGTACGTAACCGTGCCAGATCTCGTGGGTATACTCCGGGAGTTCCAGCCGGGCGATTTCTGTTTTCCCGGACGGGTCAAACAGACAGAGTTCCACCCGCTCGGCGTGAGCGGAGAACAGCGCGAAGTTGACCCCCTTCCCGTCATAATTCGCCCCCAACTGCTGGCCATGACCGGCCCGAATTTCAAACGTTGTATCCTTAGCCATTTTCGTTCTCCACGATTATTCGCAGGTAAGCAGAACCAGTACACATCCCTTTTCTGACGTTAAATCCAGCGTCTCTTGCAGAATGCGGCTTTCACCGCTGAACAGATCCCGATAGCGCTTCCCGGCCAGTTCTGCAGGGATTGCTACCGTGGTATTCACCCACAGCCTGTCGTGACCGGTGACGTCAAACACCAGACGCGGCACGGCAACGATCAGCGCCTCATCGTCCTTAACGCGGGCATAAACAATCAGATTCTCCTCACGCTCACCGGTCACCTTAAGCGGCAGCCAGTCACCGTAATGGAAAAGTGAGGCGTAATGCGGTCGAAGCCGTAACAGCGTGGCGGTAACGAACTGTTTTACCCTTCCGTCCCGCCAGCAGGCCGGGTCGTTAAACACGCGGGCATCCGCCGCGCTGAGGTGTCTTTCCAGGGCCGGGAAGTCCGGCTCCCGGCGGTTATCGGGGTCGACAAGGCTAAAGTTAAGCGCCTCGCTGCCCTGATAGATATCCGGCACACCGGGTGCCGTCAGCTTGATCACCGTCTGGCTGAGGCTGTTCATCAGCCCGGCGCGGATAAAGGGCTGCATCGCCTCGCTGAAATCCTCCAGAAACGGGCTGTTGTCCGGGGAAAGCAGGTGCCGCGCGTAGCTCAGCACCACGCTCTCATAGCTCTCGTTGCTGTCGATCCAGTCGGTGCGCTGTTTCGCCTCGCGCAGCGCTTTCTCCAGGAATCCGAGGAAACGCGCTTCCAGTGATTTAAGCCCGTCCACGTCGTCGGGAGACAGCGTGGCGGGCCAGACACCCGCCAGCGCCTGGTAGATCATCCAGGTGTCAGCGGCGTTCGGCGCGGTACCGTCATTAAGGAAACGCACCTGGGTCTGGTTCATCTGTCGCCAGCGGGCCAGGTTTTCCCCCCACTGTTCCGGGGCTTCCGTCAGGGTGTAAAGACGCGCCCGGGCATCTTCCCCGCGCTTGGTGTCGTGCGTGGAGGTGCCAAGCAGCGCGTCGGGCTGACGGGCAAGACGAATGCGCATCTCCTGGTGAAAACGGGATAGCGAGAACGCGCGCGGCGTCGGGTCGGCGCCTACTTCATTGAGCGCCAGCTCCAGGTTATGGCGAAAGAACAGCGTGTCTTCAACGGACTTCGCCATCAGCGGCCCGGTAAGCTGCTGGAAGCGGGTTCTGAACAGCGCGGCGCTCTCGCGGCAATCTTCCGGCAGGTCGCCGGTAAGAATGCGCACAATCAGGCTGAGCGCCGCTTCAGAGGTCTCCACGCTGGCGACCACGCGGTTGAGCAGCGCCACGTCCGGCGGGGTTAACCCCTCCCGGGTGCCATAGGTGCGGTAGACCGGAAAAGCGATAAGCAGTTCACGCAGCGCGTGGCGGATCTCATCGCGCGTCAGCGCAACGTCATTATGCCGGGCCAGGTCAGCCGCAATCGTGAGCAGCGTGGTGAATTCACCCTCAAAATTGCGATCGGTCATCAGGCCCTTAGCGTCCCGCAGTTCAGCGTGGCGATCGACCGTGCCCCCCAGCGTCTCGTCGTGGATTTTTTCCAGGCGCGGCAGGTTAGCGTCGTCGACCAGCACCTCCGCCAGCGAGGCGATAAACTCATAGCCGGTAGTGCCGGAGACCGGCCAGTCTGTGGGGAGCTGTTCTCCCTTCGCGAGAATTTTTTCGACCGTAATGTAGCAGTCGGGTCCGGTTGCCTGCCGCAGGCGCTGCAGATAGCCCAGCGGATCGGCAAGGCCGTCGATATGGTCAATGCGCAGGCCATCCACCACGCCCGCATGGACCAGTTCAAGAATAAGACAGTGCGTGTCGTCGAAGACCGCCTCATCTTCAACCCGGACGCCTACCAGCCCGGTGATCTCAAAGAAGCGTCGCCATGAGAGCTGTTTTGGCGCTTCGCGCCAGGACATCAGCCGCCAGCTTTGCGCGTTGTGCAGCTCGGCAATGCTCTTCTCCTCGCTGTACGTACCCGGGTTGAGCGGATACTCGGCGTCGTAGTAGACCAGCGCGGCCTTTTTCGTGACAGGGTCACGTTTTAGCGTGATGGCTCCCTTCTCCAGCTCCACCTCAAAGGTATCGCCGAGAAACGGCAACGTGAGCGGTCGCGACCAGTCGATATCAAAATAGCCCGCGTAGCGGCTTTGCTGGCCATGTTCAATCACATCCCGCCACCAGGCGTTTTCCTGCGAGGTGGACATATGGTTTGGGACAATATCCAGAATCAGCCCCATACCGGCCTGCCTTAGCGCCGCGGCCATGCGGTCAAACCCTTCTCGTCCGCCGATGGCGGGGTCAATTTCATTCGGGTTGGTCACGTCATAGCCGTGGGTAGAGTCTTTTGTTGCGGTAAACACCGGCGAGGCGTAGAGATGGCTGATACCGAGATCTTTCAGGTACGGCACCAGCGCGACGACGCGGTCAAAGGTCATTCCGTTACGGAACTGAATACGGTATGTGGCGGAAGGGATCATAACGATGCTTCTCCATCAGCAAAGCGAACAACAATACTGTTCGGGGGTAAAACGTCGTCTACGTCCGGCCAGGCAAAGCGCGTCTCCCCCGCGAGCGCGGGCAGCCCGACGGGTCGGGTTCCGATATTCAACGCCAGTGAGAGTGTCCCTGACGGGAAGCGCCAGCTCACCGCCACCATGCCGGGGGCCGTCGCGACCACCTTGCCTTCAACGGCGCCCCTCTGTTGCAGCAGCGGAACAATATAGCGATGACGCAGCGTGAGCAGGTGGCGCGTAAACCGCAGCCAGGTTTTGCCCTCGTCGGTGGCGATTTTATGCCAGTCGAGTTTTGAGCGGAGAAAGGTGTTCAGGTCATTCGGATCGGGTACGTCGTCATCGTGCCCCGCGTGGCCGGTAAACTCTTTCGCGCGCCCTTCCCGCACCGCCTTTGCCAGTTCGCCGTGAAAATCGGTGAAGAACAGGAACGGGTGCGTTTCACCGTACTCCTCGCCCATAAACAGCAGCGGGATATGGGGGGAAAGCAGCAGCGCGGCCAGCAGTACCCGCGTCTTATCGGCACCCGCCAGGGAGATAAGCCGCTCGCCCTGGGCGCGATTCCCGGTCTGATCGTGGTTTTGAATAAAATCGACAAAGAACTGCGGCGGCTGCGAGTGGCACTCCACCCCGCGGGATTCACCGGTTTGCAGGGACACTTCGCCCTGGTAGACAAACCCTTCCGCCAGCGCCCGGGCGAACTTTTTCTCCGGCTCAAAGGCAAAATCCTGGTAGTAGGCGTGCGTCTCACCGGTGGCAAACACGTGAGCAGCGTTGTGAAAATCATCGTTCCACTCGGCGGTGAACAGCGGCGTGTGGCCCTGTTCATCGCGCGGATGCAGGAAAATCACGTTGCGGCTGTCTTCCGTAGTCAGGTGAACGTGCCGGTGCGGGATCGCCTGACGGATCTTCCCGGCTATCTCCACCAGAACATGCGTATCCGAGGCGTCTTTAATCTGGTCGATGGCATCAAACCGCAGGCCATCCAGACGATATTCCGTCAACCAGTAGAGCGGCGCGTCGGTAATATATTGCCTGACCGGCTCCAGCTCATAGGCGATGCCGTTACCCCAGGGCGTCGTGCGCTGCGCATCAAAAAACGCCGGCGACAGCAGGGGCAGATAATTCCCTTCCGGACCGAAGTGGTTGAGCACGATATCCAGCACCACGGAAAGTCCCAGCCCATGCGCGGCATCAATAAACGCGTGGAAATCCTCCGGCGTGCCGTAGGCGGCGTGCGGAGCATACAGCAGTACGCCGTCGTACCCCCATCCGCGGGAACCGCCAGACTGGGAGACGGGCATCACTTCAAGCTGGGTGATCCCGAGCTCTGCCAGATAAGGCAGCTTGTCGATGGCCGCCCGGAAGGTGCCCTCCGGAGTGAAGGTGCCGATGTGCAGCTCGTAGATGACCGTCTCTTCCCAGGGCCGTCCGGCCCATTCCCGGTTGACGGGCTGCCAGCGGCGGGGATCGATAACCACGGAAGGTCCGTTTACATCCCCCTTTTGCGCCCGTGACGCGGGATCGGGCACCGTCATGCCGTCCTGCAGGACAAACTGATATTCTGTCCCGTGCGTGACGCCGGGTACGTCTGCCTGGAACCAGCCACTCCCCGTTGCCGTCATCGGCACGTCGGCGTTGTCCAGACGAAGCGTAAGTTTATTCTGTCCTTCTGCCCAGACGCGAAAACGTACAACGTCATCGGAAATAAACTCAGCACCCCACTGCTTTTGAAATGTCCTGAATTCCATTCATTGTCCTCGAATGACCCACATTTTACGCGGAATGAAGTACAAGCTTAGTTCAGGATTAAAAGTGCGTGAGCTCAGCGGATTTATCCGCTTCGTCTATTCTTTATGAAATAACTCACTACAGAGAATACTATGCAGATTCGAAAAGGATTAAATACCGACCTCGTTCGTCTTGAATGTTGTGACTTTTCTTTCACCATAAGCCACATTGCCCGAGAGCCGTTTATCCACTGTGATTTGCATATCGAAGCCGTTGCCGAGCCCTGGATAAAAACCTACGAGCTCGACATACAAACCCTTGAAAACCATTGCGTAAATCCGGACGCCATATTTCTTGTCGCCGAAACTGATGACGGTGAAATAGCCGGATTTATTACCGCCTCAATGAGCTGGAATAAATTTATTTCGGTGGATTATATTGCCGTCGATCGCGCCAGACGCAGAACCGGCGCGGCTCAAAAATTAATGGCCGCCGCCCACGTCTGGGCCCGCAGCGTCAATGCTGCCGGGTTACGACTGGAAACCCAGAATGTAAACGTGTCTGCCTGTCTTTTCTACCGCCATTATGGTTTTACCCTCGGCGGATACGATCGTTATCTCTACAACGCCCTACCGGAAAAAGACGAGGTCGCCCTGTTCTGGTATTACATGCTGGTATAGCGACGCGGCATTCATCAATTTGTCATTAAATTTCACTACCCTTTCCGGATTTTAAACAAGGCGTTGAGGAAAGAAGCGTGAATTTTATGGCGAAGGCAGTACTGCTGGCATTACCTGTTCTGAGTGCGACGGCAACGGCCGCTGAGAGCAACCTGTGTGAACCCAAAGCGTACGAAATGGCGCTGCGCTATCAGCAGAAATCGGCTGAGATTATGGCCCTGCAGCTACAGACATATCGGTTTGCCACCGAGCGTTTCAATGAAAAATTAAAAAATCTGCAAACGCCCGAAAATTACGCCGTGGTGATGGATCTGGACGAAACGGTACTGGACAACACGCCTCTGCTGGTGCGCGACACAGAGCAGTGCCACGACTTTACAAAATGGGACACCTGGAGCGACTGGGAGAAACAGGGGAAACCCGGTTTGATCCCGGGGGCGAAAGCGTTTCTTGACCACGTGAATCAAAGTAAGGTCCGTATCTACTATGTCTCGGATCGTATGCAGGAAAACAAAGCCGATACGCTCAATACCTTAAAAGCCCTCGGACTTCCGCAGGTCTCCGACGAAAGCGTGCTGCTGGATACCGTCAGCAAGGAAGAGCGTCGCCAGAGCATTCTCAAAAAGCAGCAGATCGTGATGCTGTTCGGCGACAGCCTGCCGGATTTCGCGGTGCAGTTTAAAAACAAAAAACCAAGCGAGCAGCAGCGCGAGCTGGTTGAAGCCAGTAAGGCGCACTTCGGCAATGACTGGATTGTGCTGCCTAATGCCGCTTATGGCTCATGGTCCAAAGCCACGCCGGACAGCTGGAACGCACCGCTGAAAAAATAATGTCTTACGAGCCGGGAAAGCTATCGCGCGCCTTCCCGGCCCTTCGGTTTCCTATCCATCCCGTTTATAGGTCCTATCATTTCTGGGCAGCTTCTTATAATTTTACGGAGCAGTAAGATGAGCACTTTCAAAGGAGACTCGTATGCTTACCGTGAAAAAACTTGCTCTTTCCACGCTGATTTCCAGTTCACTACTTTTTTACCCTGCGCTCCAGGCCTCTGCAGAAACGCCGCAGCACGTCGTTAAACAACCGGCGGGCGGTTACAGCGTGCAGGTCGGCGACGTGCTTGTTACCTCGTTTACGGACGGAACCGTCGCGCAGGATCTGCACACGCTGCTGCGCCGGACAACGCCGCAAAACATTGATGCCCTGCTCGCGAAAAATTTCCAGACCAACCCTGCTGAGGTGTCCATCAACGCTTTCCTGATTGCGATACCCGGACATAAAATTCTGGTGGATACCGGGTCAGGCCAGCTCTTTGGCCCCGATGCCGGCGGACGTCTGGTTGAGAGCCTCGCCACGCAGGGAATAAAACCCGAGGACATTACTGAAGTCCTGCTGACCCACGCGCACTCCGATCATGCGGGCGGCCTGGTGAAAGACGGCAAGGTGGTGTTCAGCAACGCGCGCGTTTTCGTTGGTAAACCGGACATCGACTTTTTCTTTAACGACGACAATCAGAAGAGAACTGGCTACGGCAAGAACTACTTCGATGTCGCGCAGAAGACCTTAAAACCCTATCTTGACGCGGGTAAAGTGGTGCCGTTTAGCGGCACATCGGAGATTCTTCCGGGGCTTACCGGCACGGTTCATCCCGGACACACGCCGGGTTCAGCCTTCTACACCCTGGAAAGTAAAGGCGAGAAGATCACCTTCGTGGGCGACATCATTCACGCCGCGGCGGTCCAGTTCCCGCAGCCTGCGGTGACCATCACCTACGATGAAGATGAGAACAAAGCGGCAAGTGTACGCGAGCAGGCGTTCGCTGACTTTGTGAAAAACAAGGACCTCATTGCCGCGCCTCATCTGCCGTTCCCGGGCATCGGCTATGTGACGAAAGGCGAGAAAGGCGGCTATGCCTGGGTCCCTGTGACCTATACCAACCGGGACGCCAGCAGCGCGAAATAAGATGACGCGGATATCTGACATGGACATAGACCTGCTCCTGACGCTGGATGCCCTGCTTCAGGACAGGAACATCACCCATGCGGCCGCGCGGCTGGGCATCAGCCAGCCCGCGCTGTCCGCCCGTCTTGCGCGTCTGCGCACGCTCTTTGGCGAACCGCTGTTTATCCCCTCCCCGCATGGACGCGGGGTATTGCCCACGCCGCGCGCAGAAGCGCTTAAGCCCCAGGTGGCAAGCGTACTGCGCGGTATCAGCGCGATGTTTTCCCCCACCACGTTCGAGGCGCAAACCAGCCGCCGGACCTTTGTGATCGCGCTGCATGAAAACCCGGCGCTGATGCTCGGTACCGCGCTGCTTAACCAGGTGGGTACCGATGCCCCCGGTATTCGCCTGCGCTTCGCCCTGCCCGAGATGGCCGAACTGCCGCAGCAGCTGGAGAACGGCGATGTGGACATCTACATCGGCGTAAGCGCAGGCGCCCATGATGGATGGGTGAGGCGCAAACTTCTCGACGACGCGTTTGCCACCGCCCAGCGTAAAGGGCATCCGCGCGGGACAGGTCCGCTGGATCTGGAAAGCTACTGCGCGCTTTCTCATCTGGTGGTGTCGTCGGCGGGGGATCCGTTCACCGGCTTTGTCGATCAAACCCTCGCCGGGCTGGGCCATCAGCGGCACGTCGCCATGTCCACGCAGAGCTACGCCGTGGCGCCTGCGCTGGTTGCCGGTACCGACCTGGTATGCACCCTGCCGGAACGAATGCTGAGACAGTTTGCCAGCACGCTGGATCTCTTTGCGCCGCCGCTGCCGCTCCAGCCGATTACCATCAACATGTACTGGCACCCGAAGAACAGCCAGGACCCGGCGAACGCCTGGCTGCGCGAGCAGCTGCTGCGGGCGGCTGGACATCAGGTGTGATCGAGCGTAACCAGAAACTTTTTAAGCACCTCTGAGCGAATAATCCGGTGGCAAACCAGGGTGAGCTCGCTCTCCCGTAGTCGGTCGAGGATGTCCACGTAGACGACGTTCTCAACGCTCACCGCCTTTGCCGACGCGGGAAGCAGCGCCAGCCCAAACCCCGCCGAAACCAGGCTTATCACCGTGGGCACGTCGGTCGCATTTTGCACCACGTCCGGCTGAAAGCCCGCTCCGCTGCAGGCGTCATAGAAGTACTGCTCCAGCCCCATTCCCTCCGGGTCGCGCAGGGAGATCCATTTTTCGTCTTTCACCGACGAGAGCGTCAGCGCGGCGGACCCGGCCAGCGGATGCTGACGATAAAGCGCCAGCACCGTTTTCTCCGAGGTGAACGACCGGCTTTGCAGATCGTCCGGCAGCGACGGCAGCGGCGCGCGGATGATGGCCACATCCAGCTGGTTGCTCTGCACGGCGGCGTAGAGCGTCTGCACATTTCCCGTTATCAGCGACATGGTAATGGCGGGCCAGCGGCGGTGCATCTGGCGCAGCGCAGCGGGTAGCCTGCCGTCAAACATCGCGCTCGACACGCACCCGAGGTTTAACACACCTTGCTCGCCCCGTGCCGTTTGTCTGGCGTCCAGCACCGCCTGTTCGGTCAGCGAGATGGCAAGCCGGGCTTTCACAAGAAATGCTTCGCCCGCGGGCGTCAGGGTCAAGCGGCGGTTCGCCCTGCTGAAAAGCGTGACGCCTAAACGTTCCTCCAGGGCCTTTATCTGCTGGCTAAGCGCCGGTTGCGCCATGTTCAGACGCTCGGCGGCCCGGTGCATATGGAGCTCTTCGGCCACGACGATGAAGTGGCGCATCTGACGAAACTGCACGAGACGACTTCCTTTATTGATATAAATTTACTTATCAATTTAACAGTAATGATGCAATTGATGGTATTGGTCATTGCCATAAAAATGGAGGTATTCAACCGAGGGAGGAAAATATGGAAAACCAGATTAACGATCTCCGCAGCGCCATCGCCTTACTACAACGCCACGAAGGGCAGTACATTGAAACCGATCATCCGGTCGACCCCAACGCGGAACTGGCGGGCGTCTACCGCCATATCGGCGCAGGCGGCACGGTCAAACGTCCGACCCGCACGGGCCCGGCCATGATGTTCAACAGCGTAAAGGGCTATCCGCACTCCCGCATCCTGGTGGGCATGCACGCCAGTCGCGAGCGTGCGGCGCTGCTGTTGGGCTGTGAGCCTTCGGAACTGGCAAAGCACGTCGGCCAGGCGGTGAAAAAGCCGGTTGCGCCGGTTGTCGTTCCGGCCTCGCAGGCCCCCTGCCAGGAGCAGGTCTTTTATGCTGACGATCCTGACTTCGATCTGCGCAAGCTGCTTCCGGCTCCAACCAACACGCCGATTGATGCGGGTCCGTTTTTCTGTCTGGGGCTGGTGCTGGCAAGCGATCCGGAAGATAGCTCGCTGACGGATGTCACCATCCACCGCCTCTGCATTCAGGAGCGTGACGAGCTTTCCATGTTTCTTGCCGCCGGGCGCCATATCGAAGTCTTCCGCAAAAAGGCGGAAGAGGCCGGAAAACCGCTGCCGGTGACGATCAACATGGGTCTCGACCCCGCCATCTACATCGGCGCGTGCTTTGAGGCCCCTACCACGCCGTTTGGCTACAATGAGCTGGGTGTCGCTGGGGCGCTGCGCCAGCAGCCGGTTGAGCTGGTGCAGGGCGTGGCGGTCAAAGAGAAAGCCATCGCGCGGGCGGAAATAATCATCGAAGGTGAACTGCTTCCAGGCGTGCGCGTGAGAGAGGATCAGCACACCAACACCGGCCACGCGATGCCGGAGTTCCCGGGCTACTGCGGCGAGGCGAATCCCTCCCTGCCTGTGATCAAAGTGAAAGCCGTGACCATGCGAAACCACGCCATCCTGCAGACGCTGGTGGGACCGGGGGAAGAACATACCACGCTGGCCGGGTTGCCAACCGAGGCCAGCATCCGTAATGCGGTTGAAGAGGCAATTCCCGGATTCCTGCAAAACATCTATGCCCATACCGCGGGCGGCGGCAAGTTCCTCGGGATATTGCAGGTGAAAAAACGCCAGCCCTCAGACGAAGGACGTCAGGGCCAGGCGGCGCTTATCGCCTTAGCCACCTATTCGGAGCTGAAGAACATTATTCTGGTCGACGAAGACGTGGATATTTTCGACAGCGACGACATCCTGTGGGCGATGACCACCCGCATGCAGGGCGATGTCAGCATCACCAATATTCCTGGGATCCGCGGCCACCAGCTGGATCCGTCCCAGTCGCCGGATTACAGCACCTCAATTCGCGGCAACGGCATTTCCTGCAAGACGATCTTCGACTGCACGGTGCCGTGGGCGCTGAAGGATCGCTTCGAACGGGCGCCGTTTATGGAGGTTGACCCACGCCCGTGGGCGCCAGAGCTGTTTGCTGACAACACGAAATAGAAACAGCACGCGTATGGCCCGCAGGTCATACGCTGATTTTCTTTTCAAGCGTGGCAATATTTTCACCCGCCTCTCGCTCCACCGAGAAACGATCGACGCTCAGCAAAATGAGCATCAGCCCCCTGCCGCTCTCCAGCAGCGGCGAGATTTCACAAAAACGGTCTCGCCTGGCGGCCTCAAGCCGCGCCAGCGGAAACGCGTCACCCGCGTCGGTAAAAACAATGCAGACGTCGCTGTCGCGGATATCGAAGCGTACGCTGAATGTGCGCGAGGCATCCTCATGCAGCGCGTGCCGGATGATATTCGTCGCCACCTCACAAACGGCGAGATCGAGCGCGAAACGCCACTCATCATCTACGGGAAGCTCGCTCAGCCGCGCTTCCAGCCAGCAGGCCAGCGGCGTCAGGGAACCGAGCACCGCCGGAAATTCTGCCTGCACCGGCGTCTGCATCTACTGCCCCAGCTGCGCAAGCGCGCTGCTTTTGTCCGGATAGATGCGGAATATGCGGTCCATGCGGGTCAGGGTGAACATATTCATGATCCCAGGGTTCAGAGAGCACAGCGCCATGTCGCCTTTCCCGTTCATCAGCTTAAACAACGACACCAGCATTCCCAGCCCGCTGCTGTCGATAAAATCCACTTTGCTGAAGTCGACAATCAAAGCCTTGCGATCGTCGCCAATTTCTTCCGTCACGGACGCTTTAAACGTCGCGGCAACGGAGGCATCCAGCCGCCGGACTGCGGGCGTGAGAATGTTGGCATGCGGTAGTCGTTCAGTGTGAATAATCATTCTTTTCTCCCTGACGCTCGATCACGAGCAGTGAAACGTCATCGGTTAAGGCGGTCGGTTCATCACGATTTGCGTTGCGCCAGCCGGTCAGGTGGTCACCGAACCGCGCCAGGAGCTGGTCAACCGGAAGTCGGGCATGGTCATGAAGCCAGCGTTCGAGACGCTGCGGGCCAAACTGCTCACCGCTGACGTTCTCACACTCCGTAATACCGTCACTGAATAAGCATAAGCGATCCCCCGGATTGAGGGTAAACGCGACATCCTCCCAGCTCAGGTCTGGGATCAGGCCGACCGGCGGGCCGCCATCGCCCACGGACGTGACGGCGCTGTCTGCGTTCACAATGACGGGAGTAGGATGCCCGGCCTGACACAACACCCCTCGTCCGCTCTCGGGGTCGATCACCCCGTAGATAATGGTGAAATAGCTGGTAATGTCGCTCTCTTCACTGCAAAAGCGGCTGTTCAGGATCCTGATCACCTCCGCAGGGGACTGAATACCGCCCTGATCGGTAAACAAAAAACGGTCTACCACCCGGCCATGTAAGAACTGACGCGCCACCGCGAGGGACATCATCGCGGCCCCCACGCCGTGACCGGACACATCCACGCAATAGAACCCAATGTGAGAATCGAGTGGAAAAATATTGAACACATCGCCTGAGACCCACGCAGACGGTAAGAAAAGCCAGTCGGAAAAGTAGTTCCCAAAGCGTAAGCGGTGCGAAGGCAGCACGGAGTGCTGAACGCGCGCCGCGAGTTCAAGATCCTGTTCAATCTGATGCAACGCTTCACTCAGGCGCTTGTTGTGCGCCGCGAGGGTCGCTTCCAGCGTTAAAATACGGCCCCCGGCGTGCAGACGCGCCCGCAGTTCATCCTGCTCGACCGGCTTGCTTAAAAAATCATCGGCTCCGGCATCAAAGCCCTGCGTTAAATCCCCGGCATTTTCGCGTGCCGTGAGCAGAATGACATAGACGTAGTGGCCAAACTGACGGTTGCGGATGGTCTGACAGAGCGTGAGTCCGTCCATTTCCGGCATGTCCCAGTCGCTTATCACCATGCTGATCGGCTGGCTGGACAGTATTTCCAGCGCGGCGACGCCATTTTCCGCCTCGCTCACGATATACCCCCACTGGGTGAGCATTCGGGAGAGTAACCGACGATAAATCAGCGAATCTTCAACGATTAACACGTGCAGCGCCGACATACATCCCTCCTAAAGCGGTAAGAACCAGATGAGGCTCACGGTCCCTTCCCTGAATTTTGCATTCCCGTTGCCGTGCCCCGGATAGCGCGTTCCCGCATAGTTCGCGTACTGGATGGAGAACGAACCCGGCGTATAGCCGGCATAACCGAAGCTGTAGCTGTAATCGCCGTTCCAGGGCTGCTGCTGGCTGCTGTCCGGGAACCAGAATGCCGTCGCGCGAACGAAGAAATGTTGTTTGAAGGTGTAGCCGCAGCCGCCGAGCATGACGTTTTTATTTTTGCGGATGTCATCGCTGCTGAGGTCGTAGTAGCGCGGCACCCAGCTGTACCCGACCTGGCAAATGATGGAATCCCCTTTATTAATCAGGAGCGTGTTTTCGACCGGTTTCGGTAGCGAAAACTTGTAGGCCAGTGTGAAGGCGCCCTGTTCGAAATAGGTGTGTCGTCGGCTGCCCGATGTCCAGAAATGGTTATCGCCGTAGTTGCTGTAAACCAGACTGACGGTGTTGGCGTGCCAGTCATCGTAGCCGAAGCTGTAGCGAAAATCGGCGGTGTAGCGGCTGGTGTCTCTGACCGGCAGTCGGGACGTAATGTTGGCAAACCAGAAGCTGTAGGGGGAATACTGAAGGCTGAGATTCAGCGTCTGGTTAATCTTTTTCTTTTCCGTGGCGGTGTCTGAACTGTTAGGAATGCTCATCCACTGCTCTTTCAGTCCCGAGCTAAAGCTCAGCGCACCTGAGAATTTCTTGTCGTTACCCGAGAACAGGCGCCCCCAGCGGCTGGTAAAGACGCCAGCCTGAACAGGTTCACCGTTCTTATCGCGCAGGGATTCATTTTCATTGTTTTTCGCCGCCTCTGCGGCGGGGATCGCGGCGAGCAGCACGCCCGCCAGAAGCCATTTTTCGCGCATAACCGCCATCCTTAGTTAGGTATCCAGCGTGCGCCGACGTCGTATTTTGCCATCAGCCACAAAATACCCAGTGCCGCCGCATGCACTAACGTGTTCTCTATCCAGGCATGACGCCATAAGTCGAAGGTGATGAACTGGCTCACCAGCAGCACCACGTACACATGCAAAATAAAGGTATAAAGCGAGTGCTGACCGAGCGGGATCAGGAACCATCCCAGCAGGCGATTGAGCGGCGTCCAGTAATACGTCAGCACCAGGTAGACGGTGACCATCAGGGCGATATCGTTTAACACTCTCACCGGGCCCAGCCCGTTCTTCGCCGCCCAGGTGTGATAAAACGAATTGAAGCTGTCAGGCGGGATGACGTGCATCAGCAGCGCAGGCGGCATAAACGGGTTGGTATGGTTCTGGGCGACAAATCCCAGCACCAGCGACACCATGACCAGCGCCACTACCACCCCTTTCCCCGGAGGCGTCCGGGCGAATGAGAGCAGTTCGGCTTTATACCAGCCGCTGGCCATGCCCAGCACAAAGATGAACTGCCAGGCGAGCAGCGGGAAGGCAAATTCGAATTCCGACGGCGTCAGCCGAAGCGGCCATCGCTGCCACAGGCTGTACACCAGCAACGACAGCCCCAGCAGCCACCACACTTTGCCTTTCTGCAGCATCCCCAAAAATAGCGGGCTGAGTAGCAGCAAAAAGATATACAGCCCCAGAATTTGCGTCTGATGAGGGCCAATCTGCAAATAGAGGATAATGTTGAACCAGGTCTCTTTTATTTGAGGCGTAACCGGATAAAGCGACCAACTTTCACCCGAAAAACGGTCGGTAAAATGGGTGACCTCGAAAACATTAATATGTGGGATATAGGCCAGAAGAGTAAACGACACTATGATAATGATATTTACACGATATATTTTCCATGCCCTGAGATAAAGCCCCCAGGAAACCGTGAGCAAAACCACTTTTTGCAGACGCGCGCGGTTCAGCATGCCAAGCATAAACCCCGAGAGAATAACAAAACCTTCTGCACCGGTTGTTAACCCAAAACGCTCCCAGGAGAATATATTAAATACCGACATCACCTCCGTATGCGCCACGACCATCATGACGAGGGCAATGCCGCGCATAAAGTCGATTCTCAGGTCCCTGGCACCTGCAACAGCATATCGCCATGCTGTTGATTTAGCGTCATCTTCTTGCGCTACCGACGGCGCAACATGGCTCATAGGGTGTCCTTTGCCTGAAAACGAAAATTAAGGTCTAAATAAATTAGATAGCCTAAAGGAATGGTAACCGCAATTTATCGACGGACGATAAAACATCATTAAGCAGAATTTAAACCGAATTCATCACCGCTAAATAATAATAAAAACGTGGCTGGACACTTTTATTCGGCGTTCTACACTTATCTTAAATCTTGTTTAATCGCTATTTTCTTTCGCTTTTGGGAAGCTGTCTGCGCAGCAGAATGGGTCTGCATTTTCACGGAATCAGGAACGCCGGAACTATGGATTTTTATTTTTCCCGTTTTGAACATCGTCGTCCTCCGGAACCGTTAACAACACCGCGCTGGGTAATGATCACCTGGCAGGTGTTAGCGGTCGCGGCACTTATTCTGGGTGCCAATTATATTTACTGGCGCTGGACCGCCTCCCTGAATACTGACGCATTATGGTATGCCATTCCGCTGGTCCTCGCCGAAACCCTGGCGTGGATTGGCACCGTGCTGTTTACCATCAATTTGTGGAAAGAACAGGATCCTCCTCAGAGTCCGCCGCCCGGCGAAATTAACGAATGCCTGTCGCCAGAAGAGGCCGTAGAGCCCCGTCCCGTCAAGGTGGATCTGTTCATTGCCACCTACTCGGAAGACACCGAGCTGGTCAGGCTGTCCATTCGCGATGCCCTGAAGATGACGTACCCGTTCCCGATTGACTACCGCATCCACGTGCTTGATGACGGCCGCCGCCCGGAGATGAAAGCCGTCTGTGAAGAAGAAGGCGTTAACTATATCACTCGCCAGACCAACATCGGCTTTAAGGCCGGCAACCTGCGCAACGGCCTTGAGCAAACCGACGGCGATTTTATTGTTATCTGCGACGCCGACACCCGGGTATTTCCCACCCTGCTCAGCCATACGCTGGGCTATTTTCGCGATCCGGACGTGGCCTGGGTACAGACGCCGCAGTGGTTCTTCGATCTTCCGGAAGGAGAAAACCTGTCGCGCTGGGGCCAGCGAAAAGCCGGAAAAGTGGGCTACGGTCTGGGCTGGCTGATTCAAAAGTGTGTTGGCCCGATCACGATTGGCCGCGACCCGTTTTTTAACGATCCGCGCATGTTCTATGACGTGATCCTGCGGCGGCGCAACTGGGCGAACGCGGCTTTCTGCTGCGGCGCAGCGTCCATTCACCGTCGCGAGGCGGTCATGCAGGCCGCACTGAGAAGCTATGTCTGGTCCGTCGAAGAGGAGATCCATCGTCATACGCGCGACATTCGCGATGAGGAGACCCGGGACGCGCTGCAGAATGCAATGCGTCCGCACGTGGCGTTTGACACCGAGCTTACCCCCTACAAATTCCACGTCTCGGAAGATATTTACACCTCGGTGCTGCTGCACGGCGACGCCGCACGACGCTGGCGCTCGGTTATGCATCCGAGGGTTGAGTCGAAGATGCTCTCTCCGCAGGATATGCTCACCTGGATGATCCAGCGCTTTAAGTACGCCGCCGGCTCGCTGGATATTTTGTTCCATGACAACATCTTCAGCCGTCGCCGCTTCAGGCTTTCACTCCCCCAGACGCTGATGTATGCCACCACCTTCTGGTCTTACGTGGCCTGCGTGTGGAACACGGTGTTTTTGATTTCACCCATTATCTATCTATTCACCGGCATTCCGCCGGTGTCCGCCTGGTCGACGCCGTTCTATCTCCACTTTCTCCCGTTTTTTATCTTCTCTGAACTGGCGTTTATGTTCGGCACCTGGGGGATCTCGGCCTGGGATGGCAGGGCCTCATACCTCTCCTTCTTTTCCATGAACCTGCGCGCGCTCAATACGGTGCTGCGGGGCGAACAGATCAAATTTCACGTCACGCCAAAAGAGCGGCAGACGGGCCGTTTTCTCTACCTGGTGAAGCCGCAGATTGCCATCGTGGTGCTGACCCTCGCAGGGCTTATCTGGGGCGGTATTCAGGTGGCGCGTGGACAGGTGGACGACCCCTCCGGCTACGTCATCAATATTTTCTGGGGAGGAGTGAACATCGCCGCCATGCTGCCGCTGATTTTCGCGGCCATGTGGACGCCCGCTGAAGAGGACGAGGTCACCCAATGAGGATACGTGACGCCCTGCTGCCCGCGCGCAGCTACCTCACCATTTTGCTCGGCTTCCTGATCGGCTTTGCCATTGTGGTCTGGGTGGAGAAACAGATGCCCACGCGCGTGGAAAGCAGCGGCAGCATCGCGCTCAGTAAAGACTTCCCGCCGCTGCCCACAAAACGGGCGCTGACCTATGACGAAGCCATCTGGGCGCGGGTCGCCTGGCAATACTACGTGAACAATACCCAGCCAAACGGCCTGGCGAATGCCAGCGACGGTGAACCCTGGCTGAGCCTCTGGAGCGTGGGAAGCTACCTGTTTGCGACCGCTGCCGCAGAGCAGCTCAATATCATTTCCGCCGATGAGTTTGATGAGAGGGTCAGCACCGCCGTGTTCACGCTGGGGCAACTGCCGCTCAATGACAAAGGTCTCCCCGCCGCCTATTACCATGCGGACACACTCAAGATCCTTGGCAAACCTGACGCCTCCGCAATTGGTCTGAGCCGGCTGCTGTCGGCATTACAGACCCTGCTCTGGCGCTATCCCCAGCACGCGGCGGCCATCCGCGATTTGTTGAGCGTGTGGCGCACCGCGGCGCTGATTGAAAATAACACCCAAAGTCAGGCGGCGGTGCCGCTCCACCACTGGACGCTGGCCGACGATGAACAGCGGGACACTTTTGGCTACCGTCTCTATGCCAGCCATACGCTGCGTCTGATAGACAGCGCGGCAGGCCTCGCGGTGACCAATCCCCCTGAAGGGCAAAAGATGATCGATCTGGATGGCGTAATGGTGCCCGATGAAGGGCTTCGCACGCCCTGGGGCAAGCAAACCTCGCTGATCAGCCTCCCCTATCTGTTAACCGGGCTTGAGCTGGGCTTTGATGCGCAGAGCGCTGAAATTGCGTGGCGGATTATGCAGATCCAGCAGCGGCGTCATGGCCTGCGCACGCCAAAACCCCCCGTCAGCACGGATTATGCCGAACCCGCGCCGGATTACGTTAACGATCTGCCGGACAGGCAGCCGGTACAGGCCCGCAACTTGCGCGACGAGGTGCCGGAGAAAGTGGCGATTACCTCCACCCGCACCGCGTTTGCCTGGTATGCCCTTTTCCGCAACAGCTGGAGCGAAGCGCTGCGCCAGCAGGTTCTGGCGCTTCAGGTGCCGGGTAAAGGCTGGCAGCGCGGGTTAAATCTCAACAACAGCGTCAATGACGTCGTGGACGCTGATACCAACGCCATTGTGCTGGAAAGTCTGTCTTACATCGCGCATGGCCAGATGCTCTGTCTGGCCTGCCTCTACACATACCCCTCAGCAGGAGCAACGCCATGAAGCCACGATTCCCGATCCTTTTACACCTGCTCACGGGAATAACGATCTGCTGGCTGGCGCTATCGACCGTGCGTGCGGATACCGAGCTCCCTGCATCAGGTTACTCCCCGCGCAGCGGCGAGCTGACCGCCCGAGAGATGACCATCGCGAAAAACGCCTGGCAGTATTTCGTCACCAACTATCAGCCCACGACGGGTCTGGTGAATGCGGTCAACAAATATCCCTCCACCACCATGTGGGACAGCGCCTCCTATCTGGCCGCCCTTACGGCGGCGCGCGAGCTGGGGATCATTGATAAAGCGGAATTTGACCGCCGGATGCTGAAGTTTCTCGCCACGTTAAACACCCTGGTACTGTTTCGCAACGAGCTGCCCAACAAGGCCTATAACACCATCAGCGGCCAGAAGGTGGACTACACCAACAAGCCCGGCGAAATTGGCTTCTCGGCACTGGATATCGGGCGAATGCTGGTCTGGCTGAAAATCATCAAGGAGCGTTACCCGGAATACGGCAACAGCATTGATAACGTGGTGCTCGGCTGGGATTTCAGTCACGCGATCGACCCCTGCGGCACGCTGTACGGGGCCTATCTGGAGAACGGCCAGCCGAAGTACGTTCAGGAAGGTCGACTGGGCTATGAAGAGTACGGCGCGGCCGGTTTCCAGCTGTGGGGGTTCAATACCTGCAAAGCCAGCAGTCCGCAGCCTTACGAGCTGGCCGAGATCTACTGCGTGCTGGTCCCGTACGATACGCGCGACCCGCGCAACACGTCGCAGCATAACTACGTGGTGACGGAATCCTACCTGCTCTACGGGCTGGAGTTCGGCTTTGATAAACCGACCGACCGGGATAACGCCCCGCGTGACTACTCCCTGACGTGGATGAAAAACTTTGCCGACCGCGTTTATCAGGCTCAGGAGAACCGCTATACCATTACCGGCGTCCTGACCGCGCGCTCCGAGCACCAGCTCGATAAGGCCCCTTACTTCGTCTATGACACCGTCTTCAGCGACGGGTACAACTGGAACACCATTACCGATAAAGGCCAGTTCGTCCCTAACGCTGCCGCGATTTCGCTGAAGGCGGCGCTGGGCATGTGGGTGCTGTGGAACTCCCCCTATACCGACCGCCTGCTGAACACCATTGAGAATGCCAACGAAGAGGGAAAAGGCTACTACGAAGGGCTGTATGAAAACGGCGACGGGCCGATCAAAGAGTTCACCGCGAACAATAACGGCATCATGCTGGAGGCCCTGTTGTTCAAAAAAGAGGGAAAACTGCTGGCCTTCAACACCGACAACCCGAAGAGCAAGGATTTTGCGCCGTCGCTGTGGGATCGAAAGCTGCTCGATCAGTTTGAAGAGAACAACGCGCTGCGCAGCCGCCCGTTCCTTGCCAGCACCCCGGCCGTAAAAAGCTGGTGCGACCGGACCGGCGTCACGCAGCGTACCAAACCCGCCTGCCAGGCCTGTCAGTGCGCGTCATGCAGCGTGGACGAGCCCGTTAAACTGCCTCCGGTGACTGCGCAATGCTTAAAACCATAGCCAGAGGGCTTGCGGGATTACTCCTTGCAGGCGCGATCGTCTTTGCGCTGTTTGCCCATCAGGGCGCAGGCTGGCGCTGGCTCATCAGTGGCGGCTGGCACTCCAGCGCGCGTATTGCCGCCCTGACGCCGGAAGAACAGAAATGGGCGGCGATCGCCTGGCGCTATTTCGTCAATAATACCCAGCCGCAAACCGGGCTGGTCAACGGCAGCGACAAACAGCCCCGCGTCACGCTCTGGCAAATGGGCGATACGCTTATCGCCCTGCTGGCGGCCAAAGAGCTGGGGCTGATTGAGGAGGCCGAGTATGACGCTCGCCTGACGCGGCTGATGGGCACCCTCAACCGCATGATGCTGACCGAGGCCCGGACGCCCGGTCGACTCTATTCCAGCCAGACGGCGACGCCGATCGACTTTAGCGGCAAGCCCGTTAAAAATGGCTGGTCCGCGCGAGACATGGCGCGTCTGATGCTCGCCCTGCGCCTCACCGCAGAGCGGGAACCGCAGTACAGCGAATACCTCGATAAAATCATCCTGCGCTGGAATTTCTGTCCGGTCATCGACGGCGAAGGCGAACTGTGGTCATCTTCCCTGCAAAACGGCCAGCCGGTGGTGCGCGAGGAGCTGCGCCTGGGCGAGAGCGAATATGCCGCAACGGCGTTTCAGCTGTGGGGGTTTTCCCCGGAGAAAGCGTTTACGCCCCCGGCGCACCACGTCATCATCGCCCAGCGGCGTCTGGCCGTCGATGCCCGGGATCCGCGCACCACGTGGCAGCCCTCCCTGATCACCACCCTTCCCTATATGCTGCCGGGCCTGGAGTTTGGCTGGGAGCCCGAAGGCGTTGCGGCCGATCGGCAAAAGCACCTGCGCAAGCAGGCCGAAAACGTCTGGCTGAGCCAGAAGAGCCGCTGGGAGACCGATAAGATCCTGACGGCCAGGGCAGATTTCTCGCTCCCGCAGGCGCCCTGGCATATCCAGGATACGGTCTGGGGAAATGGCTATGCCTGGAACTCTGTCGGTGACGATGGCCGGGACTACACCCGTTTCGCACAGGTGTCGACCAAAGCGGTCTTTGCCCTGTGGGCCCTGTGGGACACCCCGTACACCGACGTGCTGATGTCGGTGACAAAGCATCTTAACGATCCGCAAAAAGGCTGGTACGAAGGCCGCCAGGAAGCCACGGGCGATACTAACGCTGCGCTCACCCTTTCCACCAATGCCACGGTGCTGGAAGCCCTGTTCTTTAAACACAACGCGGGCCCCCTGTTTGACGCCCGCCGGGCTAAAAAAGAGAGCTACTTTACGCGCCGTGTGGCAGATGACTATACGCCCGTCGGGCACTGTATACCGGGCGAAAATGCCGTAAGGAGGACGCCGTGAAATTTTACCGCGATCTGTTTGAATCCAGTCTTAACCGCGTCTTTCCGGATAATGATAAAACGGCGTTTTTTCAGACGTTCTATGACGCCTTCGTCCATATGTCACCCGAGACGGAGCAGCATTTTTATCGCCTGCCGGATAGCGAGGGTCAGCAGACTCTGTTTAAGAGTTTCTTCGCCATGCTTGCGGTAGACGGCGCGTTAATCGTGCCTGATTTTCTCGAGCGCCTGGCGCGGGAGCAAAGTGACGACGGTCTTCACCTCCCGCCGCGTTTTTTCGCCCTGTGGCGCGAAGCGATGTTGAACGCGGTGAGCCTGCGCGATCCGCAGTGCGACGATGAGATCCTGACGGCCTGGGCCATGGCGATCGCGCCCGGGCTGGAATACCTGCGCCGACAGGCAGAACTGCACTACCGCGCGTAGGAGGATCACGATGAGCGCATTCACGTACGATCTTAACGCGCTGCCGGCCGCCGTCATGATTTATGACCGCGAGGAACGCCTGCAGGCCTGGAATCACAACGTGGCCCTTTTTTATCCGGTCATTACCCCGTGGCTGAAGGTGGGTACAACGCTGGAGTCGCTGGCGGAACGCTTTATCGACGCCGTTTACAACGTAGATCCCGGCCTTCGCCTGACGCTGCGCGAGTCGATCGTGCGCAACTGTCGGCAGGATAAACACTGCGAAGTGCGGCAGGCAGGCCAGCGGCGGATCTTCGTCCAGCACCAGCGCCTTGCGGACGGTGGCATTGTCAGCCTGCACAGCGATGTCACGGAGCTGGATGAAGCACAGCGGGCACGTCATCAACTGCATGACGATTTTCTGCTGACGGCGGAATCCATACATATCGGGATCTGGGACTGGCAGGTTTCTGGAGACACGCTCCAGGTCAACGATACCCTGCTTGCCATGCTGGGCCAGTCGCGCACCCAGTGGCGATATCCGGTGCGTTTTTTGCTCAATCAGGTCCACGAGAACGATCGCGCTGCGCTGCGCAAGGCGCTGCACGCGTCGAAGCAGGATCATCGTCCGGTCTTTGAATGTGAAATTCGCGTGCATCACCCTACCGAAGGTCTGCGCTGGATGCTGCTCTCCGGCCAGGTGGTCACGCTCTCCATTGAGGGAAACGCCGAGCGCGTGATTGGCACGCTGCAGGATATTACGCGCCGTAAGGAGGCTGAAATTCAGGCGTTCGCCTCAGCCATTGAGGCACAAAAAGCCAATGAGGCAAAAAGCGCATTCCTGGCGAATATGAGCCATGAAATTCGCACCCCCATGAACGGCATTATTGGCATGACCCAACTGTGCCTGGATACAGCGCTCAGCGCCGATCAGCGCGATTACCTGACGCTGGTGATGAGTTCTGCCCAGTCTTTGCTGCATATCATCAACGACATTCTCGACTTTTCCCGGATTGAAGCCAGTAAAGTGGAGCTGGAGGCGGAGCCCGTCCCGGTCCGCCCCTTCATTCAGTCGCTTATTCGCCCCCACATGCCGGGGGCGAGCGAAAAAGGCATTGAGCTGCTGGTCGATATTGCGCCCGACGTTCCCGACGTGCTGCTTGTCGACGGCGCGCGGCTGCGCCAGATCCTGACCAATCTGCTGGGTAACGCGCTGAAGTTTACCCATCAGGGTGAAGTTATCCTGATTGTTGAGCCCGCGGATAACACGGATCGATGGCGTTTCCGGGTGTGCGACAGCGGCATTGGCATTCCGGCAGATAAGCAGAAAGCCATTTTTGAAGCCTTCAGCCAGGCGGATAACTCTACCACCCGCCGCTATGGCGGTACGGGGCTCGGGCTAACCATCTCTGCGCGACTGGTCGCGGCGATGGGCGGCGAATTAACGGTCTCCAGCGAGCCGGGGAAAGGCAGCGAATTTTCCTTCGTGCTACCGCTTGCGGCCCAGGCACCTGGCCCGGAGGAACGCCCTCATAGCCATCGCTTTAACGGGGAGCCCGTGCTGGTGGTTGATGATAACGCGACCAACCTGCGGCTATTGGCCGCCATGCTCAGCCAGATGGGGTTGAAACCCACCTGCGTTAATAACGCCAGCGAGGCCATCAACCGGGTTAAAACGGGAACGGCATGGCCCCTGATCCTGCTGGACGCGCAGATGCCGGATATGGACGGCGTGTCGCTGGCTCTCGAACTTTCGGTGCTGCCGCAGGTTGCTGAGAGCCATATCATCATGCTGAGCTCCATGAGCCGACATTTTGATATCAATATGCTGAAGCGGATCGGTATCCAGAACTACCTGCATAAACCTATCGCCCAGAATGAATTGCATCAGGCGATTGCCGCGGCGTTTGAACGTGCGCCAAAGACGGTGAGTGAAAGCGCGCCCGCAGCCACCGTCGCGCCGGACAACGCCGGGCTCAGGGTCCTCCTTGCGGAAGATAATCTGGTCAACCAGAAGGTCGCCGCGCGCCTGCTTGAGCGGCTCGGGCACACCTGTCAGATCGTCGATAATGGCGTCGCACTGCTGGAACGCTGGCGCGCGGGCGTGTGGGACGTTTTGCTGATCGATCTTCAGATGCCAGAGATGGACGGTGAGACCGCCATTCGCCTGCTGCGTGAAGAAGAACGCGCCCGGCCCGGCCCGGCTCAGCCCACCGTCGCCATGACCGCACACGCCATGCAGGGGGATAAAGAGCGCTGTCTTCAGATGGGTTTCGACGGCTACATTGCCAAACCCATCAGCCAGGAGCGTCTCGCTGAGGAGATTGCTCGCGTGCTCCCCCGCCACGATGACCCTTCCGCCTTCCCGGATGAAGCACGTCTGCTGAAGCAGTGTGCTGACGACCCTGCTCTGGTCCAGGAGCTGCTGGCCCTGTTTGGCGAAGGGCTGGAGGAGGCCATGAAGGCCATCACCCTGGCTATCGACAGCGACGATCGTGAAGCGCTGCGCCGCGGCGCCCACAAGCTGCGAGGAGAAGCCGTCACGCTGGATTTCGGGCGACTCGCCCGTCAGCTGCAGGCGCTGGAGAGCGAGGCGCACACGCTGGAGGGGCAACAGCTTGCGGCGCTAAACCAGCAGCTTCATAAGGAATCGCTGCGCCTGATGGCGTGGCTCAACGCGCGCGGGGTAAACGCATGATCGCTCGCAACTGCGCGCTGCTCATTGCCCTGTTGACCACCCATACGGTGGCGAACTCTGCGCCGGTCAGCTGGTCTCTGGCCGGAGAATGGCAGGTTCAGGACGCCAATGATAGCGCGCGTCCTGCCGCATCAGGCTGGCGCCCGCTTCAGGTCCCCGCCAACTGGTACAGCGCCGGGTACGATCACCAGGGCGCGCTGTGGTACAAGCACGCGTTTTCCCTGCCCGTGCAGCCGCCCGACGTAATGAGCACTCTGGTGTTTGACGGCGTCGACTACCTGGCCGAGGTCACCCTGAACGGCCAGCCGCTCGGCCAGCATGAGGGCTATTTTCAGCGCTTTTCGCTGGATGCCAGTCAAGCGTTACAACGTCACAACCGACTGGTGGTCAGGGTGGACAGCCCTTACGAAGATCCCAATAAGATCTGGCCGCTGCATAAAACGGTCATGAAGGGGATCCTTAACCAGCATGACACGCGTCCCGGCGGGGCCTGGTCGCCGCAAGGACAGGACGCCAACTCGGGCGGCATCTGGGCGCCGGTGAGGCTGCATCTTAGCCGAGGCGCTACCCTGGATGAGACCATCCTGCGGCCAGACTGGTCACAGGGGCTGATGCACCCCGCGCTGAAAGCAGACATTCGCTATCGCGCGCTCGGTCAGGGCCCGGCGACCGTGCGTCTCACCGCCACGCCCGCCAACTTCAGCGGCAGGCCCTATCAGGCTGACTTTCCGGTTACCCTCGAAAGCGGCGCCCATTCCGTGCAGCTGACGCTGCCCATGCCGAAGGCAAAACTGTGGTGGCCCGTCGGTACCGGAAAACCCCACCTGTATACCATTCGCGTGGCATTGCGGGATGAAAACGGCCTGATGGATACGGCGGTCACCCGCACCGGGCTGCGCAAGATCGTCGAGCAGCCCGACAATAAGGGCTGGCTCATTAACGACAAACGCCTTTTCATTAAGGGCAGTAATTACATCGGATCCCCCTGGCTCAGCACCATGACGCGAGAAAAATACCGTCGCGATCTTCGTCTGGTGGAAGCCATGAACGCCAACGCCATACGCGTGCACGGACACGTTGCCGGACGTGCGTTGTATGACGTGGCCGATGAGATGGGCATGATGATCTGGCAGGATGTTCCGCTGCAGTGGGGCTACAACAACAGTGCGGCTTTCACGGAAAATGCGGTTCGCCAGACGCGGGAGATGATCGAACAGTTCGGTAATTCCCCCGCCATCATCGTCTGGGGCGGGCATAACGAACCGCCGTGGAACTCGCCGTGGATGGAAAAACGCTTCCCGGACTGGAATAAAGATCTGAATCGCGAGCTCACGCAAAAGGTGGCGGATACGCTTGCCGAAGATACCTCGCGCATCGTGCACCGCTTCTCCGCCGTTGAGGAGCATTACTGGGCGGGCTGGTACTTTGGTACCGTACGCGACCTGCTTGCTCCGGCCAAAACGGGGATCATCACCGAGTTCGGCGCGCAGGCGCTTCCCCGCGTGTCGACGCTAAAAACCATCATCCCGGCGGCGTCACTCTGGCCCAAAACGACCGCCGCTGACGATCCCGGCTGGACCGTCTGGAAATACCATAATTTTCAGCCCTTCCAGACCTTTAAGTTTGCCGGTATTTCGCGTGGGGACAACATCCAGGCGATGATCCGCAATACTCAGGCGTACCAGTCGCAGCTGGTGGCCACGGCGGCAGAGAGCTACCGTCGACAGCGCTACCAGCCGGTGACGGCCCTGTTCCACTTCATGTTTGTAGAAACCTGGCCGTCCATCAACTGGGGCGTAGTGGACTACCTGCGTAAGCCTAAAGCTGGGTTCTACGCCTTAAAACGCGCCTACCAGCCTGTTTTGCCGTCTATTGAACCCGTCACGGCGCAGTGGCAATCCGGCGCGGCGGCGACCGTGCGTCTGTGGGCCATCAACGACACCTGGAAACCGTGCCGCGAATGTCGTCTGAGCTGGCGCATCACCCAGCGCGACAAGCTGCTGGCAAAAGGCACGACGACGATGACGATCGCAGCAGACTCAGGAACGATGGTAAAAGCGGTCACGGCCACGCCCGTGGGCCAGGACGACGTGTCGATTCGGTTTAAGATTGAAAACAGCGCGGGAAAAATTGTCGGCGAAAATCAGCGCACGGAGTCCGTCATAAAGTGAGCGAGGGGAAAAGGAAAATTGCCGCTTCCCCTCCTTTCTTGTACCCTTTCAGCGTTTACCCCATTCCCCTAAAATCGAGACATCCGGACGCCTATGACTGCACATATTTCCAAAGATCCTTTGCATGGCGTAACGCTGGAGATGATGGTCAACGCCCTGGTGGCGAAATATGGCTGGCACGAACTGGGCGACCGAATCAAAATTAACTGTTTCAGAAAAGACCCCAGCGTTAAATCGAGCCTGAAATTTCTGCGCCGTACACCGTGGGCGCGCGCGGAGGTTGAAGCCCTGTATCTGGACTCTCTCAACGATGAGGGACACGCAGAACAGGAAGCGCCCGCCTTTAATCCCTGGGCCAACAGTCGGATTATCAAGAGCTAATACGCAAATGACGCGACACGTAAAACGGACTGGTGCGCTGGCTGCCTGCGCACTTTTACTTGTAAGTTGCTCCTCAAAACCGCCAAAGTCACTGGTTACCCCCCTTCCCACCGTCAGCAAACCGACGCAACAGGCAAATGTGCCGATGCGCGGTATCTGGCTGGCGACCGTCTCGCGTCTCGACTGGCCCCCGTTGGCCTCGGTGAACGGCCGCAGCGCGGACCAACGCATCGCGATGCAAAAGCAGGCGCTGATCGCAAAGCTCGACAACCTTAAGCACCTCGGCATTAACACGGTGTTTTTCCAGGTGAAGCCCGACAGCACGGCCCTCTGGTCATCAAAGATTTTGCCGTGGTCAGATACGCTAACGGGCAACATCGGTGAGTATCCGGGATACGATCCGCTGCAGTTTCTGCTCGATGAAGCGCACAAGCGCGGCATGAAGGTCCATGCCTGGTTCAACCCTTACCGCGTGTCGACCAATACTAAACCGTCCACCATCGCCGCCCTGAACCGGACGGCCTATCAGACCCCGTCCAGCGTCTATGTCCAGCACCCGGAGTGGGTGCGCATCTCGGGCGACCGCTTTGTGCTCGACCCGGGCATTCCCGACGTGCGGGACTGGATCACCAAAGTGGTCACCGAAGTGGTGGCGAACTACCCGGTAGACGGCGTGCAGTTCGATGATTACTTTTATGCCGAATCGCCGGGATCCGCGCTCAATGATTCCCAGACCTGGCGGCAGTACGGCCAGGGATTTGCCTCCAAAGCCGACTGGCGAAGACACAACACGCAGCAGCTGATTGTCCAGGTCTCCCGGGCGATTAAACAGACAAAGCCCGACGTGGAGTTCGGCGTCAGCCCGGCGGGCGTGTGGCGTAACCGTTCGTTTGACCCGGCAGGCTCCGACACCCGCGGCGCCGCGGCCTATGATGAATCCTACGCCGATACGCGTCAGTGGGTTCAGCAGGGCCTGCTGGACTACATCGCCCCGCAAATTTACTGGCCCTTCTCGCGGGATGCCGCGCGCTACGATGTGCTGACCAGATGGTGGGCCGACGTGGTGAAGCCGACCCACACTCGCCTGTACATTGGCATTGCGTTCTACAAGGTGGGTGAGCCGTCAAAAAATGAGCCAGACTGGACGGTTCAGGGCGGCGTGCCGGAGCTGAAAAAACAGCTCGATCTCAACGATTCGCTGCCTAACGTTAACGGCACCATCCTGTTCCGGGAAGATTACCTCAACCGCCCGCAGACGCAGCAGGCGGTGAATTACCTGAAGGGACGCTGGGGTGGCTGAATGACAACCAGGCAGAAACGCCCTGTTTCTGCCTGGTTATTTACGGCTTCGGCCCGAACATCGCCTCAAGCTGCTGCGCATCCGGCATACCGACCACCTGCTGCAGCTCATTTTCCGCATTCAGATAATAAATGGCTGGCGTGGCGTTAGCGCCCAGGCTGTCCATCAGCGCCTGGTGCTTCTGCAGTATCGCTACCGTTTCGCGGGAAGCCTCACCCTCTGGCTTCGGCAACTTTTTCCCACCGGAAAGCTCGTATTCGCGCCAGGCCACCACCGGATCTTTCGCATTGAGGATCGCGGCGGCGTTACGTCCGCTGTTGGGGTTGAGGAACGCCACCAGCAGCGTGTTTAGCTGAACCTTGCCCGCCTTCACCCACGGCTGCGCCTCGGACCAGAACTGCTTGCAGTACGGACAGAACGGATCGGCAAAGACAAAGACCTTACGCGGGGCGCTATCCGCCCCTTCCTTCAGGGGATGTGCCGCGTTGAGGTTTTTCCACATCTCGCGCCCCATCGGGGCGTAGATCTCTTTCTGGAAGTAGCCTTCGCTAAGGTTCTTCCCCTTGTCGTCATAAAGATAACCTGAGATCACGTGCTTGCCATCCGGCGTTAAAAACAGCGTGACGCCCATGTCCTGATACTGCCCCAGCCAGGCTGGCGCCCCGCCGGGTGCATCCAGCTTCTTGATGATTTTAATGTTCTGCTGCTCGCTGAAGTGCTTCACCACATCCGGTATGGCTTCAGCCGCCTGTACCAGCCCTGACGTCGCCAGCGCCGAAAGTAACAGTAATTTTTTCATTTCCCTCTCCGGTTTGTCGGGGGCATTCCGCCCCCTTCAGGTTAGCGGTTTTTCAGTGCGTCACTGACCATTTCATCGAACTGTTCGAACGGCACCCAGCCGGGAAGCAGTCCCTCGCCGATAAGGGTGGCGGGCGTGCCCTGGATCCCCATTTTTTCCGCGACGATCAGGCTGCGCTTGATCGTCAGCAGGCTCTCGTCATCCGGCGTCGTCACGTTCACGCCCGCCCGCTTCTGCGCCTCCTGAATGCTGGCCTCATCGTGGTACCCCTTCTTCGCCATCAGGGTATGGTTGAGTTTCATAAACTGCTCAGGATGCGCACGCCAGACGGTTAACGCGTCTCGCGCGGCGGTGAGCGAACTTTCCGAACGGAAAGGTAAAAACTTAAAGACTACCGCCACGTCCGGGTGTTTTTCGACAATCTTCTCCAGGTACGGATCGAATTTTTTACAGTACGGACAGTTGTAGTCGGTAAACACCACGAGGGTGAGCTTTGGGTTTTTCGCGCCGATGCGCGGGGAATTCGGGTCGTTAAACAGAAAATCAGCGATCATCTGCTGCGCGCGCTGCTCCTGGTCCGGCGTCAGCGGCTGGGCCGCGAACACCTGAACCGGGGCCAGCAGGAACAGAAGCGTAATAAGGAGTGTTTTCATCGTACAGTTAGCCTTTTGCGTTGTTCAGGGTGGTGACCAGGGTGCGCTTGTCCAGCAGCGGCGAGAGGATTTCGCCATCAGGCAGGCCGGGGCCATACACCGCGTTAAACGGGATGGCGTAGCGGTTTCGCTTCGCCAGAAACGCCGCGATGAGCGCGGACGGCTGGCTCCAGTCTCCGCGCAGGGCCACCACGTCCGGCTGGCGCAGTGCGGCAACGATCTCCGGCTGATTGAGCACCCGATGCTCGTTCACCTTACAGGTAACGCACCAGTCGGCAGAGATATCCACGAACACCCGTTTCCCCTGCGCCAGAGCCTGCCCGATGGCCTCCTCGCTGAGCGGCTGCCACGGTATGGCCTGCGCGGTATTTAGCGCCGACGCGTCAGGCGGCGCGTTAAGCAGCCCGCGCACCTGATACCCGCCGAACCCCGACAGCGCGATAACCACGAGCCAGAACAGCGGCGAGGCCGTTTGCCGCTTCATTGCGAACAGCGCCAGCGTGACGGCGACCAGCATCAGCAACACCACCTGAGTGACCCTGTCGCCCAGATGCAGGCTCAGCAGCGTCGCCAGCCAGAAGCTGGAGGCCAACATCATCAGGCCGAGAACGACTTTCAGCGTGTTCATCCAGCGACCGGGTTTCGGCAGCAGCAAGGCCGTTTTCGGCACCAGGGCGACAAACAGCCACGGCAGGCTCATGCCCACGCCGAGCATCAGGAAGATGAGCCACAGGGCGTGCAGCGGCGCGCCAAGGGCAAAGGCAACCGCGGTACCCAGAAACGGCGCGGAGCACGGGGTCGCCAGCAGCGTGGCGAACATCCCTTCACAGAAGCTGCCGCTAATCCCCGTCCCTCCTGCCGTTGCCAGCCGCCCGGCGGCGACAGAAGGAAGCAGCATCTCAAAGACCCCAAACAGGTTCAGCGCAAACAGGAAGGTGACGGCGACCATCAGGCCGATAAACCACGGGTTCTGGAATTGAATGCCCCATCCCAGCGACGCGCCAGCCAGCTTCAGCGCGGTGACCATTGCGGCCAGCAGCATAAAGGAGGTCACGATCCCGGCGCTGGTGGCCAGAAAGCGCAGCCGGATGGTGCGGCCGTCCGAGCCCGCGTGCAGGATGCTGTTGAGCTTCATGCCCATCACCGGCAGTACACAGGGCATCAGGTTCAGGATCAGCCCGCCCAATAGCGCAAACAGCACCATTTTGCCGATCCCGTCCGCCACTGAAGTCTCTTCGGGCGTTGTCCCAACGGTCATGGTGGTTTGCTGCGCGCGATCGCCATTGGTCAGCACAAACGACAGCGCTTTACCCTTCAGCGAGGCGGGCTTATCGCCCCATTCATCGGTGACGGGGACCGTTACCCGAAGCGTATTGCCGTCGTGTTTAATGACCGGCTCGCCGGGCAAAATGTCACCCTCCAACGGGTCAAAGAAGATCCCCGGATTATCCCATTTCCCGTCCGTCGTCCCCGTCACCACCAGGTTGCCGTCAGAAAGCCAGGCCGACAAATCGGCAGAAACGCCGGAGGTGCCCGGCACGGCGCGCATCGCTTGCGCGAAGGCGCTGCGGAAGCCCTCATCCACCGGTTGGGTAAAATCGAGGTGCAGCGGGTAGTCCGTCAGCAGGCAGACGTTGCTGCACGTAGAGAGCGTGAGCGTCCCGTCGAGCGTGTCGTCCCTCAACCCGTCGAGCGTAATCGGAATAGTGACCTTATCGTGATAGCCCTGCGTGGTCATGCCGGAGATATCGAAGCGCGACGGGACCGGCCAGGACCAGCTGTCCGTTACGCCGTCCGGCCAGCTGATTTTCGGCGCCACACCGCCCTCGCCCGGCGATCGCCAGTAGGTTTTCCAGCCGGGTTTTAGCTCAACGGTGAGCAGGCCCTTAATGTGCGTTTGTTCCCTCTCCGCCTGAAAGCGGATACGGGCGTGATCGTTTTGGGGGGAAACCAGCCAGCCGGTGTCCGCCGCATGGGCAATGCCGATGCAGGACAGCCACAGGAAGACGAATCCCCTGAAGAGGTTAACCATGTTTTACTCCGTGAACAGTGAAAAATTATCGTGCGGTGACGATGATTTCACTCACGGAAAACGCAGTTTTTCAGGTGTATTCGGGGAGGCGGTGCCTGAACGGGCTGTTCAACGGGCGCAAACGCCCGCCCTTGCGTAAACAGCTGCAGCAGCGCGAAGAAGATAATAATGGCCGGTAGCGCACCGTCAAAGAACAGCGGCTGCGCGCAAAGCAGCGAGTGCGCGCCCAGCTGACAGGGCGACGGGCCGGGCTGTTCCGTATCGCTGGTTTGCGCCGGGGCATCAGCTATCAGAGAAATCTGCGGATCCAGCCCCTGTAAAAAATGGTTGAGCATCACCGCACGCTGTACGAGGCAAAGCGCCATCGCCAGACAGGTGATAATCAAAAGCCATTTTCCGAGGAGCTGACGGTTGCGCATAACATTCCAGAGTAACAAGACGCCCCGATCATAAACGATAGTGATGAATCTACAAGTGCCGGAAGTGTAAGGTTTTGTCTGTCGCCGCTATTCGCCCGTTAGCGCGTCATAGACGTCCCGCAGCCGCGTGCGTAGAAACAGTACTGCCTTATGTTTGCGGGATAACAGCGCCTGTTCGCTGGCACCGGTCTCCTCTGCCAGCATTTTAATGCTGTAGCCGTAAAGCTCGGTCTTTTCAAACACCTCCCGCTGCGGCGGCGACAGTTCAGACAGTGCCTGTCCCAGCTCTTCCCACAGCAGCGTTTTGAGGTACTCCTCCTCCGGCGTGTGCGATACGCCGAACAGGGTTTCGGCCAGCTCGTCCTCCGGGAAACCCTCGTCGTCTTCCCCCGTAAAATAGCCGGAGAGCGAGACCTCGCGCTTTTTCCGTGCCCGGTCGGTCATCTCGTTACGCGCCGCGCGGAACAGCCAGGCGGCGACGTTTTCGACCGGCTGTTCCACTTTCATCAGCTGATACGTCACTTCCTGCAGAATGTCGTCGGCATCATCACGGACGGACGTCCGTCCGCGAATGAAGGCTCTCAGCCGGGCGCGGCAGGCATTGAGCGCCGACATCAGCATGGATCCGCCCGCCTCCCCGGCTTTCATTTCGCTCACTCTGCTTCCGGCGCTTTCGGCGTGGCGTCATCGAGCTTATCGTCACGATGCCCGTGCCAGCCGCAGTGCCCGCGGCCGTGACGACCAAACCCTTCGCGGCGCTGCTGAATAAACGCCTCGCGCTGCTCGGGCGTCATGTTCATCCAGCGCTCGTGCATGCGGCGGTGCGCGCCGAACATCCCCGGGCGGAAGCCCAGCCCGCCAAACAGAATGCGGCTCAGCACCAGAATGCCCAGCGCCTGCCAGAATCCGATGGCCTTCACGCCAAGGATCGCCGGAAGCAAGGCATTCCACAGGGACATCACCAGCAGGCCGAGTACGATGAAAATCACCGCGCCGATGACTAATCCCTTGCCCATACGGTGGCGACCAAATCCGCGCCCGTGACCTCTGCCGTGCATTTCAAAATCTCTCATGGTGTTTACCTCGTTTACCGTAACTGATTATGGCTTGTGGTGAGGTAGACGGATGAGCGAGGGAAATATTGCTGGGGTGAATGAAAGAATTTTTGTGCTGTCGGATTTGGACTCATAGCTGTTAGAGTTGGCGGGCGCTATGAGTCACCTTGAGGCCATCACTTTTTGCGTAATGAAGTCGCTAGTCTTCGCTTGACAGAAAAGGAGAAAGGCGCAAGTAAATGGCATAAAAAGTCCGGCAGTCTGAGTGCCGGTCTTGTAGCGTAATTCAAGCATCAGTTTTGCCATGAAATGATGTCGTCCAGACCAGAGAGCAGGTCGGGAAAGTAACTTTCATCAATCTCGAAGGAATCGTCAAGGGTAACACTGTCAGCATGGTTTTCAGGCTTAAGTACCATACTAACTCCAACAGCACCGGCAAAATGTGCCTGATGAAACTTAAGCATAACCTGCTCGAATGCCGAGGTTAAACGAATATCCTTAGACTTTGTACCTGTCGTTAAGGCCTGATGGAAAGCATGTGCATCATTCCTGAATTGCTCTAACTGACCGACAAAAAACTCTGCAGCAAACTCTGTTTTTAAGACAGGGATTGAGAATTCAACCCATACCATAATACGGCTATATGCAGGCTCTTCGGGCTCAGTCAGCCTTTCATAAGGCGTTAATTTAAGGTGTCTGTCACCGCTTGTGATATCTATCATGCTCCCCCCTTACGGCATGTACTGAAAATGCATAATAGTCCAGTCAGCTTCCCTGACCAACACCTCTAGACGGTAAGACTTGTAAATATAAGTGCCTTTATTTTGCTTATCTTCCACAAGCTTATACATACGAGCCTCGTAACGGAAAAGCCCTGGCTTTTTGAGAGGGTCCGGCGTTCTTATGCCATAACGAATGGCCTTTTCCTGAATCTGTAAAGGCACATAACGACCTGGCGTCAGCATGTGTTTTGCCGATGACTCACTCATCCTGAGCGCGCGAGCTGTTAAACCCATTTTAAGACGGCCACGCAAGAGACTGATGGTAGCCTCACTAAGTCTCACCGTTACGGCGGTTTTGACACCACTCTCCAGTAACGCCTTGCCAGCCCGAAAAAGTCGAAATGCACCAAAAGCAATTAAAGCGAGGTCTGTTGGGTCAATCAGGGGGGCTTCTAATGGCGCTTCTTCCAGCCTGACAAACATGCCGTCTGCATCATAAATCTGCCATAAACCGGGAGCCTGAGCGACGGAATAACCAATACACATCCCGCTTTCGTCATCAACGATGGGTTTTGAGTTCAGTGGAGGATTGCGGGGGCGAAATTCGAAATATTCACCAGCAGGCAATATTGAATGGAAGGTATAAAAACGTCCTGGCTCGTCTGTAATTAATCCAATGCTCATTGTCATGATTTCCTTTTGGGCTAACCTTGTGGTCATCATAATTGACATTTTTACTTCGTTCTACTTTTCTCGTCTCTGATTTAATCGACTCAGAAGCTAACGCCTTGCCGGGATCGTTGTTCAACACCACCGGCACTGAAAGCGAGTTTCAGTACCGGCGGCGTTTGCTATTGTCGACGTGGGGGGTGGAATTATCGGACCTATCAACGGCGTGAATACCTCAATTTTCGTAATGCGACATCGCTATATTTGCGGTGATTGACTCTTATGATAATTAGCCATGTGAATTAAATAATCTTTCATAAACCCACTCCATTTGAGTTGAATTTAGTTAAGTTTCTTTTGCAATTTACGGTATTAAATTATAACGCAAGTGCATACTAATTATTGAAAAAACCGCTATCTGCGGGTTTTGTGGAGAGTCACATCCATTGAATCTGTTGCTGTCCTAACATAGACAGGTGCGGTGCCGCTGGCACTACTATCCCCGGCGATACGATAAAACGCTCGACTGTCTCTCTCGTCGTGAGCTCCGGCACGTTATCAGACTCACCGGCCATATACTCACCTTCACGCGATTCCTGCTCTTTTTTGGCTTTGGCATTTGCCGGGACTTTGGTCGCTTTCGGGTGCTGGAGCGCGCAGAGGTGCTTCTCTTTTGGCTTACGCTTGAGCTTCACCTTTTGCTTTTGCGGCTTCGGGTCGCCGACGTTGAATTGATCGGCGACCCGATTGTCATCGGCAACAACGGCGCAAAGCTGATTTTTCTCGGGACCATTTCCAACACCGCGCAGAGCCACAACGGCGACCTGTACGTCGAGATTCAACCTCACCATTCAGCACGCCTCCACGACGCGTACAGACGCGCGAAATAAATCATGTCACCACGTCTGGCGTGCAGTGCCATTCCCGTCTCGCCTGCCCGCTTGACAGTTCCGTTTTTATGCAAGTACACAAACGCGTCGGAGGTGGGTCAACTCTAGCGGGGCACGCAAAAAAATGCACCCTAATTGTGTAAACGATATGACAATGTAAAATATCAAATAAAAAATACAAAGAGTATTTTTAAACGAACACACTCTTTGTACGTTGTAACAGTTATTAAAAAGCCAACTATAAAACTTCAATTACATAAGCGACTAACTCCCCGCCATCCGTTTCGCTCGGATAAAAACGCAACCTCTTACCAACATGCATTGTTTTTCCTTTATCCTCCTCAATTATCTGCTTACATTGAAAGTAATACTCATTAATCTTTCTATCTGGGGAATCATCAACAGTTATGAAGCCGTGTTTCTTTTCAATGTCATACCATGAAACCTTACCTTCAATTTTCCCTGGAAAAGATGCCTGCTCGATCATATTATTACTAATTATCGCTTTCCTTGACGACCATCGACCGAGATCTCCTGAGCGTTCTTTGTATACTCTTTCATCATCATTCATTCGATGGGTTGGTATATCTTTTAATACGCAAAAAGAGAAATCAAAAGAATAAACAGTTGCTTTGCGGCCTGAACCTGGTTCATCAACATTGATTATATTATATTCTCTAGATCGACTTGTATATTTATAAAGAGGAACATTTGGGAATGAAAACTTGTAGGCCGACCGACTACGGCATACTTTTACAAGGCTTTCTAAAAATTCCTTTTCCTGATTCGACAAAGTGCCTTCATTATTAACAGCATGCCTCCGCAATGCTTCTATTACATTATTTTTTTCAACGCGCTTCGCATATGAGCCTTCTGAATATGCCGTATCCATACTCATATCAAAAATATGTATAAGTCGTCTCATATTCCCGTGAGACGCATATAAAATCATTTCAAGAGCATCACCGTAAATTGATTTATCATTAATTTCAAAAACATCCTCAGCCCTGAACGGCATTGAGTCATCACTTTTGGGATTAATGTAATTATTTATTATATCAATAGCTTTGGCTCGAAGTCTTTTATATCCAGCTTCATCCATAACACTATTTTCAAGCATGACCACATCGCCATATCTTGTTTCAGTTAGCATATCAGAGTATGAATTAGGGTAGACAGCTACTTTTGTACGTATAAATGAGGCCGTTCTAAACTGATTCATTAAAACCTCAAATAAACTACCTCTTCCTTCACCACCTTTGAAGAAACCCTTATCAAGAGCGCCAGCCTCATCAAGCAATAACAGTATTTTACCCTCTGCATCATTTAATAAATACTTATAACATTCTTCAATGTCTTTGATACCTGGGCTTGGTTTTTTCTTAAATTCTTGATAATGATTAGTTTTCCAATCAGTTGATGCCTCTATAAAATTGAACTTCAGAGATGCCTTGTTTTGCTTATCCAGTGAAACTTTGTTTAAATATTCATCACTGCTCAGCTCTGATATTTTTAACATCATCTCTGAATTTTTATGTCGCGCAATTAAACTTCGAGGGATCATTTTTAGATTCCCATGAATACTCACTAAATTTTTTGTCCCCTCCAAATGATGATGTATTGAAACCAACTCTTCCACTATTTTAACCACAATCTGCTTATATATTTCATCTGGATCTGATATGTGCTGGAAGTCATTTAGCTTTATCATGATTGGAAGGATTATTTCATCATCACCCTCCATCAGGGCAGGTAACAAAGCTGACAAATAAAATGCCTGATTGGCCCTCAGATACATTGTTTTCCCTGATCCCATTCGTCCTTTAATAATCGAATTCTCATAATCAAATGGAGTGGACAAACCAATCAGCGGATTAACAAAAAGATTTAGGAGGGTATTGATATCATATTCATCTGCATTTCGTGTTTTGAAAGGCCTAGCTGTAAATATTCTTTCCACTTTCAACGCTCCATTCCATGAAATACCAAGGGCAATTTGCTTGATGTTAATCGTATACGCTTAGTCGCATATTAGGCAATAATTAAATAATTTCCTACACTAGATAACATGATGTACATCACAGCCCTAAGCCGAGTTACGTACATGATTTACTTACAATGCGTAACTACTTCACTCCTCATCATTAACATATGTAAAACTTTAGCTATAAAAAATTATAGTAGTTCCACGACCCAACACCTAAGTCCCCCAGCATTTCGCCACGATATTGTTTTGTTGAATAGCCCAGCCATTCATCAGCTACTGTATAACGGAATTTTTTTCTCGCCATATGTCACCGTCGCACCTCTCGCCAGTACATCCAGTTCCCACCATTCCGGCGTAATGCCGTGCTGTGCGAGGTCAAACCGGATGCGTGATATCTGGTCCCGCTGCGATTTGGTCAAACGACCCGAAGGGGCGAGGTCGTCCTATTTTAATGGTGATCTGTTTCTTTGCTGTCTATTTTGAGGTTTAGCCCCCGCCTTTAGCGCGTCCCTGAGCACCTTCACGACGTCCGGGTCGTTCCAATCAACGACTCCAGCATCAATGCGGTTTAACACCACTTCGGATTGCTCAAACGGTGATGTAGGCATCATATCAGTGGAGTCTCCGTTGGTTGGTAATACACAGTTATTGACAGGACTCCGAGTAGCGGCAGAGCCGCTTTTTATGGCTTTTGGCTGCTAGTAATAAAACATGAAACTTTGTCTGACACGGCTTTCCCGTTAAGCCAGACATTAAAAAGGCCCCCTCAAGAGCCTCTTATATTCAATCAAGCCTGCACCGGCAAACTAAAACTCGAAATACTCCGTGAAAGCTGCTGCGCCTGCTCTTCCAGCGAGGCCGCTGCCGCGGCGGACTGCTGCACCAGCGCGGCGTTCTGCTGGGTCACGCCGTCCATCTCGGTCACCGCCTGCCCGACCTGGCTAATCCCACGGCTCTGCTCTTCAGAGGCGACGGAGATCTGCTCCATCAGCGTATTCACTTTGTTCACCGACGAAATAATCGCGTCAATCACCGCACCTGAACGGCTGACCAGCTCCGCACCGTTTTTCACGCTGGAAACCGACTGGGCAATCAGGCTCTCAATGTCCTTGGCGGCCACCGCACTTTTCTGTGCAAGGGTGCGCACTTCACTGGCCACGACCGCAAAGCCGCGGCCCTGGGTGCCGGCGCGCGCCGCTTCAACCGCCGCGTTCAGCGCCAGGATGTTGGTCTGGAAGGCGATGCTGTTAATCACGCTGGTGATGTCTTCGATGCGCTTCGAGTTCGCGGCGATGGTATTCATCGTGTCGATGACTTCGCGGGTCACCGCTTCACCGGTGTGGGCATTTTTCACCGCGTCCTGTACCAGTTTTCCGGCCTGGAACACATTATCGGTGTTGTTCGCCACCGTCGCGCTCAGCTCTTCCATGCTGGCCGCCGTCTGGGTTAATGCGGAAGCCTGCTGCTCGGTGCGTGACGCCAGGTCAATATTCCCGGAGGCAATCTCCTGGGCTGCGTGCGTCACGGTATGGCTCGCATCGCGTACCTGAGCGATGGTTGACAGCAGTGCCTGACGCATCTGCTCCATCGAGCTCATCAGATGATCGATTTCGTTATGGGCGCTCCCCTTCACCGGCACCGGAATGTCCAGCTTACCTGCCGCAATCTGGCTGCAGTGCTCGCGCGCGAGGTTGACCGGCGCGAAGACAAAGCGCTTCATCAGCAGGCTAACGGCGATGATCACCACCACAAACAGGCTGGCGATTGCGGCAATGATCGCCAGGCCAGAGACGAAGTTACTGCTCGCATCTTCATTCAGGCTTTTGGCATATTTCTGGTGCACGGAAAGGACCTGGTCGAGAACGATCTCGTACTGGCGATCGAGGCGGGACACTTCCGGGATCAGTGCGTCAAATTTGGCGACATCGTGTGCCGCAGCGGCATCAATCAGCGGCGCCAGCCCCTGGTTGCGGTAGTTCTGCCAGGCATCCTGATAGGCTCTCACCAGCGGTGCTTCATCGCTCAGGCGCGGCGACGCCATAAAGGCCGAAAACGCATGGTCCGCTTTGGTCAGCGCCTCTTTCACGGAGGTCAGCTTTGCTGCCCCGTCCGCTGCGTTGCCCGCTTCCACCATCTTCACATACTCCATCACCCGAACGCGCAACGTACGGCTGTGGTTAATGGGGTCAATAATGGACAGCACCACCTGGATCTCTTTATTGACGTTATCCAGGGAATAATTACTTTTAATGATGAGGCCAACGCTGGTGACAGTGCTGACAACAAAGAAGAAAAGCAGCGAGAACAGGACAATCAGGGACGACTTTTTCAACGACATAAACCAATACCTCAAGGAGAATTATTCCTTATGGTTATCGGCGCTTCCAAAACTTAAATTAATTAAAGTTATTGATGTATCGGTCCGGGCTAATCTGCTGACTTATAGCGCCGCTGCAGGGTGGCAGCCAGCTTGCGTTGCAACGGTTCCGGGGTCTCGCCTTCAATCAATTTGCTAATCAAATCAAAGCAGTGCCACGCCAGCTGCCGGTTATCCTGGCGAATGGTATCCACGGGGATCGTCAGTGAATCATAGAGATAGTGATCGTCAAAACTGGCTAACCTGATATCGCTTTGCAACAGATTATGTTGACCCATATAGCGCAACACCCCTTCCAGAAGCCCGCAGGCGGCAGCGAACAACGCTTTCGGCGGACGTCCCAGCCGGGCGCAGAGTTCGGCAAACATCTCGTAACCGGAGCTCGGGTGATAGTTGCCGTGAATGATCCACTCCGGACGCAGTTCCACACCGGCATCACGCAGACCTTGTTTGAACCCTTCCAGGCGGTCGCGCGTCGGGGATAAGCGGGGCTGGCCGCCAAGGAAGTAGAACTCATCCGGATGCTGACGCGCAATATCCGCCACCAGTTCCGTCGTCGGGGTAATAGAGTCGGTGATCACCAGCGGCAGCGCGCTGTCGTTGATGTGGCGGTCAAACAGGACCACCGGCAGCTGCTCGCTCAGCTTATGGTAGTCCGCGTCGTTAAGCATGCTGGAGGCCACGATCAGCCCGTCCACCTGCCGCGCCACCATGTTGTTCACCACCACCGTCTCCTGCCCCGGGTTTTCATCGCTGCAGGAGATCAGCAGTTGAACGCCCGCCTCGCGGCACAGCGTTTCCAGCTCGTGAGAAAAGACGGCAAAACCGTAGTTGGTGATCTCCGGAACCACCAGACCAATGGTGTGGCTGCGGTTATCCCGCAGCGAACGGGCGTGAATGCTGGGCTGATAGTGGTGCTCTTTTGCAATCGCCAGCACGCGCTCGCGCGTCTCTTCCGCCACGCGAAGCTCTTTGCTGCGACCGTTCAGGACCAGGCTGGCGGTGGCTTTGGACACCCCCGCCAGCTCCGCGATGTCTTTGATGGTGACGCGTTTTGTTTTTCTCACAACGACTTAGATCCGGCTGCCAAAACCCTCATTCTATCATGCAGGTGCGCAACGACCAGTAGCGTAATGTGATGTCGGACGCACCTTCGAATCGCACCCGGGCCGGATGGACAGGAAAATAGCGGTTGCTCATCACCCCTTCGCCGTGGTTGATGAAAATTTCAACGCTGGAGCGGTCGCACAGGACGCGTAAATGACGGACGTCGCCCTGCCAGTAGCGGGTCAGCGTTTCACCGGTTTCCAGGCTCGCGCGTTCCAGACGCAGGCCCTGCCCATCGACGCTGAGGCGCAGCGCGCCGGCAAAATCGACAATCACCTGCGAAGCGCCCAGCTCAAACTCCAGACGCGTCGCGTCGAGTGCGGGCGCGGCGCTGGCGCGCCCCTGCCAGTTGTGTTCATCTTCGCGCAACGCCGCCAGCTCACGCACCGGGATCTGCCAGAGCCTGCCGTCGCGATACTGTAATTCACGCGGACAGGTCATCTGGTGCATCCAGCCGTGCGCCCGCGTGGGCTGCAGCATCTCTTCCCCGTCCGGTACGCCCATCCAGCCGATCAGAATACGGCGACCGTCTTCCGCCAGCGTGGTTTGCGGGGCGTAGAACTCAAAGCCCGCATCCAGCTCGTGCAGCTCGCCGTGATCAAACCGGGCGTTGGAAGAGTCAAACGCTCCACTCATCCAGGTGGCCGGATAGGTGTTGAGGTAGCGATGCGGCTCGCGCGCCAGCCCCTGCGGGCAGCAGATCAGGACGTGCGTCCCGTCGAGGGCAAACAGGTCCGGGCACTCCCACATATACCCTGCATCCGACAGGCCGTTGACGCCGTGACCGGCGATCTCCCCGCAGGATTGCCAGGCGTGCAAATCAGCTGACTTAAACAGCAGCACCTTGCCGCGCTTTTGCACATCCTGTGCGCCAAGCACCATGTACCACAGCCCGTCGTGCTGCCACACCTTCGGGTCGCGCACGTGGCCGGTGTAGCCTTCCGGCAGCGCCAGCACCGGTCCCAGCTTCCTGAAGGTTCCATCCGGCTGTTCCACGGCCAGGCACTGCCAGGCCGTGCGGCTGCCGTCATCAAACTTGACATTGCCGGTGTAACACAGGGTCAATACGCCCGCGTTATTCACGGCGCTACCGGAGTAGCAGCCGTTGCGGTCATACTCTTCATCCGGCATGAGCGCCAGCGGCTCGTGCCGCCAGTGCACCAGGTCCGCAGAGCTCCAGTGCCCCCAGCACTTAAAGCGGTGCTCGCAGTCCATCGGGTTCCACTGATAAAACAGGTGGTAGCGGCCAGCAAACCAGATAAACCCGTTCGGGTCGTTCATTAGCCCTGTCACCGGCGCGGGGTGCCATTGCGGATAATGGCTGTCCGCGAGCGCCCGCGGCTGACCTTGCATAACGGCCTGCAGGATCGCAGGCCAGCGGGAAGGTAACGTCATTATTCAGAGTCCGTTTTATATTTCAGCAGCAGTGAGACGGTAAACGCCACGCCGAAGGCAATCACCATGCCGATAATATAGTTCAGCAGCGAGCTGGCCTGCACAATGGCCATGCCCGGAATGGCGGTCAACCCGACGGCGGTCATGTAGACATGCACCGACACCACCCAGGCACCGCCCACCGCGCCGCCAATCAACGCGGCGATAAACGGCTTAACGAAGCGCAGGTTGATACCAAAAATAGCCGCTTCGGTGATGCCGAGCATCGCAGAAAACGCCGACGGCAACGTAATGGCTTTAATTTTGGCATCTTTGGTTTTGAACCATACCGCCAGACAGGCACCGCCCTGCGCCACGTTCGCCATGGCCCAGATAGGCAGCAGGAAATTAACGCCAATCGATGGATTGCCCAGCAGCCCGGCTTCGATGGCGTGGAAGCTGTGGTGAATACCGGTGATCACAATCACCGAGTAAAGTCCGCCAAACAGCAGTCCCGCCAGCCAGCCCGCGTGGGCAATAAGGGTGCTGAGAATAAAGGAGATGCCGTCCCCCAGGGCGCGCCCTGCCGGACCGATAATCAGCAACGCGATAAAGCCGGAGATCACCACGGTGAGGAACGGCGTCAGGATCAGGTCTAAGGCGTCCGGAATCACGCGGCGCAGATTTTTCTCCACGATGCTCATAAACCAGACGGCCAGCAGCACCGGGAATACCGTGCCCTGATAGCCAATCATCGCGATCTCAAGGCCAAAGAAATTCATGGTGTGGAAACCCGACGCCACGCCCCAGGCGTTGGTCAGCGCCGGGTGGGTCAGAATGCCGCCAAGCGTTGCGCCAAGATACGGGTTACCGCCAAACTCACGCGCGGCAGTGAAGCCGATCAGAATAGGCAGAATGATAAACGCCGCGGAGCTGCACATGTCCAGCATGATGTAGAGGGCGTTATCCGCATTGACCCAGCCGTAGGTTTTCACCATCCCGAGCAGGCCCATCAACAGACCGGACGCCACAATCGCGGGAATGATCGGCACAAAGATGTTGGAGAGCAGACGGGCAATGCGCTGGAACGGGTTGAGCTTGCGCGCCGCCAGATCCGCGGCTTCAGATTTACTGGATTCGCTGATCCCCGCCGCCCGGATAAACGCGGCGTACACCTTGTTAACCACGCCCGTACCAAAAATCACCTGCATCTGCCCGGCGTTACGAAAACAGCCTTTTACGCCGTCGACCTTGCCAATAGCCTGCTGATCGGCAAGCGCGTCATCGACCAGCACCAGACGAAGACGCGTTGCGCAGTGTGCCGCGCTGGCGATGTTTTCTTTACCACCGAGCAGCGGAATAAGCGCGCGGGCGATATTATCAAAATCCATAGATACCTCTGCCTGACTTCATTTTTTATGATGTTTAAACCGCTCCCGCCAGGCGGGAGCGGGATGGGTTAAAACCAGGTTTCCATCTGGACCCCAAAGTTCCATTCCCCGCCGGCGTTGAAGCCGCTGCTGCCAAAAGCATCATCGCTGGCGTAATTGTCCAGTTTGCTGCTCCAGTCCATCCAGGTGGCAAACAGGCGCAGCTCAGGACGGCTAAAGAAGTCGCCGATCTTGCTCGCTTTTAACGTCGGTGCAAAGGTCAGCTTGTAGAAACTGCCGTTGACGGCGTTACGGTCCTTATAGCCTTGCGGATCTAAATCCATGTACTGATAGCTGCCCTCAAACGCCAGCGCGAAATTCTGCGTCACCTCTTTAATCAGACGGGTGTTGAGCGTTACCCACTCATAGCTATCGCCTTTGACGTAGCGATCTTTACTGCTTTGCGCCAGCACGGCAGGCGCAATGCTCCAGCCGCCACCGATCGGCGTGACACCGTAACTTGCAAAGCGCCAGGTATCCGCTTCAGACAGCAGGGCCCCGTCAGAGCCGATGCTTTTCACCTCCGCACCCAGCCCGTGACCATACAGCAGCGCCGTTTTGGCCGTCCCTTCACGCAGGCCATAGAAGCTCTCATTATGTAATCCCACCAGGGCATGCACGCCGGTATTGGCGGCGTCCGTCTTTATAAGATCGCCGTTGGTGTCTTTGCGGTCATCGTTATCTTTCGCCCGCAAGCCGCTCACCATCAGCTGGAACGGGCCGGCGAAGTGGTTCATGCTGAGGATATAGTTCTGAACGTTGTTGTCGGTCTGCTCCACGCTGCCGAAGTTGCGGCCATAGATGGAGAAGTTGCTACGCAGCGAATCGTTCCATTTCACGTCGTAGACGCCGCCACCGGTACCGGCCAGGAACACCACGTCGGAATCCAGCCAGTGGATGTCAAAGTTGTCGCGGTCAAAGCGTTTACCCGCCCAGAAGGTACTGCCTTTCAGCGCGCCGGTAAAATCAGGCAGGTTGCCCAGCTCCGCGAAGGCCTGACGAATATTGAGATCGCTGGTATCGGCAGACCAGTCGTTATAGGTTCGCTGACCGTCGGCCAGCATCGCTTTGAAGCGCGTGGTCGCCCCGTTATCCAGGGTTTGTTTATGCTCCAGGTTCAGTTCAACGTAGGTATCGGCTTCGTTACCCAGACGCCCTACTGCACCGCCGGTTTCGCCGGCTGGCGTCAGGTAAGGACCGCTTTTGCTGCTGGAGGCGGCATCGTTCATCAGCAGGCCTGAACGGGCATAGCCGTGAAACTCAAATCCGCCGCTTTGATCCGCCTTCTTCTCCAGCGCGGTGGTGCGCTGCGCCACCTCCTGGGTTGTCGTTTGCGCCTGCTGCTGAGCGGCCACCAGCTGCTGTGTTTTTTGTTCTGCCGCCGTGGCGCGTTTCTCCGCCACCTGGGCACGCGTTTCCGCGTCCTGGAGGCGCTGCTCCATTGCGGCAAGGCGCGCTTCGATACTGGATATATCAGTCTGGGCAAAAACAGAGGTACTGCCGGCCAGCATGCCTATCATCACGGCAAGTCTGCGTTTTTTATACATTTTGTCGCATCCCTAAAAGAAGTCATTAAACGTGCTAAATTGCTAAACCGGTTTAGGTTGCTGATACTAAACCTGTGAATTTTGGATCGGCAATCTTTTTTGCTAAACCGATTTAGTAAGTGTGATCGAGGCGACAATTCAGGCCGCCGACTGGCGGCCAGTGAAGGGAGGAATTATAGCTCGTGCTGCCAGGGCAATGCGGTCATTGCCCCTTTGGCGGTAGTGGCTAACGCGCCGCAGCGCTGGGCCAGGGCGATAACCGGCGTCAGGTCCTGCCCGGCGGCCAGGCCGTAGAGCAGGCCCGCCACGAAGGCGTCGCCCGCGCCGGTGGTATCGACGCACTGAACGGGCGTAGCCGGATAGTGTTTTACGCTACCTTCATGCCAGGCCGTCACGCCCGCTTTACCCTGGGTGATCAGCACCAACCGCGCCGGGCAGCGCTGCATTAGCGCCTCCAGACCGGCGTTTACCTGCGCACAGCCGGTGAAAAAGGCCAGCTCTTCGACCGAGAGTTTTACCACGTCGGCGCGTTGCAGGGCTTGCTCCAGGCAGCCATGCAGGGCGTTCTCATCCGGCCAGAGATCCGGGCGAATATTGGGGTCGAAACTGACGTAACCGCCCGCCTCGCGGATGGCGGCCATTGCCTGAAACGTCGCAGTACGGCTCGGCTCTGCGCTGAGCGCGATGGAACAAACGTGCAGCCACTCCCCGGCGCTGAACGTGGGCAGATCGGCGGGTTCCAGAAACAGATCGGCGCTCGGGCGCACCATGAAGGTAAACGAACGCTCGCCGTGGTCGTCCAGATCGACCACCACCGTCGAGGTGCGGTGTGCCGGGTCAAGGCGCATCTGTCGCACATCGACCCGCTCCTTCGCCAGCGTCTGATACATAAAACGCCCGAAAGGATCGTCGCCAACCCGGCCGATAAAGGCGCTCGGGCCGCCCAGTCGGGCAATCCCGACCGCAACGTTTGCCGGTGCCCCGCCGGGACATTGCAGTAGCCGGCCTTCTCCATCCGGCAGCAGATCCACCACTGCATCGCCAAGTACCCAGATTTTTTTCATGTGACCCTCTAAGCTAAACATTATTAAACCGTTTTAGCTATTTAAGCACAGGCCAGGCAAAGGGGAAATAACGGGAAGGAAATTTGGCTTAACGCATCAGATGCGGCCAGTGAATATCGCCGACGCCATTCAGCTGCGGACGGGCAAACAGAAAGCCCTGGAATCGGCGGATCCCGGCAGATTCTAGCCAGCACCACTCCTCTATCTTCTCGATCCCTTCGGCCACCAGGGTAATTTCAAGGTCGGAGCAACAGCTGATGATGGAGCGAACAATCGCCTGCTTCACGCCGCTGAGGTGGATATCGCTGACAATTTCCCGGTCGATTTTAATTTTATCCGGCTGAAAACGGGTCAGCAGAGAAAGACCGGCATAGCCGGAACCAAAATCATCGATCGCCAGGCCAACCCCCTCACCGCGAAGCTGCTTAATGGCGCTGTTGAACTGGTTGAACCCGGAGATCATCTCGTTCTCAGTGACTTCAATAACCACCTGCTCCGGCTGCAACCCGTGTTGTTTGATCTGATTGACCAGAAATTCAACGGCACCAGGCACATTCACCAGCGACATGGGCAGCAGGTTGACCGCAATTTTATGGCTGCCAATCCCCAGTTTTTCCGCCAGCGCAAAGGCATAGGCCTTTGTTTGCAGATCAACTTCGTAGATTTTGTCCGGGTCGAGGGTGCTGAAGAAATGCTCCGGGCTGCCGCCGTCATTGCCGCGTATCAGGGCTTCAAGGGAGCTGATCGTCCCTTCCGAGGGCTCGACAATGGGCTGAAGTGCAAACTGACAGGGCTGACCGGCAATCAGCCCCAGACTCTCGCCAAACGGTAGCACTTCGGGTGACAGCGTCCATTTTTCAGGGAGATAGCGTGCCCCAGACTCTGACGGACGCTTGCCGGTGATAAACGTCTGGATAAATTTGAACACCCGATCGTCAGAGGTCAGATAGCTGTCCAGCTTGCTGTAATGCAGAACCGACTGTAACACCTCTTTCGGCGACTGGGTTTGCAGATCAAACAACAGCATGCCGACATTTTCAAAACGTCTGCGCGGGCCATAGTCCCGCATCAGTTCAACCACCCCGCTGTGACGCGGGTCCTGACGAATGGTATGGAACAGCCTGACCACACTCTCTTCGGAACCTTCGAGAATTTGCAGGACATCGCTCCCTTTAGACAGGAGTACACCGGTAATATTCAGCTTTGCGTTGCGGCCCCTGGCGCGCTCGACCAGCTCCCGCAGTTCGGTGGACGGGTGAGATAAATTTAACTGGCTTCGGTAGATTAGCGTCGTCAGCACAAAAGGGGTTCCGATGAGAAAGGTGCCTTGAAGCTACTGTTTAACATACTTAATCAATGCGACCTAACATATTCACGCCACAAGAGGTGTGTTTGGATATCGAAAATGATAGTTCGTTAAAGTTACCTGGCTTTGTCTGGTCTAAGGCAACGTAACTTACCGAAAACCTCGAGCCGGTTACTTTGCCAGGTATATACTCACCAGTGCCGGCAGGTTGAAGGGATAGAAAAAATTAAACTGTCGGCGATCGTGGCAACCGGCGAGTAATATGACACCCAACATGGTCGCTACCAGCGGTAATCGTTTCATCCCTGCCTCCTCAGAAAAGTCCGTCCAGCGCGTCCGCATTCGCCCGCTCGCTGTCTTCCCACTGTTGCTGGTCATCCATCCGCCACACCGTCCGCACCCACCCTTTTACTGGCGACACGAAGGTGCACTCATTCTTCGGTGCCTAGTTGTTAACTGTCGTGCAGCCGTCCGGGCCAGCGGCCCGCCGGACAGAGCCTCCCTACCAGTTACCATACGGATAGTTTTTTCCCTTGATGAATTCGAGTGTCTTTCCGTAATAAACATACCCGTCAGGATGTTTCGTGACTCCTTTGCATATCAGCATTTCATTTCCTGTCAGCGTGAACTGCCGGGCGGGATGCTGGAGCACAACAGGATCGCCGTTATCCTCCAGCCAGACCCGCACCGTTCCACCCGGTGCCAGTCCGATAATCATATTATCCCGGTAATACGTCTTTCCCGGCTTATAGGCATCAGGATAGGCTGTGAGCATCTGCTGCCATGTCTCCCGACTGAACCAGATCTCCGTTTCGTACGCCTTTTTATCGATAACCGAGTCCCAGCACACCGTCATCCTTACAGGCAGCGCCTTGCTGATATTAAAATTGGCTGAAAAACCACCCACGCGCTGGCTCCATGTCCCCACGCTACTCTGGCTCGGTTCTGTGGGATCCAGTCGCCGGAAAATACTTTCCCGGATATCCCCGTCCTCCAGATACACCATGGTCACCAGTGCCGGCAGGTTGACGGGATAGAAAAAATTAAACTGCCAGTGATCGTAAGGCAGTTTCTGCCCCCACTGCTCCACGCCGTCCCCTAACAAAGACTTCACACCCTCCCGGCGATCGTGGCAACCGGCGAGTAATACGAAACCCAACATGACCGCTACCAGCGGTAATCGTCTCATCCCTGCCTCCTCAGAAAAGTCCGTCCAGCGCGTCGCCCTCGGCTCGCCGGAAAGCAACCTCCCTACCAGTTACCATACGGATAGCGCTTCCCCTCGATAAAAGTGCGGATGAATGGATCGTAACCATTAGCCTCGATATAACTGAAATCAATCCGGTTAGGAACGTTTTTGCATATCAGCATATCATCCCCTGTCAGGGTGAACTGCCTGGCGGGATGCTGGAGCACAACAGGATTACGGTTATCCTTCAGCCATACTCTGACTTTTCCTTCCGGGGCCAGACCTATTATCATTTTGTTTCGGTAATACGTATTACCGGGACGATAGGTATCAGGATAGGCTGTGAGCATCTGCTGCCAGGTCTCCCGGCTGAACCAGATCTCCGTCTCATACGCCTTTTTGTCGATAACCGAGTCCCAGCACACCGTCATCCTGACCGGCAGCGCCTTGCCAATATTAAAATTGGCTGGAAAACCGCCTACACGCTGGCTCCATGTTCCCACGCTGCCCTGGCTGGGTTCGGTCGGATCAAGTCGCCGGAAAATACTTTCCCGGATATCCCCGTCCTCCAGATACACCATGGTCACCAGTGCCGGCAGGTTGGCTGGATAGAAAAAATTAAAGTGCCAGTGATCGTAGGGCAGCTTCTGTCCATACTGTTCCACGCCGTCCCCTAACAGCGTTTTCACACCTGCCCGACGGTCATGGCAGCCTGAAAGCACTATGACGCCCAGTACAGCTACCATAAGAGGTAATCGCTTCATCCCTGCCTCCTCAGAAAAATCCGTCCAGCGCGTCCGCATTCGCCCGCGCCCTGTCTTCCCACTGCTGCTGGTCGTCCATCCGCCATACCGTCCGCACCCACCCTTTGGCAGGAGCCATCGGCCACACGAAGGAGCGTTCATCCGTCGGCGCATAGTGGTTTCGCAGAAAAACCTCTCCCGAAGACGGACTCACCCACAGGCTCAGGTCAGAGTCGATGTTCCAGTTCGCTGAACAGTGCAGATAACGCCCAATGGTCCGCATATCCTCTGCAGTAAAGCCCTCAGGCTCTACGCCCAGCCGGACTGCGCGCCCCTGTGCTATCGCTTTCTCACACAAGGGAAGTAGTTCTGACGGCAGTGCCAGCTCCTTGTTACTGCTGAGTATTGGTGCAAAGATAACCCCGGCGTTCTGTGCCGCATCGAGCATCACGCGCATACTCACCTTTTCCCAGTCGTTCGGCACCGCCTGGCGAGTCATAAATACCGCCGCGCCGGATTTCTTCTCAAAAATAAACGCCCGTGCCTTATCCCGGTTAACCAGTGGCCACGAAATCATTTTCGTCTCCACCTCACCATGCGGCATCAGGTACTTCAGCGCTGGCAGCGAATATAGCGTCTGACGCATCTTCTCCGCCTTACGGTATACTGCCGTCTGCATTTCATCCGAGCTTTCCGGTATCACTTCAAAGTCCGGCATCGTCAGCAGGGATATTTCATCCTCTCCCGCGTTGTAGCCTCCGCCGATATCCGAGTGCGCACCCGGCAGCGCCAGCTCCGGCCACATCCCCGCTATGCTGTTCAGGCTGAAGTTATATCTGCACTCGTGCATTGCGCTTATCTGAAACACCTTCTGCGCCACCGAGGGACGCAGTTCGAGGTTGACGCCGGGGTTGCTGCGCCCGTTGATGCCATAGAAGTTCAGCAGACTCCCGATGGCCGCCACCGTGTCAAACAGTCCCAGAAAGCGTACCTCTCCCGCCGCTTTTCCATGGTGCCCTGTCAGGTCTAACCCTTTGTCTATCGCCGCCGCTATCTCCGTGTCCTGGTTCATCACCCGGTTGGCAAAGTGCCGCGCTGCCGCTGCCCCGCGGCTGAAACCGAACACGTCAAACTGCACCTTCGCTATTGCTACCTCTGTGCTGTTAACATCAATGAATTCCCTGAGCGCCGTGATAATTTTATCCAGCGCCTCATCGGTCTTTGTCACCACCCCCTCAAACTGCCGGATAAGACTGCCGCCCAGCGCTTTACCCATCGTCGAGTCGCTTTCCCCGTCCGCCGTGCCGATACCACATACGTAGGCTTTGACCTGCGCCTCTACTTCGCCGTTTTTAAGTTCATTATGCTGCTGGTAAAGATCGAAAAGCCGCGAAATATTAGTGGGGCCCCCCTGCCAGCTTGCGTTCCCCAACCCTGCTCTGGCATGCTTTTCATACTTCTCGCACGCCCTGGCACGATCCTCGCCGACCAGACCGGCGCAGTGGGCATACGCCAGCCGCAGATCGTCTGAATTCGCCCGGTTATTCCCCGTGCCGTCAAAGAAGACACCTACGGTCAGCGTGATCCCCCTGACTGGCACCCGTCGGCACTGGACGACTTTTTCTGTGCAGTGAATACTGGTTCGGTGGGTATTGTCTCCAATAATTTCATACCGGTAATAGCGGGTATCTTCCGGCGCAGCCTTCTCGTTTGTGCCCATGAAAAGTCCTTTTAATTTCGCGGGTTAATAATTATCGCATCTTACCTTAACTAAAATCAGTGTTCTATCTTCGATATCTTCCATCCAGAAGAACTACTGAGAACAGGATATAAGTAGTGATAACCTTTATAAGGATGCCGTTCGCGTCCTCTTGTAGGCTCATAGCTTCGCGAGAGTAATTGAGTCCATGTCTTCGCAATTCGGTTCTTATGAACAGTATGGAGTAACGTTTCAAGACAATAAATTTCAGTTGACCGTCAGTTGCGGTTGGCGATGAATCTTTGCGCTGCATGGTTAAACTGAATCTTTTGAGAAATATTAAAAAGACAAAGTGGGTTCAAGGACTAAAGCCATCATTTCATATTTGCTGATATTTAAATAAAACTTCTTATAAGTCTTTAGATAATCATATAATGAAAAAGTCACCCCCTGGATAATTGAATGGCCAGCAAATAAAATAAACCATAAAATCAATAAATTATAAAAACTGATTTTCTGCCTATTTAAATCACATCTAAGATTAAGTGTTGTAGTAGCGTTTTTCCTTAGGAAATACCCCCTCGATGTATGATTAATGTTAGATAATACCGAACTGATAAAAATTAAATTTTTTACGAGTTCAAACTGTACTCTGCAAGGGAACGTTACTTCTCCCCGTCCCCAATCCGGCTGTCGATCCTCTCCAGCATATAGTCATAAAACGGGTTCGAGGTGACCCGCATCAGCGCCTCTTTGCCGACGCTCAGCACGGACGTCTCTCCCCACAGCGCAATTGTCCCCAGACTGATGCCATAGCGGTTTTTCACGCCAGGCTCGCGGCCATAGAGATCGTCATCCGGCGGGAACGGCACGGCAACGTGCGACAACGAATAGACATGCTGTGGCCAGGACTGCGCAAGCGGCAAGACCGTCTCCTGCGTGCTGCCGGCCGGGGTGGTTTTCGCTACCGCCGGGAAACTGTGCTCGTCCGCATTGGTGATAACCGTGACACTGTAACGCCTCTGTGCAACCGGCAGTAGCGCCGAGGTTGCCGTCCACGACGACGGTTTGAACAGCGGGCGGAAGCTGGCAGCCTGATTGATGTCAAATACCACCAGCTCGCTGCCGTTTGCCGGAAGCTGGTCAAACAGACCGGTGACCACCGCGCGGGTGCTGACCGTGGAATCCATCACCGACTGGAACGCCAGCACCGGCGGCAAATTCTCCAGCCTGTTTTCCCGCGCCGCGCGGCCAATCTGCTCCTGCAGGGCTTTCGTCAGCAGCCACGACTGGCGGGCGGCGTTAACCGGGAAAGAATTGTATTTATACGGGTTATATTCCGGGGCGATATTCAGCCACGCCGCTTTGGCAAATGCTGGCAGCAGCGCCGGTAGCCCGGCGAAACCGGCGAACCGCGCAAAGGCCGTCACGCCGATCATCGGCGAAAGCAGTATCACCTGCTGCGGTTTTCGCAGCGCAGGCGCGTCCAGCGCATCGAGGGCATATTTCATCGCCAGCGCTCCGCCGTTGGAGTAACCCACCAGATGCAACGGCACATGCTCTCCCGCCAGACGCGTGGCTTCCCGCACGGCAAGGCGCGTCGCCGCCAGCCACATCTCCCAGTCCACGTCAGTAAGCGCGCCAGGCGCGGTGCCGTGCCCGGGCAGGCGTGGAACCACGGCCACAAAACCGTGCTGCTGATAGTTCAGGGCCAGGTGCCTGACGCTGTAAGGCGAGTCCGTCAACCCGTGCAGCAGCACTACCGCGCCGCGGGGCTTTCCGGGTGGCATCAGCACAAATGAGCGGTTGGCATCGGGTGAAAACTGACCAGGCCACACCAGGCTCTGGCGATAATAACGGTTTAGCGGCGTTTGCTCCTCGTGCCCTGTTTTCACCGTTACCGCGTTATCCAGCTCGGCGAAAATCGCCTTTTCCCGGGTGAGATACCCGGCAAAATCGGCGTTATCCAGCTCGCGCACGGACATTTCATCTGCCCGCCAGGTGTGCCAAAGGTGCAGTTCCGGTCCCTGTTGCGAAAGATACACCCGCACCGCCAGCAGGACGACCACGACGATCCCCGCAACCATCGCCATTTTCTTTGCAAGCGCGATAACGCGCACGCTGACACGCCAGGGCAGATTCGCCATGCCGGGATCCCTTTTATTTTCACAGTGCTTCTATCTTATCAAAAATGTGAACAAGCTGACGTATTCACCAAATTCATACCTGCCGCGTCAGACAGTGCACCAAAAGTGAACTACGCTGCACAAATGTTGATCATTCGTTAAACAAATATTGCATGAATTTTACCACACAGCGGGTTTTACTCGCCCTGTGAACATGGCACGCGTCATGCATTGTTAACGTGGTAACAGAAATCTGGCTTTTGACAGCCAGTTAACAGCGAGGCGGTATGACGACGAAACCAGAGATGTTGAATCGTATCGAAGCGATCTTCAGCCAGCTAACGCCCAGCGAAAAGCGGGTTGCTAGCTGGCTGCTGGCGCACGCCGCGCAGATCCCGTTTGAAACGGCGGAGAGCGTCGGTCTGGCGAGCGGAACCAGCGGGATCACCGTCGGACGCTTCCTGCGCAAGCTGGGGTATCGCAATCTTGAAGATGCCAAAAAGAGCCTGCGCGACCCGTATCAGCCCTGGGGCATGAACGAGCGGCTGGACTCCTGGCAGCAGCAGCGCCCTCTGCCCAACCGACTTCAGCACGCCCTGTCGCTGGAAGTGGACGCCATCACCCAGGTGTACCAGCTGGCGCAAACGGACGTCTTCCGCCAGGTGGTGCATAGCCTTGCTCACGCCGACGCGGTATTTGTGCTGGGGATCCAGTCCACGCGCGGGATCGCCAACGCCTTCTTTAGCCACCTCGAGTACCTTCGTCCGCGGGTGAGCTATTCTGAAGGCGCATCCGGGAGCTGGGTTGAATCCCTGAACTCGGGGTTTGCGCATCCCTACGTCGTGCTGACCGATACCCGCACCTACTCCACAATGGCGCGCCAGTACTGCCGCGTCGCGAGCGAGAAAGGCATTCCGCTGGCCTTAATTACCGACATCTGGTGCCCCTGGGCGCGGGATTACCCGCTTGATTTGCTGCAGGTGAAAACCGATACCGGTCATTTCTGGGATTCCCTTGCCCCGGTGAGCTGCCTGTTCAACCTGCTGCTGTCGGGCGTGGTGGAAGCACTCGGTGATGCGCTTCCGGCGCGCCTGGCGGTCAACCGGGAATTACAACAAGAGTTTGGACAATTCGAACGCTAAAGGAGCGGAGCTATGCCCGAAGAGAGTCAACTGATTGATGTGGCGAAGACCTTTCCCACGCTGCATATCGATCTGAAATACGCCACCGCCGACAACATCACCGGCCGCCCGATTTATCAGGAGGCGCTGTGCCTGCTGCATACCGACGCCGCCACCGCGCTGGCAAAAGCCATCAGCATTGCCGCGCTGGCCGGGCTGAAGCTGGTGGTCTACGACGCCTATCGACCGCAGCAGGCGCAGGCCCGGCTGTGGGATGCCTGCCCGAACCCGGAATATGTCGTCGACGTGGCGATTGGCTCCAATCACAGCCGCGGTACGGCCATCGACGTCACGCTGATGGACGAACATAACGTCGTGCTGGATATGGGGGCCGGTTTTGACGAAATGCACGACCGCTCGCATCCGTATCACCCCTCTGTGCCGCCGCACGCCCAGCGCAACCGTCTGCTGTTGAACGCCATCATGTTCGGCGGCGGTTTTGTCGGGATTGCCAGCGAATGGTGGCACTTCGAACTGCCGAACGCCGCCAGCTACCCGCTGCTTGAAGACCGTTTTGCCTGTTTTCCCCAGACGCACACCTCTCTTTAAACCTGGAGCACTGCCATGAAAACATCGCTTCTCTCGACCATCATTGCCGCTACGCTGGCCCTGAGCGCCCCGCTGGCACTGGCTGCCGTCCCGAAAGATATGCTGGCGATCGGTAAAGCCGCCGACCCGCAAACGCTCGATCCTGCCATCACCATTGATAACAACGACTGGACCGTTACCTATCCGTCCTACCAGCGTCTGGTCAAGTACAAACCCGGTTCGACCGAGGTGGAAGGCGATCTGTCGACGGGCTGGAAAGCCTCCGACGACCAGAAGGAGTGGACGTTTACCCTGGCGGATAACGCCAAATTCTCCGACGGCACGCCGGTCACCGCCGAGGCGGTCAAACTCTCCTTTGAGCGCCTGCTGAAACTCAGCCAGGGGCCGTCTGAAGCCTTCCCGAAAGACCTGAAAGTGGAGGCCATTGATGACCACACGGTGAAATTCACCCTCAGCCAGCCGTTCGCCCCCTTCCTCTACACCCTGGCGAATGACGGAGCCTCCATCATTAACCCGGCGGTGCTGAAGGCCAATGCCGCGGACGACGCGCGCGGGTTTCTGGCGCAAAACACTGCCGGCTCCGGGCCGTTCATGCTGAAAAGCTGGCAGAAAGGCCAGCAGTTGATCCTGGTACCGAATCCCCACTGGCCGGGCGAAAAGCCGCACTTTAAGCGCGTGTCGGTGAAAATTATCGGTGAAAGCGCCTCCCGCCGGCTGCAGCTTTCCCGCGGCGACCTGGACATTGCTGATTCTCTGCCGGTCGATCAGCTCGCGGCTCTCAAGCAGGAAGGGAAAGTGGCCGTCGCGGAATACCCCTCCTTACGCGTGACCTATCTCTACCTCAACAACAGCAAAGCCCCGCTCAACCAGGTGGATTTACGCCGGGCCGTCTCCTGGGCGACGGACTATCAGGGCATGGTCAAAGGCATTCTGAGCGGCAATGGCAAGCAGATGCGTGGCCCGATCCCGGAAGGCATGTGGGGCTATGACGCCACGGCCATGCAGTACAGTTTTGACGAGGCCAAAGCCAAAGCGGCCCTGGAGAAGGTGAAAGATAAGCCCGCCAGCCTGACCTTCCTCTACTCGGACAACGATCCGAACTGGGAGCCTATCGCGCTTTCCACGCAGGCCAGCCTTGGCAAGATCGGCATTAACGTCAAGCTGGAGAAACTGGCCAACGCCACCATGCGTGACCGCGTCGGCAAAGGCGATTACGACATCGCCATCGGTAACTGGAGCCCGGACTTTGCCGACCCGTACATGTTCATGAACTACTGGTTTGAATCGGACAAAAAAGGGCTGCCGGGCAACCGTTCGTTCTATGAGAACAAAGAGGTCGATTCGCTGCTGCAGGCCGCGCTGAAAACCACGGACCAGGCGGAGCGCACCAAAGATTACCAGCAGGCGCAAAAGGTGGTGATTGACGAGGCGGCCTACGTTTATCTGTTCCAGAAGAACTACCAACTGGCGATGAACAAAGAGGTCAAAGGCTTCACCTTTAATCCGATGCTCGAGCAGGTATTCAACATCGCTACCATGAGTAAGTAACCGTTTCGCCGGGGGAAAGTGTATGACGTTCTGGAGCATTGTGCGCCAGCGCTGCTGGGGGTTACTCCTGGTGGTGGCCGGTGTCTGTATTATCACGTTTATTATTTCGCACCTGATCCCCGGCGATCCGGCTCGTCTGCTGGCCGGTGACCGCGCCAGCGACGAAATCGTGCAGAACATTCGCCAGCAGCTGGGGCTGGATCAGCCGCTGTATGTTCAGTTTGGCCGCTACGTGAATGCTCTGGCCCATGGGGATTTAGGCACTTCCATTCGTACCGGACGTCCGGTCGCCGAGGATCTGAAGGCCTTTTTCCCCGCCACGCTGGAGCTGGCCTTCTGTTCTCTGCTGCTGGCGCTGGTCATTGGCGTGCCGCTGGGGATTTTGTCAGCGGTGTACCGTAACCGCTGGCTGGATCATCTGGTGCGGCTGATGGCGATGACCGGCATTTCCACCCCGGCCTTCTGGCTCGGTCTGGGCGTCATTGTGCTGTTCTACGGACATCTGCAGCTTTTGCCCGGCGGCGGCAGGCTGGATGACTGGCTCGACCCGCCGACACACGTCACCGGTTTTTATCTGCTGGATGCGCTGCTGGAAGGCAACGGCGAGGTCTTTTTCAATGCGCTTCAGCACCTGATTTTACCCTCGCTGACGCTGGCGTTTGTGCATCTCGGCATCGTGGCGCGTCAGGTTCGCTCGGCGATGCTGGAGCAGCTTAGCGAGGACTACATCCGCACCGCCCGCGCCAGCGGCCTGCCCGGCTGGTATATCGTCCTGCGCTACGCCCTGCCCAATGCGATGATTCCGTCCATTACCGTGTTGGGGCTGGCGCTGGGGGATCTCCTCTACGGCGCTGTACTCACCGAAACCGTTTTTGCCTGGCCGGGGATGGGAGCCTGGGTGGTAACGTCCATTCAGGCGCTTGATTTCCCTGCCGTGATGGGCTTTGCGGTCGTCGTTTCACTGGCCTACGTGCTGGTTAATCTGGTGGTCGATCTGCTTTACCTGTGGATTGACCCGCGAATCGGGCGCGGAGGTGCCGAATGATGTTGACTCAGGAAACGTCCGTCCCTGTTAAGCGCGCCAGGCAACGTATCAACTGGGCAAAACTGTTCTGGATGCTGCGTCAAAGCCCGCTCACGATCGTTGGCGGCGTCATTATGCTGGTGATGCTTTTCATTATGGTGGCCGCGCCGTGGATCGTACCGCATGACCCGAACGCGCTGGATCTGACTGCTCGCCTGCAGGCGCCGTCTGCGCAGCACTGGTTTGGCACCGATGAGGTGGGACGGGATCTGTTCAGCCGCGTACTGGCGGGCAGCCAGCAGTCGATTACTGCCGGGCTGGCAGTGGTGGTGATTGCAGGAGGTATCGGCTCGCTGGTGGGCTGTTTGTCCGGCGTACTGGGCGGGCGCGGCGACGCCATTATTATGCGGGTGATGGACATTATGCTCTCCATTCCTTCCCTGGTGCTGACCATGGCGCTGGCGGCAGCGCTCGGGCCGAGCCTGTTTAACGCCATGCTGGCAATCGCCATTGTCCGCATTCCGTTTTACGTGCGCCTGGCGCGCGGGCAAACCCTGGTGGTGCGCCAGTTTACCTACGTTCAGGCCGCCCGCACGTTTGGGGCATCCCGCTGGCATTTGATCAACTGGCATATCCTGCGCAACGCCCTGCCGCCGCTGATTGTGCAGGCTTCGCTGGACATTGGCAGCGCCATTCTGATGGCCGCCACGCTGGGCTTTATTGGCCTCGGCGCGCAGCAGCCCACCGCCGAATGGGGCGCGATGGTGGCCGTTGGCCGCAATTACGTTCTGGACCAGTGGTGGTACTGCGCGTTTCCCGGTGCGGCGATTTTGATAACCGCCGTGGGCTTTAACCTGTTTGGCGATGGCATCCGCGATCTGCTGGATCCGAAATCGGGGGGAAAACAGTGATGACCGAACCGGTACTTAGCATTGAAGACCTGCACCTGAGCTTTCCGATTTTTCGCGGGGAGGTCCACGCGCTGAACCACGTCTCGCTGGAGATTAACAGGGGGGAAATTGTCGGCGTGGTGGGCGAATCGGGATCCGGTAAATCGGTTACCGCCATGCTCGCCATGCGGCTGCTGCCGGAGGGCAGCTATCGTATTCATCATGGTCAGGTGAAATTACTCGGCGAAAATGTCCTGACGGCCTCCGAGAAACAGCTTCGCCAGTGGCGCGGTGCGCGGGTGGCGATGATTTTTCAGGAGCCGATGACCGCCCTCAACCCGACGCGTCGGATAGGCAAACAGATGGTGGAGGTGATCCGCCAGCATCAGCCCCTTTCGCGGCGCGAGGCGCAGCAGAAGGCGATGAGCCTGCTGGAAGAGATGCAGATCCCGGACGCGAAGGCGGTGATGGCGCGCTATCCCTTTGAACTCTCAGGCGGTATGCGCCAGCGGGTGATGATCGCCCTTGCCTTCTCCTGCGAGCCGGAGCTGATTATCGCCGACGAACCCACCACCGCGCTGGATGTCACCGTCCAGCTGCAGGTGCTGCGCTTGCTGAAGCATAAAGCTCGAGCCAGCGGCACCTCGGTGCTGTTTATCAGCCATGATATGGCTGTGGTGTCGCAGCTCTGCGACAGAGTGTATGTAATGTATGCCGGCAGCGTGATCGAGAGCGGAGCCACACAAACGCTGATCCACCAGCCCGTACATCCCTACTCCATTGGCCTGCTGCAGTGCGCCCCGGAAAACGGCCAGCCGCGCGACCTGCTCCCCGCCATCCCCGGTACGGTGCCTAACCTCAGCCAGCTTCCGCAGGGGTGCGCGTTCCGCGAACGCTGCTTTGCCGCCGGGGCTAAATGCAGCGAAACGCCGCGCTTACACCCTTCTGGCGCAGAGGGCCAACAGGCTGCCTGCTGGTATCCACAACGGGAGAAAACCCATGTCTGATGTACTGCTGGAACTGGATGGCGTGCACGTGAACTTTGCGGCGCGCAAAAACTGGCTGGGGCGCGTCACGGAACAGGTGCATGCGCTCAACGGGCTCGACCTGCAGATCCGTCGCGGGGAAACGCTCGGTATTGTCGGGGAATCCGGCTGCGGGAAAAGCACGCTTGCCCAGTTACTGATGGGCATGCTTAAGCCCAGCACCGGCGCATGTCAGCGGACGTCCCACGCGGGCGGTATGCAGATGGTATTTCAGGATCCGCTCTCCTCGCTCGACCCGCGCCTGCCGGTCTGGCGCATCATCACCGAACCGGTGTGGGTGCAAAAACGCAGCAGCGAGCGGGAGCGACGTCAGCTGGCTGAACACCTGGCGCTGCAGGTGGGTATTCGCCCGGAATATCTCGACCGCCTTCCGCACGCTTTCTCCGGCGGGCAGCGCCAGCGCATCGCCATCGCCCGGGCGCTCTCGTCCGATCCGGACATCATCGTGCTCGATGAACCCACCAGCGCGCTGGATATCTCCGTACAGGCGCAGATCCTCAACCTGCTGGTGACGCTACAGCAGCAGCGTAATCTGACCTACGTGTTAATCTCGCATAACGTCTCGGTGGTCAGGCACATGAGCGATCGCGTGGCGGTGATGTACCTCGGGCAGATTGTCGAGCTGGGCAGCGCCGCGCAGGTTCTGGGCGCGCCGCGCCATCCCTATACCCGTCTGTTGCTTGATTCGGTCCCCCGCACCGGTGAACCGCTGGACGAAAATCTGGCCTTGCGCAAAACGGAGCTTCCCGGCAACCGTCATCTGCCTGAAGGCTGTTTTTTCCGCGACCGTTGCCCGATGGCAACGCAGGGATGTGAACGTCCCCAGCCGTTACAGCCCTCTCACGAGGGCCGTAACGTCCGCTGCTGGCGTAATCGGGATTAGATTTGCGCCATCCCGCCGTCCACAAACAGCTCGGTGGCGTTAATAAAGCTGGCCGCGTCGGAGGCCAGAAACGCCACCGCTTTCCCCACTTCACCCGGCGCACCTAAACGTCCCAGAGGTACCTGAGCGGCCAGTGCGTCATACAGCCCCTGACGCTGTTCTTCCGGCACCAGGTCGCCAAGACCCGGGGTTTTGATCGGGCCCGGGCTCACCACGTTGACGCGGATCCCCCGGCCCTGCAGATCCAGCGCCCAGGAGCGGGCAAAGTTGCGCACGGCCGCTTTGCTGGCGCTGTATACGCTAAAATTTGCCGTCCCCTTAATGGAGACCGTCGAGCCGGTCAGAATAATCGACGATCCGGCGGAGAGCAGCGGCAGCGCCTTCTGCACCGTAAACAGTACCCCACGAACGTTGGTGCCAAATATCCGGTCAAACTGCTCTTCGGTGATCGCGCCCAGCGGCAGCATATCGCCGCCACCGGCATTGGCGAACAGGATATCAAGACGGCCTTCTTCTTTGGCTATCCGGGCATAGACCTCATCAAGATCGGCAAGCTTAGAGACGTCCGCGCGAATGCCCACTGCGTTAGACGCAATCTCTGCTACCGCGGCGTCCAGCTCGGCCTGACGACGTCCGGTGATGTACACCCTGGCGCCCTGTGCCGCCAGCTCCTTCGCCGTGGCAAGTCCAATACCGGTGCTGCCGCCAGTGACCAGTGCGATTTTTCCTGAGAGTGTTGTGTTCATGTCATTTACCTTTTGTTGGGTTTACGTTGCGCGCTTTCGCTCGCGTTGCACAGACTTTAGCCCTTGCGGTATTAGTGAAAAATGGGCAAAAATGAAAATGACTATGCACCTACAGAAATAATCAGGGGATATCATGGACCAGCTTATGGCGATGCGCGCCTTCACGCGGGTGGTGGAAACCGGCAGTTTTACCCGCGCGGCGGACTCGCTGAATATGCCGATAGCCACTCTGAGCAAGCTTGTAAAAGCGCTTGAGGCGCATCTGCAGATACGCCTTTTGCACCGCACCACCCGCCGGGTCGCCGCGACGCCGGAAGGAGCGGATTACTATGAAAAAGCGCTGAGGGTCTTGATAGATATCGAAGATATCGATACCTCTTTTCGCGTTTCCCGCGCCACGCCAAAAGGGCACTTGCGGGTAGACGTGGGCGGATCCACCGCCCGTGACGTGCTCATCCCCCTGCTGCCGGATTTCATGCAGCGTTATCCGGATATTCGCATCGACCTTGGCGTGGCCGATCGTCCGGTAGACCTGATCAGCGGAAACGTGGATTGTGTGATCCGCGGCGGCCCGTTGAACGACTCGACCCTCATTGCCCGTCATCTCGGGAGCGCCGAAATGGTTACCTGCGCGACGCCAGGTTATCTGAAAGATCATGGGGTTCCGGCCTATCCGCAGGAGCTGTGCAATGGTCACAAGCTCATTAGCTACCTTTCGCCCATTACCGGGCGGGCATTTCCGTTTCGCTTTAGTGAGAACGGCGAGACGCTGGAAATCAATATTCCACATTATCTTGGCGTCAATGAAAGCAATGCCCATCTGGCGGCTGCCGTCGCGGGGTTGGGGATTGTGCAGACCTTTGCGTATTCGGCAAATGCGTATTTACAGACGGGGACACTGAAGGCAATACTCGGCAACTGGCGCCCTGCCGCTTATCCGTTTCATGTGGTTTACCCGCAGAACCGACATTTGACCCATCGTCTAAAGGTGTTTATTGCGTGGCTGGCGGACGTGTTTCCCGCCGCGCTGAAGGGATAGCCGGGCGCTAACCCGGCTCAGGCTTAGTTAAGCGTATAGTCCAGCGTGATCTCGGCTTTCAGTACCTGCGACACCGGGCAGCCCGCCTTGGCTTTCTGAATAATGCCGTCAAACTTCTGTGGGTCGATACCTGGCACAGTAACCTTACTGGTTAGCGCAATTTTGCTGATTGCAAAGCCGCTCTCGGTTTTATCCAGCGAGACATCCGCCGTGGTATCAATGGAATCCGCGGTGTAGCCCGCTTCACCAATCATCAGCGACAGTGCCATTGAGAAGCAGGCAGCATGTGCTGCACCAATCAGCTCTTCCGGGTTGGTCCCTTTAGCGCCTTCGAAACGGGTATTAAAGCCGTAAGGTTGTTGATTCAGGACGCCACTTTCAGTAGAAACCGTCCCTTTCCCCTGCTTGATATCACCGGACCAGTGTGCCGAACCTTTCTTATGAATCGTCATTCTTGCTCTCCTTTTGGCTTACAAAGGGTTAAGTATAGACTACGTACCTGACCCACCCCGGAACACAGATAATTCCGGGACATTCACCTGCTGTACCGACAAAAAGGATAAACCTGTGGCGCTAAAAATCAGGATGGCCGTTGCGGCAACCACGCTGGCTCTTTCGTTGTCTTTGCTGGCGAAAACGCCGGAGAACTTTATCTACACCAGTTCCGACGAACTCGACGCGGCATTCCCGCTTGTTGCGCGAAGCGACATCGGCGGCGTGCAGATCGTCTATAACTGGCGCGCGCTTGAGCCGGAGAAGGACCGGTATGACTTCTCGCGGATTGAACGGGATCTGGCGCGCCTTCAGGCCGCGCGAAAAAAGCTCTTCATCCAGATCCAGGATCGTTTTTTTGAGCCGGACGCCCGCTACGTCCCGGATTATCTGCTGCACGATAAGCAATACGGTGGCGGGCTCGCACCGCAGTTCGATAACCCCGGCGAAGGCAAGCCCGTCGGTTCAGGATGGGTAGCGCGCCAGTGGGATCCTGCCGTGCGCCAGCGCTACCAGGCACTGCTGGCGGCCCTTGCAAAACGCTTTGATGGCGAGGTGTATGGGGTAAACCTGCCCGAAACCGCCATCGATCTTGACGAGAAACATCCGCCCGCCGGGTTTAGCTGCGACAGCTACTTTGCAGGCGAAATGGAAAACCTGGCCTTTGCGCGTAAGGCGTTTCAGAAATCCCATGTGGTGCAATATGTCAATTTCTGGCCGTGCGAATGGGATAATGACCATAACTATATGGGGCGGCTTTTTGCTTATGCCAGCGCCAACAACATCGGCCTGGGCGGGCCGGACATCGTGCCCAACCGCAAGGCGCACATGAAGAATGCCTATCCCTTCTTCAATAAAAATAAACAGAAGCTGCCGCTCATCGCGATGGCGGTTCAGGAGCCTACCCTGACCTATAAAAATCCAAAGACCGGTAAGCCCTTTACCAAAGCGGAATTTGACCAGTTCGCAGAAAACTATCTCGGGGCCGATATTATTTTCTGGAGCACGGCTTCGCCCTGGCTACAGAAAAAATCATCGCCCCCTCATGCCAGGTAGCGGGCCAGCTCATCAAGGAACACCCGCAGCGCGGCAGGCTGATACTCCCGGGACTGATAAATGCCATGGATGGCCAGCGGTTTTGGCGCAAGCGCCGCCAGCACCGGCACCAGCAATCCCTGCTCAAGGGCGGCACGCGCTTCGCGCTCCGGCAGCATGGCAATACCGCAGTGCTTCATCGCCGCCTCCATCAACAGCGAAGAGATGCTGGCGCTCAGGTTGCCGCTGACGGCGACGCTCAGGCTTTCCCCTTCCGGGGTCAGAAAGTGCCAGGACTGACCGGCAAAGAAGCTGTAGTGCAGGCAGTTATGCTGCGCTAATGCTTCGGGGCTGTCGGGTGTCCCGTGCTGTGCCAGATAATCCGGCGAGGCGCAGAGTACCGAACGACACTCCCCCAGGCGGCGGGCAATCATCCCGGGCTCGGGGTTGTCGGTAATACGCACGGCAACATCAATACGCTCACCCACCAGGCTCACCGGGTGATTATTCACGTCCAGTTCGATACGCAGCTGCGGGTAGCGCGAGAGCAGACCGGGCAGCACCGGCGCAATCAGGTGCATGGCGGTAAAGTGCGCGCAGGCCACCCGCAGGGTGCCTGACGGCAGATCTTTTTCCGACTGGCCCTCAATTTCCTGCGAGATCTGCGAGAGCGTCCGCGTTTTTTGCAGCACCTTTTCGCCTGCCGCGGTCAGCGTCAGCTTGCGCGTGGAGCGGTTTACCAGCCGGGTTCCCGCCCACTTTTCCATTTGTTCCAGATAACGGCTTACCATCGGCCGGGAGATACCCAGCGCGCGGGCCGCCGCGCTCAAACTTCCCAGCTCGCATATCCGGTTATAAACCTGGGCGGCAATAACGCGATCCATATCCACTCCATCTGCTCGATTTATGAAACTAAGCATGTCTTGTTTCAGGAATTCTGGCAAATACGAATATCCGTACAATAGACACATTCCTGAACAACAGAGACAACAGCATGAAACTCACTCACATTGCCCTGCTTTCCACCCTTTTCACGCCAGCCGCGTTTGCCGCACCGCTGAACGTTGATACCTATAACCCGCAGGAAAAAGGCATTTTCGCGGTCTCTTCCACGCTGGTTTCCGGTCCGAAGGAAGCGGTGCTGTTTGACGCGCAGTTCAGCGTGAAAGATGGCGAAGCGCTGGTGGAGAAGATTCGCCGCAGCGGCAAAACCCTGAATAAGATTGTGATCACCTCCGGCGATCCGGATTTCTACTTTGGCCTGCAGCCGTTGGTTAAAGCCTTCCCGAATGCCAAAGTGGTGGCCACACAGCACGTGGTTGACCATATTAAGGCCACCAAAGACGCGAAGCTGGCTTTCTGGGGTCCGCAGATGAAAGACGGTGCGCCAACGGAACTGGTTGTTCCGCAGGTACTCGCCTCTACCACGTTTATGGTTGACGGAGAAAAGATCGACATCGAGCAGCCTGACAGCTACGCGGCCTATGTGTGGATCCCGTCAGCGAAAACCATCCTCGGCGGCACCGGGGTAGCGTGGGGTATTCACGTCTGGACGGCAGACACGCAGACCGCGGAAAGCCGTAAGCAGTGGCAGGACACCCTGCAGACGATGGCTGCGCATAAGCCAGAACGCGTGATCCCAGGTCACTATCTGGGTAATCCACCCGCGGGCAGTGGCGCGATTGATTTTACGCGTGACTATCTGCAGCGCTTTGAAAAGGCTTTAGCTGCACATAAAGATTCCGCTGGCGTTATCCGTACCCTGAAAAAACAGTATCCGAATCTTGCGGAAGAGAGCTCACTGGAATTAAGCGCTAAGGTCAATACCGGCGAAATGAAGTGGTAATTTAAACGCTGCTCCTGCTCTATTTTCATGATGGCAGGAGCATCTCCCTAATATTCCCTCCGTGACGCGACAATATATTCCCACCCGTTAAAACCACATAAAAGCATGCACTTATGGCATTTTTATTTCTAAGATGAATCTGAACCACAACCGGGAAAATATTTGCCATTCTGTTTATGAATTAATTTTTTGCGAGCCGTACCATTAAACAGACAACGACACGGAGGCAGCATGTTTACTTATTACCCGGCTAATACCGCAGCAGCACAACCTGAACTCGTTAACGCGATTGCGCAGGGTCTTCACGCCGAGCACGGTGCTGTGACTGAAGATGACATTTTAATGGAACTGACCAAATGGGTGGAATCCACAGACAATGACATCCTCAGTGACATCTACCAGCAGACCATTAACTACGTCGTCAGCGGGCAAAACGCACCCTTGTAAAAACCTGCTAAGCTGAATCTGCAACCTAAGGGGTTACATTTCGTTTGCGTAAGCAAACTGGTCCTTAAAACTATCAACAGGATTGAGGAGTTAACATGAAATCGAACCGTCAGGCACGCCATATTCTGGGACTGAACTACAAGCTTTCTAATCAGCGCAAAGTGGTGATTGAAGGCGACCATGAGACGCAAGTCACTCACGCCACCGGCAGAAAACGCCACGCCGGCAAGTAAGTTCCAGAGTGAGATCCAGAACACCATCGGTAATCCCGATGGTGTTTTTGTTTATGTGTTGCGGTAATTCATATTTAGCTCCTTTATAATACCGCCGGACCGCATCCCATCGCACAGGCCAGAAAGATGACAAACAGCAGTGTCAGGGACGGATCTTCATAAAAAGAGTGAGTGACATGGACAACAAACTGAAAAAACATCGTTCCTTATACATCCCATACGCCGGACCAGTTTTACTCGAATTCCCCCTGCTCAACAAAGGCAGCGCCTTCAGCATGGAAGAGCGCAGCAGCTTTAACCTGCTGGGTTTACTGCCGGAAGTGGTGGAAACCATTGAAGAGCAGGCAGAGCGCGCGTGGATCCAGTATCAGGGTTTCAAAACTGAAATCGACAAACACATCTACCTGCGTAACATTCAGGACACCAATGAAACCCTCTTCTACCGCCTGGTGCAGAACCATCTGGAAGAGATGATGCCGGTGATCTACACCCCGACGGTAGGCGCGGCCTGTGAGCGTTTCTCTGAGATCTACCGCCGCTCCCGCGGGGTATTCATCTCTTATCAGAACCGTCACAACATGGACGACATTTTGCAGAACGTGCCGAACCACAATATCAAAGTGATCGTGGTGACTGACGGCGAACGTATTCTCGGCCTCGGCGACCAGGGCATTGGCGGGATGGGGATCCCAATCGGTAAACTCTCCCTCTATACCGCCTGTGGCGGCATCAGCCCGGCGTATACCCTGCCAGTGGTGCTGGATGTCGGTACCAACAACCAGCAGCTGCTTAACGATCCGCTCTATATGGGCTGGCGTCATCCGCGTATTACCGACGACGAGTATTATCAGTTTGTCGATGATTTCATCCAGGCCGTCAAGCACCGCTGGCCGGACGTGCTGCTGCAGTTCGAAGACTTCGCGCAGAAAAACGCGATGCCGCTGCTGAACCGCTATCGCGATGAGATCTGCTCCTTTAACGACGACATTCAGGGCACCGCCGCGGTGACCGTGGGGACGCTTATCGCCGCCAGCCGCGCGGCAGGCAGCCAGCTGAGCTACCAGAAAATCGTCTTCCTGGGCGCGGGCTCTGCGGGCTGCGGTATCGCCGAGCAGATTATCGCCCAGACCCAGCGTGAAGGCCTGAGTGAAGAGCTGGCCCGCTCCCGCGTCTTTATGGTTGATCGCTTCGGCCTGCTGACCGACGGTATGCCGAACCTGCTGCCGTTCCAGACCAAACTCGTGCAGAAGCGCGAGAACCTGAAAAACTGGGATACCGACAACGAAGTGCTCTCCCTGCTGGACGTGGTGCGCAACGTGAAGCCGGATATTCTGATTGGCGTTTCCGGTCAAACCGGTCTCTTCACCGAAGAGATTATTCGCGAAATGCACAAGCACTGCGAACGCCCTATCGTGATGCCGCTCTCCAACCCGACCTCCCGCGTGGAAGCAACGCCGCAGGACATCATTGCCTGGACCGAAGGTAACGCGCTGGTTGCTACCGGCAGCCCGTTCGATCCGGTCGTGTGGAAAGATAAAACTTATCCCATTGCCCAGTGTAACAACTCGTATATCTTCCCGGGCATTGGTCTGGGCGTTATCGCCTCCGGGGCGTCGCGCATTACCGATGAAATGCTGATGTCCGCGAGCGAAACCCTGGCGGGCCACTCGCCGCTGGTCAACGACGGCGAAGGTCTGGTGCTGCCAGAGCTGAAAGACATTCATAAGGTGTCGCGCGCTATTGCCTTTGCGGTCGGTAAAATGGCGCAGCAGCAGGGTGTGGCGGTGAAGACCTCTGCCGACGCGCTGCAGCAGGCTATTGACGACAACTTCTGGAAGCCTGAATACCGCAGCTATCGCCGTACCTCGATTTAACTCTGCGCCTCAACCATTCCCTCTCCCTTCGGGAGAGGGAATGGTTCCGAACCCTCAATATGAATCACACATTCACGCCCCACTAGCCAAACCCCTTTACCCGCGCTACACTCCTTTCATCCATTAACCCACTGAATATATAAGGAGGCCAATTATGCTGTACTGTGAAATTTTCAATGTTTCACATACATTTGGTGATCGCACCTGCTCAAGCGTTATCGGTATCGTGCTGCGATAACTTCTGCTTGAGCGAAGACACCAACCCCTGAAATCCCTTCTCTCGGGCTTACTGAGTTATCGTCAGCGATGTTTGACGAGGCATAAACATGCCTGTAACTCTTGGGTAAGCAATAATGAGCACTTTACTCATTGCACAATCTTTACGCGTTGATACGGCGTTTGGCACGCTCTTCGACTCTCTCTCCTTTACGCTGAAAAAAGGCGACCGCATTGGTCTGCTGGGCGATAACGGCTGTGGCAAAAGTACGCTGCTGAAGGTGCTGGACGGCACTGACTCTCCTGCTGCCGGGACGGTAGCGCTGGCCGGGCACTGCCTGATGGCGCGCGTGGAACAACATCTGCCGGAGGCGATTCATCCGCTGACCATGCTGGATGCCGTCCTGGCCCGCTTGCCCTCTGCGGAACGCGACAGCCTGCGCTGGAAAGCTGAAACGCTGCTGGCGGGCATGGGCTTTACGCCGCAGGATATGGCGCTGCACGCCGCCACGCTCAGCGGCGGTCAGCACACCCGCCTGCTGCTGGCGCGGGCGCTGATCCACGAGCCGGACCTGCTCCTGCTTGATGAACCCAGCAACCACCTGGACCTGCCAACCATGCTCTGGCTGGAGCATTTTTTACAGCACTGGTCAGGCAGTTTCGTGCTGGTCTCGCATGACAGACAGCTGCTGGATGCCGTCACCAACGGCAGCTGGATCCTGCGCGATAAAACGCTGCACTACTTTGCCCTTCCCTGCACGGCGGCACGCAAGGCGCTGGAAGCCAGGGATGAAAGCGACGCGCAGCGCCACAAAGCGGAGCAAAAGGAGATCGACCGCGTGACCGCCAGCGCGAAGCGGCTGGCGACCTGGGGCAAGGTGTACGACAACGAAGACCTGGCCCGCAAAGCTAAACAGATGGAAAAACAGGTCGAACGCCTGAAAGAGAGCCAGACCTCGCTCACGGCGGGTAGCCCGTGGACGTTAAGCCTGCGCGGTGACGCGCTGCGGGCAGACCGTCTGCTGGAGATGGAAAACCTCAGCGTCCCGCCTGCGCCAGGGCTACCGCCGCTGTTTAACATCGAAACGGCACGGCTGAAAAGCGGCGATCGCGTGGCGATTGTCGGGCGTAACGGCTGCGGTAAATCGTCGTTAATGAAGCTTATCTGGCGACATTTTACCGATGAACCGGCGGACTGCGGGCTGAAAATCCATCCGCGCGTCTCGCCGGGCTATTACGATCAGACGCTGAACCAGCTCCCGGATGACGCCACGCTGCTTGATGCGCTGGAGCCTTTCGCGCCCGACCCGCAAAACCGGAAGATGGCGCTTATCAGCGCCGGGTTCCCGTGGTCCCGTCACGGGCAGAAAGTCAGCACGCTCAGCGGCGGCGAGCGTTCACGCCTGCTGTTTGTGGGCCTGACGCTCGCCCGCTATAGCCTGCTGATGCTCGATGAGCCAACCAACCATCTGGACATGGAAGGCAAAGAGGCGCTGGCAGAAACGCTGCAGCAGTTTGAAGGTGGCGTGCTGCTGGTCAGCCACGATCGTCAGTTAATTAGCCAAAGCTGCAACCGCTTCTGGCTGATAGAGGACGGTACGCTGAGCGAATGGCACGACGCGGAAGCGGTGTTTGCGCGGCTGCGTGAAAGCGCGGGGCTGGTAATGGCCACTGCGCCCGCTGCCGCCGCGACGGTTCAACCCTCACCGTATGACGATCTGCTTGAACGGCTGGTCGCGCTGGAAACGCTGCTGGCAGACGATCTGGCGCGCAAACCGAAACATCAAAAACCGCAGCTTCAGGCGCAATGGCGTAAAGAGATAGAGGAGATAGAAGCACAGCTGTAAGTCTGCGCCCGGCGAGCGCCTCGCCGGGCCAGCATTTTCCCCCTTAATTATTAGAGGAACGCCGTATTCTTAATCTGAAATCGGATTAAATGATGACATTATGTTGCCGCAGCCTTGCATTACCAGGCTAATGTATTAATCCTTAAGGGGTATTACACCTGCTATGCAGATTCTTATCATGAACAAGGAGATACACATGAAGGCTGCTGTTGTCACTCAGGATCATCAGGTCAATGTCACCGAAAAAACCTTACGCCCGCTGAAGCACGGGGAAGCCTTGCTGAAGATGGAGTGCTGTGGCGTATGCCATACCGATCTTCACGTGAAGAACGGCGATTTCGGCGATAAAACCGGCGTGATCCTGGGCCATGAAGGGATTGGGATCGTCAAAGAGATCGGCCCTGGCGTGAAATCGCTGAAAGTCGGCGATCGCGCGAGCGTGGCATGGTTTTTTGAAGGCTGTGGCCACTGCGAATACTGTAATACCGGCAACGAAACCCTGTGCCGCGATGTGAAAAACGCCGGTTACTCCGTGGATGGCGGCATGGCGGAAGAGTGCATCGTCACTGCGGATTACGCGGTAAAAGTGCCGGATGGTCTGGATTCGGCGGCGGCCAGCAGCATTACCTGCGCTGGCGTCACCACCTACAAAGCCGTGAAGGTATCGGGTATTAAACCGGGCCAGTGGATTGCCATTTACGGTCTGGGCGGGCTGGGTAACCTCGCGCTGCAGTACGCCAAAAACGTCTTTAATGCCAAAGTCATCGCCCTTGACGTTAACGACGAACAGTTGAAGCTGGCGGCCAGCATGGGCGCGGATTTAACCATCAACTCCCGCAGCGAAGATGCCGCGAAAATTGTGCAGGAAAAAACCGGCGGCGCGCATGCAGCCGTGGTGACAGCCGTGGCAAAAGCGGCGTTTAACTCGGCAGTGGATGCCGTGCGCGCCGGTGGCCGCGTGGTGGCGGTGGGTCTGCCACCGGAAGCCATGAGCCTCGATATTCCACGTCTGGTGCTGGACGGCATTCAGGTGGTCGGTTCCCTGGTCGGCACCCGTCAGGATCTGCAGGAAGCGTTCCAGTTCGCCGCGGAAGGCAAAGTGGTGCCTAAGGTCACGATGCGTCCGATCGAGGACATCAACGCCATCTTCAAAGAGATGGAACAGGGCCAGATCCGTGGCCGTATGGTGATCGACTTACGTTCATAATCGTCCACCTTTCATCACCGCTCCTCTCCGGGGCGGTTTTTTTATAGCCATTTTCCGGCAATCCTTATCTTAATTCCTTTGTTCCCTTGTTTTCCCCCGCGCCCGATGATGAATCCGACGCTAACAAGAAGATAACAAAGGAATTCACCATGCAAACCCCATTTCGTCTGCCGCTGCTGACGGCGTTAATTCTGACGACCACCGCAGCCTGGGCCGCTGATGCGCCCGTCAAAGGCGGCACGCTGATTTATCTGGAGCAACAGGCCCACACCAACCTCTATCCGCCTGCCGGTGGCTTTTACCCCAACGGCGGCATTCTGAACCAGATCACCGACAAACTGACCTGGCAGAACCCGAAAACGTTACAGGTTGAGCCCTGGGTGGCCGAAAGCTGGACCACCAACGCCGATAAAACCGAATACACCTTTAAACTTCGCCCTGGTATCACCTTCTCCGACGGCACGCCGCTGGACGCAAACGCCGTAGCGAAAAACTTTGATACCTACGGCTTAGGTAACAAAGCGCAGCGTCTGCCGGTGTCCGAAGTGATCAATAACTACGATCGCAGCGAGGTGGTCGACCCGCTGACCGTCAAGTTCTACTTCAAAAAACCGTCGCCGGGGTTCCTGCAGGGCACTGCCACCATTGGCTCGGGTCTGGTCTCGCTCAGCACTCTGAAACGCAACTTTGAAGAGCTGGGGGATGCGCGCCACATCATTGGCTCCGGCCCGTTTGTGGTGAAAGACGAAAAGCTGGGGCGCGAAGTGACGCTTGAAGCCCGCAAAGATTACCAGTGGGGGCCAAAAAATCTGCCGCAGCAGGGTCCGGCCAATCTGGACGGCATCAAGTTTATCGTCACCCAGGAAGACAGTGTGCGCATCGGCGCTCTGCTGGCCGGTCAGGCGGATTTTATTCGTCAGGTACAGGCGTATGACGAAAAGCAGGCCACCGATCAGGGCTATAAAATCTATGCCGCCCCGACGCGTGGGGTGAACGACAGCATCAGCTTCCGCCCGGACAACCCGCTGGTTTCCGACGTTCGCGTTCGCCAGGCGCTGCTGCACGCCACCAATGCGAAACAGGTGGTCGAAACCCTCTTCTCGGCTAACTATCCGCAGGCGAAGTCCGTGATTGCCGGTTCTGCCGCAGGCTTTGTCGATCTCAGCGACAAACTGACCTTTGACCCGGCAAAAGCCAACCAGCTGCTCGATGAGGCAGGCTGGAAAGCAGGCAGCGACGGCATTCGCGCGAAAGACGGCCAGCGGCTGGCGCTGACGGTCTATGAATCATTGCCGCAGCCGCAAAACAAAGAGGTGCTGCAGCTGGTTGCCCAGCAGTGGCGGCAGGTGGGCGTGGCCCTGAACGTCAAGGCCGGTGACGCAGGCAGCCGCACGCTGGATAACCTTGACCCGCTGAAAACACCGTTAACCGTCTCCGAAGTCGGCCGCGCCGATCCGGATGTGGTGAAAAGTATGTTCTACCCCGCTAACCGTGACGCGCTGCTGCAAAAAGGCGGCTCCAGCGACAAGGTTAAAAACTTCCGCGACGACAAGCTGAATGCGCTGCTGGTAAACATCTCTGCGGAAGTCGATCCGCAAAAACGCCTGCAGCTGACGGGCGACGCCCAGCGCTATCTGCTGGATAACGCCTACGTCATCCCGATCTTCGAGGAGCCGCAGGTCTTTGCCGGCGCCCCGTGGCTGAAAGGCGTGAATTTCGAAGCGGTAGGCCGCCCGTCGTTCTACGGCGCGTGGATTGAGAAACACTGAGGAGCTGACGATGCGCCACGCACTTCTTCAACGTTTCGGGCATGGGCTGCTGGTGCTGTGGGCCGCCTTTACCCTCTCGTTCGTGTTGCTCCAGGTTCTGCCGGGCGACGCGGTGCTGATTAAATTTCAGAACCCGGACCTGGGCTTAAGCCCGGCGCAAATCGAGGAGATGCGCGTGGCCTATGGCGCGGACAGTCCGCTGTGGCAGCAGTATGGCCATACGCTGCTGGCGATGCTGCGAGGAGATTTCGGCTACTCGTTACAGGCAGGCGTGCCGGTCAGTGAGCTGATTGCCAGCAATCTGCCGGATACCCTGAGCCTCGCCCTGCCCGCCTTTTTACTCGCGGTTGTGCTGGCCTTCGCACTGGCCTTTGCGTCGCGGCTACCGGGCCTGCGCTGGTTGAGCAATACCTTCCAGTCTCTGCCGGTCCTGTTTATCTCCTTACCGACGTTCTGGCTGGGGATTGCCCTGATCCAGCTTTTTTCTTTTCAACTGCGGCTGATCCCGGTGATTAACCCGACGCCGTTGCAGGGGCTGATCCTGCCCATCGTCACCGTCGCCATCCCCATCTCCGCCCCGCTGGCACAAATCCTGATGCGCAGCCTGGACCAGGTGGCGACCCAGCCGTTTGTCGCCGTTGCCCGGGCCAAAGGGCTGAGTGAAACCGCCGTCCTGTGGCGTCATGTGACCGGCAACGCCCTGCTGCCGGTGCTGAATATTGCCGGGCTGCTGCTGGGCGAGCTGATTGCCGGTGCGCTGATCACCGAAACCGTTTTTGGCCGCAGCGGGCTGGGGCAACTGACCCAGCAGGCGGTCAATAACCAGGACATCGCCGTGCTTCAGGCGGTGGTGATGATTTCCGCGCTCGGTTTTGTCCTGATCAATCTGCTGGTGGATCTGCTGATGCCGCTGCTGGATCCCCGGCTGCAACCCCTTTCCGGAGGTGCTTCATGAGTCTGGTCGATTACGCTGCCGCCGCGCGTAAACGCGTCCCCAGCTGGCAGGGCGTCGCGTGGCAGCCCGGACTGTGGCTGGCATGGGCGGTCATTGTGATTGCGATTTTCGCCGCCGCGGCGCCGGGCCTGTTAACCCACTACAGCCCGATTGAGGGCATAGCGGGCGCACAGCGTCTGGCCCCGCAAGCCGGCCACTGGCTCGGCACCGATCAGCTTGGCCGCGATGTTTACACCCGTATTGTATATGGTGCGTCCCACTCCCTGAGCGCAGCGCTGGCCGCCGTCACGATGGGTCTGCTGGTGGGCACCGGTTTAGGGGTGGTTGCCGGGGCGTTCGCCGGACGCGTTGAGTCTTTCCTGATGCGTTTTGTCGACGTGCTGCTCTCCATCCCGTCCCTGCTGCTCTCGCTGACGGTGATCATTCTGCTCGGGTTTGGCACCGTTAATGCCGCAATTGCCGTGGGCGTGGCTTCCATTGCCAGCTTCGCCCGCCTCGCGCGCGGTGAAGTGGTGCGCATCCGCCATACGGATTATGTCGAGGCGGCGTTTGGCAGCGGCGGGACGTTCCTGGCGGTGCTGTGGCGACATATCCTGCCTAACGCCTTAACCGCCGTCCTCGCCTTTGCCACGCTGCAGTTTGGTCAGGCCATCCTGGCACTCTCCACGCTGAGCTTTCTCGGCTACGGCACCCCGCCGCCCGTGCCGGAATGGGGCTTATTGATTGCCGAAGGCCGTAACTATCTCTCTACCGCCTGGTGGTTAACCACCTTCCCCGGTGTGGTTGTCATCGCCGTCGTGCTGGCGACCAACCGAATCAGCCAGCAGTTCAGCGGAGGCCCGAAATGAGCGTACTCTCGGTAGAAAACCTGACCCTTAGCTACCGTACCGCGCGCCAGTGGCGGGAGGTGGTGCATAACGTTAGCTTCACGCTCCGTCGGGGGGAAATGCTGGCGCTTGTCGGTGAATCCGGCTCCGGCAAAACGACCACGGCGCAGGCGATCATCGGTCTGCTGGCTGACAACGCCCGGCGTGATGCGGGAAAAATCGTGCTCAACGGTGAGGAGATAAGCCAGTGGTCCGCTAAGCGTCTTGATACCCTCCGCGGGGCGCGCATCAGCCTGGTACCGCAGGATCCGGGAAATTCGCTCAATCCGGTAAAAACCATCGGCGCGCAGGTTGGCGAAATTATTCAGCTGCACCAAAAGGTAACGGCACTCCAGCGCGACGAGCAGGTGCTCGCCCTGCTGACTAAGGTTGGCCTGAGCCATCCCGAACAGCGCATGAAGCAATATCCCCATCAGCTGTCCGGCGGGATGAAACAGCGGGTGCTGATTGCCATCGCGATAGCGCTGCGCCCGGACGTCATCATTGCCGACGAGCCCACCAGCGCGCTGGACGTGACCGTGCAAAAACGCATTCTTGACCTGCTGGATCTCCTGCGCCGGGAATCGGGGACCGCCGTCCTGTTTGTTACCCACGATCTGGCGCTGGCCGCTGAGCGCGCGGACCGGCTGCTGGTTTTCCGCGATGGCGAGGTTCAGGAACAAGGAAACACCGCCGATATCGTCCGTACGCCGCAGCACGCCTACACCCGCCAGCTGCTGAGCGATCTCCAGGGCCAGCGCCTGACCATCGCCCCGGTGGCCGGTCTGCCGCTCGCCTCACCGGCCATTCGCGCCCGCGCCATCAGCAAACGTTTCTCGCTGGGCAAAGGCCATCAGCTGCAGGCGCTGGATCAGGTGACGTTCGACGTCAGGCGTGGCAGCACGCATGCCCTGGTGGGTGAGTCGGGCTCCGGTAAAACCACCCTTGCCCGTATTTTGCTGGGCTTCGAACAGGCCGACAGCGGGCAGGTCATTATTGACGATATTGATGCCACCACGCTCAGCCGCGAGGCCCGTCGCCAGCTGCGTCGGAAGATCCAGTTTGTCTACCAGAACCCGTTTGCCTCGCTCGACCCGCGTCAGACCCTGTTTGAGATTATCGAAGAGCCGCTGAAGAACTTTTCCCGCCTGCGCAAAGCGGAGCGCAAAATCCGGGTGGAGACCGTGGCGCAGCGAGTGGCCTTGCCCGTAGACCTCCTGACCCGCACCGCCCGTGAGCTGTCAGGCGGGCAGCGCCAGCGCGTGGCCATCGCCCGGGCGCTGATCCTGGAGCCGACCATTCTGGTGCTGGACGAAGCCACCTCCGCGCTGGATGTCACCGTTCAGGCGCAGATCCTGGCGTTGCTGCAACAACTGCAGCAGCAGCTGGGGTTGACCTATCTCTTCATTACGCACGATCTCTCCACCGTGCGCCGGATCGCTCACAGCGTCACGGTGCTGCGCAGCGGTCAGGTGGTTGAGCACGGTGACGTCGGAACCTTGTTCGCGTCGCCGCAGAACGCCTATACCCGCGAACTGATTGACGCCATTCCCCATTTTTCACCCGCTACGGAGGAGTTCGCATGACGCGAAAACGCCTTGGGTTTTTCACCCGCCTGCTTGACGATGCCACACCGAAGGTGCGTTATCGTCTGGCCACAGAACAGATCCGCCACGCTGAACGCCACGGCTTTGACAGCGCGTGGATTGCGCAGCACCACTTTCACGAAAGTGAAGGCGGTTTGCCGTCGCCATTGCTGTTCCTGGCCCACGTTGCGGCGCATACCGAAACCATCCGTCTGGGCACAGCCATTATTACCCTGCCGATGGAAAACCCGCTGCGCGTGGCGGAAGATGCCGCGGTGCTTGATTTACTCGCCGATGGACGTCTTGAAGTCGGGCTGGGGTCAGGCGGCACGCCCACCTCATTCCTGCCATTCGGCCAGACGTTTGAGGCGCGCGCAGCCGCGTTTGCCGAGAACCTGCACGTGCTCCAGAGCGCCTGGCGTGGGGATTCGCTCGGCCATCCGGATAACCACTTATACCCACCGGCACCGCAGCTGGCTGACCGCATCTGGATTGCCACCTTCTCCGTGGAGGGGGCCGTGCGGGCAGCCCAGGCCGGACACGGCTTAATGCTCTCACGCACGCAGCCGCGCCCGGCAGACCAGCCTGATCTCACGCTCGACGCGATCCAGAACCCGATTGTGGATGCCTACCTTGAGGCGCTACCGGCAGGCATCGCGCCGCGCATTCTTGCCTCACGCACCGCGTTCGTCGCCGACAGCGATGACTATGCGCTGAAAGTTGCGACGCCGGGTCTCACGAAACAGGCACAGCAGCATCGCGCTGCCGGACACGCAGTTAAAGGTGACACCGTCACGGATTATCGTCGTCAGTTTGACGCCCATATCGGTTCACCCGACACGGTATTGCGCTCACTGCACGCCGATTCCATTCTCAGGCGCGCCACGGATATCTCGTTCCAGGTCCATTCGGTCGAGCCCACGCACCGCGACACCCTTCGCTCCATTGAGCTGATTGCCGAACATATTGCCCCCCATATTCTTTGAGGAGAGACCTATGTCATTAAGTCAGGATATTCTTGCCGAGCTGGCGGAAATTAAACCCGGTTCCCCTCTGGCAGAGGCGCGCGCCACGCGGGACGCCGCCACGCGCCATGCGCAGGGCAGCTATGAAATCCTCTTTAGCCAGCAGGATGAAGATTTTGCACTCGACGAGCGTTTCGCCGTGGCGGCGAAAGTGGCCAGGTGGCACAACGCGGAGGCGATGGCCGCGCACTACGCAGGGTTTGGCCTGGCTGACCCGACTTCAGACCGCCTGACCCCGGCGCTGAACTTCGCGCGCCTGCTGACCTTCTCCCCCGTTGAAGCCACGCCGGCGGCGCTAAAGGCGCTGACCCACGCAGGATGGAGTAAGGAAGGCATTGTCACCCTGGCGCAGCTTATCGCGTTTGTCAGCTTCCAGAGTCGACTGATCGCCGGACTGCGTCTGCTTAACGACAGGCCCGTTGCCACAAGCGATGCACCGGTGGCCGCGGGTATCTGGCATACAACGTCAACCACGGTCACCGGGAAGGCGGCACCCGTCGCCTTCACCCAGCAGGAGCTGGGCTGGGAGCCATGGTTAGCCGCCAAACCGCTGGCGGAGTTCCGTGACGATGAGGTGGCGATCCTGACGAAATTTGGCCACACGGACTCCGACTATTTCCGCCTGCTGGGGCGCAACCTGCCGGTACTTGAACAGCGCACACTGACGGATAAAGGGATTTTTTATACGCCGGGAGGATTGCCGCGTGCCGAGCGTGAGCTGGCTGCAACGGTCGCCAGTAAAATCAACGGCTGCATCTACTGCGCATCTGTCCATGCGCGTAAAGCCAGCCAGCTGTCTAAGGATGACGGCGCGGTGGAAGCACTGCTGGCGGTACGTCCCGGGCAATCCCTCAGTGAGGGACAGTCTGCACGCTGGCAGGCGGAAATTAACTTCGCGGCGGCGCTGTCGGTTACACCGCCTGCCGCCACGCCGCTGCACCTTGCCGCCCTGGAAAATGAGGGGCTGGATACCTTAGCGCAGCTTGACCTGGTGCAGTCCGCGGCGTTCTTCGCCTGGGCCAACCGCCTGATGCTGACCCTCGGCGAGCCCTGGCTTGCCTGACCCGTTTCAGGCTAGCGCGCGAGCGTTAGCCTGAGCCTCTCTGGCCCGCAGATAACCGTAGATCAGCAGCGCACTCATGGCCGAAAACGAGAGGAACGCCGCAGGCAGCGTGACGTAGCGCCAGCTAAAGCCGAGGGTAATCATCATTCCGCCGAAGTATGCGCCAATCGCGCTGCCGAGATTAAACGCCATCTGCCCGCCCGCGGCCCCCAGCATCTCCCCGCCCTTCGCATTTTGCAGCAGCAGGATTTGCAGCGGCGCAGAGAGCGCGAACAGCCCGGCGCAGCAGATAAAGCCCATCACCAGCGAGGCCGTTTTCAGTTCGCCAAAGGCGAAAAGCAGCAGCAGCGAGGCGACAATCACCATGTCGGTGGTGGCCGCAATGCGCAGCGGACTAAAACGCCCCGAGAGCTTACCGCTCAGCAGATTGCCCAACACCATACCCAGGCCCATCAGCATCATGATGAGGGTCATCGCCCCTTCTTCGATGCCCGACACGTTGACCATAAACGGTTTAACGAAGCTGAACCAGGCAAACACGCCAGCGTTGCCAAACATCGTGGCGGCAAAAATCAGCCAGGGTTCGGGCTTCTTCAGAAACTGGAACTGCTCGGTCAATTTAATTTCTGATTTGTCATGGATATCCGGCACCCAGAGCAGCACCGAGAGGATCACCAGCGCATTGAACGCGGCAATCACGAAAAAGGTATAGCGCCAGCTGAACTGATGCCCAAGCCAGGTGCCCAGCGGAACGCCCATCAGGTTGGCCACCGTCATACCAGCAATCATCCCGGCCACCGCAACCGTCACCTTCCCCGGTGGCGCAATTTTCGAGAGGATAATTGCCCCGACGCCGAAAATCGCGCCGTGAGGGAATCCTGAAATTAAGCGTCCCGTCGCCAGCCAGAAATAGGTCGTTGAAAAGGTAAACAAGGTGTTTCCGACGGCGGACATCGCCACCAGAAACAGCAGCGTGGTTTTTAACGAGAATTTGCCGGAAAACAGCGCCACAATCGGCGCGCCGATGACGACGCCGAAGGCATAAAACGAAATCATATTTCCCGCGGAGGGAATGGAGATACCCGTGTCCTGCGCCAGTTCGGTCAGGACACCCATAATGCCAAATTCAGCCATGCCCAGGCCAAAGGTGCTCAGCGCTAATGAGAAAATTGTCTTTTTCATACCACAACCACGTGTGAAAAATTCGCAGCGGGCATTATTGAACAATCTTGTATGGTGAGCCAGTTCAAATCAGCTGGCTGACACGTTAATCCATTTATTCAGGTGGATTACACTTCATAGTGCGGCCTCGCTTTTTCTCGCGCCGGACAACCTGAGGATGACAATCATGGGAAGCAAAAAGAAAACCAGTGTCGCTGTTGATGTCGAAGTGAATACACCGCTTAAAAATAAAGAGTATGAAAAAGAGCTCCGCCGCCTGCACGTTGAACTGGTTAAGCTCCAGCAATGGGTCGTCGCCAAGGGATTAAAAGTGTGTATCGTTTTTGAAGGTCGCGACGGCGCCGGTAAAGGCGGCACCATTAAAGCCATCACCGAGCGCGTCAGTCCTCGCGTATTTCGTGTAGTTGCCCTCCCAGCCCCGACGGAAAAAGAAAAAAGCCAGCTCTACTTCCAGCGCTATGTGCCCCACCTGCCTTCGGCAGGCGAGATCGTGATTTTCGATCGCAGCTGGTACAACCGTGCGGGCGTGGAGCGGGTAATGGGATTCTGCACGGAGGAACAGGTTGAGAAATTTTTGGACGGCGCGCCGGTCATGGAAAAAGCAATGGTCGATGCCGGCATTATCCTGCTGAAATACTGGCTGGAGGTGACGCCGAAGGAGCAGGAGCGCCGCCTGCGCGACCGGATTAACGATGGTCGTAAGATCTGGAAGCTTTCGCCGATGGACATTAAGTCCTTTAACCTGTGGGACGAGTACACTCTCGCACGCGACGCCATGTTTGAAGCCACCGATACCGCCTGGGCGCCATGGTTTGTGGCACGTTCAGAAGATAAAAAACGCGTGCGCCTGAATATTATTTCGCACCTGCTTTCGCAGATCCCGTATAAAGAACTGCACGTTGAAAAGGTCGATTTACCGAAACGTAAAATTGGTAAAGTGAAGCCAACGAAATATCCGTTCCGGTATGTGGAAGAGCGGTTTTGATATAACTGGAAGACGTCTCGCAGAATATAGATTACCAGGGGAAACGGTATTGTTTTTTGTTGGCTGCGGTTGATAATGGCCGCACCAACAAAGGAGGTAAAAATGAAACATACCGCAGAAACAAAACAGGGTCAGAACATCTCATCGCGTAAGCCCTGTTGTCATGCTGAACAAAGCGCTACCAGACGACATCAGCTATCAGAAGAAGATGGTACATTTATACGGGCAATGAATGAGTTTGTTGAGAAACATGGAACGATTACTGATGATGATTTTTTCAGGGTGCTTTAATGCTGAAACAATTCAACGTTTATCGCAATACGTCTGCCGCAACCCGGGACAGGCTTCCTTACTATATGCTTATTCAGGATGATTGCTATGATGACCTTGCCACACGTGTAATCGTACCTCTTGCCAGAAATAACAGACTACCGTTATGGCAGAGCCAATTGGCTCCTGGCGTTAATATCGATTTTGAAACGCTACTGATTTATTCGCCAATGATAACGAATATTAATAATCAAAAAATTAATCCTGAAAATTTTGTGTGCAATTTACGTCACGCACGTCATGACGTTATAGCGGCAATCGATCGTTTACTCACTAACACATGACGTAAGGCCTGCAGGGTAGCGCAGCGCCGCCGGGCACAGCCGACGGCGCAGGTCTTACTTCAACCCTTCCGTACTTTCCTGTTTCGCTTCCAGCCGCTCCACATCACGATACCAGCGTGGGTGATGTTTCTGCGCCCAGCGACGACTCACCTTCCCTTCAATCATCCCTTTAATCGATCCTTTTACCCAGAACGCCATATACATATGGATCAGAATGGCATGAATCAGAATGATGGCTGACGTCGCGTGGATCAGCAGCGCGTAGCGCACCACCTGAATCGGGAAATACGGCGCGAAATAGGGCCGCCAGATCATTACCCCGGTCACCAGCAGCACAAAAATCATGCTCATGATGGTCCAGAACATCATTTTCTGCCCGGCATTGTATTTCCCCACTCTCGCGACGTGATGCTCGTTGCCCTTCAGGACTTCAACAATCCCTTTCACCCACGGAATGTCCTGCTTGTCCGGGATATTGTGATGAACAAAGCGCACGAACATAAACATCAGCACCACGAAAATCAGCACCCCGAAGAACGGGTGCAGAATCCGCCCCATCTGCGGGGTACCGAAGGTTTCGGTTAGCCACTGCAGCGTCGGGAAGAAGAACGAAATCCCCGACACCGCCACAAGGAAGAAGCAGATCACAACCGTCCAGTGACAGGCGCGGTCGATAAACTTCGTGCGCACAATCATTTTCGACTTACTCATGATGCTCCTCCTCGTCATCCACCTCTTTGTTTGGCCCGATACCGATATAGTGATAAATCAGCCCCGCAAAGGTGGCGATAAAGCCCGCCGCAGAGAGCGGTTTAAGCGCCCCTTTCCACAGGTTAATGGACGTATCGATAGCCGGATCCTTCGGCAGATTGTGGTAAAGCGCCGGCTGGTCGTTATGGTGCAGTACATACATCACGTGCGTACCGCCCACGCCCTGCGGGTTATAGATGCCCGCATTTTCATAGCCGCGTGCTTTCAGCTTATCCACCCGCGCCTGCGCCACATCCAGCATCTCTTTTTTGGTGCCAAAGTGAATGGCACCGGTAGGACACGTCTTCACGCAGGCAGGCTCCTGTCCGACGCTGACCCGATCCACGCACAGGGTACATTTGTATACCCGGTTATCCTCTTTATTGAGTCGCGGCACATTGAACGGACAGCCCGCAATGCAATAGCCGCAGCCGATGCAGTTGTCCTGCTGGAAGTCGACGATCCCGTTGGCGTACTGAATAATCGCCCCGGCGGACGGGCACGCCTTCAGGCAGCCCGGATCCTCACAGTGCATACAGCCGTCTTTACGGATCAGCCACTCCAGCCTGCCGTTCTGCTCGGTTTCGCTAAAGCGCATCACCGTCCAGGACTTAGCGCTCAGATCCGCCGGGTTGTCATAAACCCCAACGCAGTGTCCCACCTCGTCGCGGATATCGTTCCACTCCGAACAGGCCACCTGGCAGGCCTTACAGCCCACGCAGGAGGAGACATCGATCAGCTTGGCGACCTCTGCCTTGTAATCCCGCGCGCGAGGCGCAGGGGTTATCGGGTTAGTCGCGGAGCGTTTAATCACGTCTTGTGTTTCCATCGCCATTTACTCGCTCCTTATGCTTTCTCGATGTTGACCAGAAACGCCTTGTACTCCGGCGTTTGCGAGTTGGCATCGCCGACGTTCGGCGTCAGGGTATTGGCGATGTAGCCTTTCTGCGCCACCCCTTCAAAACCCCAGTGCAGCGGGATACCGACGGTTTCCACCTCTTGACCGTTCACGTTCAGCGTCTGCAGACGACGCGTCACCACCGCCACCGCGCGAATAAAGCCTCGCTTGCTGCTCACCTTCACCCGGTCGCCATTGGCGATCCCTTTCGCTTTCGCCAGCGTTTCGCTTATCTCCACAAACTGTTCCGGCTGTGCGATAGCGTTGAGCCGCGCATGCTTGGTCCAGGTGTGGAAATGCTCGGTCAGGCGATAGGTTGTCCCCACGTACGGGAATTTGTCCTTTTTGCCTAAGCGCAGCACATCGTCTTCGTAGATACGCGCCACCGGGTTTGAGATGACGTTCGGGTGCAGCGGGTTTGTGCCGAGCGGCGTTTCCATCGGCTCGTAGTGCTCCGGGAATGGACCTTCCGCCAGTTTGTCGAGGGCAAACAGGCGCCCCAACCCTTCCGGCTGCATGATAAATGGCCCGGTGTTGCTGCCCGGCGCGGCGGTGTTGTAGTCCGGGATATCATTCCCCGTCCACTTCGCCCCGTTCCACTCGATCAGCATGCGCTTCGGATCCCACGGCTTGCCGTTGATATCTGCGGACGCACGGTTGTACAGCACGCGACGGTTCAGCGGCCACGCCCAGGCCCAACCCAGCGTGTTCCCCAGCCCGGACGGGTCAGCGTTATCGCGGTTGGCCATCTGGTTACCTTGCTCCGTCCAGCTGCCGGCGTAGATCCAGCAGGAGGACGCCGTCGTCCCGTCGTCACGCAGCAGCGCGAAGCTGTTCAACAGCTGGCCTTTTTTCGCCACCAGGGTGCCGTTGGCGTCATAAAGATCCGCCAGCGCCACGCCGTTGTTCTCTTTCGCGACCTCTTCAGACTCCGGGCGATCCGGCTGTTTATAGCTCCAGCTCATCTTCAACAGCGGTTCAGCGCCTTTGCCGCCTTCGGTGCGGTACATTTCGCGCAGGCGATGGTAAATCCCGGCCAGGATCTCGCCGTCGTTACGTGCTTCCCCCGGCGCATCCTGACCTTTCCAGTGCCACTGCAGCCAGCGGCCGGAGTTGGCGATTGAGCCGTCCTCTTCCGCAAAACAGGTGGACGGCAGGCGGAACACTTCGGTCTGAATCGACGCCGGATCGACATCGTTCGCTTCCCCGTGGTTCTGCCAGAAGGTGGAGGTTTCTGTGACCAGCGGATCGATAACCACCATGTACTTCAGCTTGCTCAGGCTACGTACCACTTTGTTTTTGTCCGGGAACGAGGCCACCGGGTTAAAGCCCTGGCAGATGTACCCCGTGACGTCGCCTTTATCCATCATGTTGAAATACTTGATGACGTCGTAAGCCTGGTCCCACTTCGGTAACCACTCAAAACCCCAGTCGTTCTCTTTCTGCGCCGCATCGCCGTAGAAGGATTTCATCAGGCTGACGTAGAACTTCGGATAGTTGCTCCAGTAGTTCACCTGGTCCGGCAGCGTCGCTTTTGGCGTGTTCGCCGCCAGGTACGTTTGCAGATCCGCCTGCTTTTCAGAGGGCAGCGTCAGGTAGCCCGGCAGGCTGGTGGAGAGCAGGCCAAGGTCGGTCAGGCCCTGAATATTGGAGTGACCGCGCAGGGCATTCACGCCGCCGCCCGCCATGCCCATATTGCCGAGCAACAGCTGGATCATCGCCATGGTGCGGATGTTCTGCGCGCCAACGGTATGCTGCGTCCAGCCCAGCGCATACAGGAACGTCGTGGTTCTGTCTGCGGCACTGGTGGAGGCCAGCACGTCACACACTTTCAGGAAATCTGCTTTCGGCGTGCCGCAGATGTTCTCCACCACGTCCGGCGTGTAGCGTGACACGTGCTGTTTCAGCAGGTTCCATACGCAGCGCGGATGCGTCAGCGTTTCATCGCGCATCGCGTAGCCGTTTTCATCAAACTGATAGTTCCAGGAGGACTTATCGTACTGGCGTTTTTCGGCGTCATAGCCGCTAAACAGGCCGTCCTCAAAGGCAAAATCATCCCGCACCAGCAGGTTCGCGTTGGTGTAGTGCTTAACGTATTCCGCGTTAATTTTGTTGTTTTCTATCAGGTACCGCAGAACGCCAGAGAGGAACGTAATGTCCGTCCCGGAGCGAATCGGCGCATAGATATCCGCCACCGATGCCGTACGCGTAAAGCGCGGATCGACGACGATAAGCGTCGCATCGTTATTGTTTTTCGCTTCCATCGCCCAGCGGAAGCCCACCGGATGAGCCTCAGCGGCGTTTCCGCCCATCACCACCACGACGTTTGCGTTTTTGATATCAACCCAGTGGTTGGTCATCGCACCGCGACCAAATGTTGGAGCAAGACTTGCTACCGTTGGTCCGTGTCAGACGCGCGCCTGGTTGTCTACCGCCAGCATGCCGAGAGAGCGTACAAATTTTTGCGTCAGCATGCCGGTTTCATTACTTGCCGCAGAGGCACACAGCATGCCGGTCGAAAGCCAGCGGTTGACCGTCACGCCCTGCGCGTTCTTTTCAGTAAAGTTGGCGTCGCGGTCGGCTTTCATTAATCTGGCAATACGAGAGAAGGCCTCATCCCAGGAGATACGCTGCCATCTGTCTGAACCTGGCGCGCGGTATTCCGGGTAGCGCAGGCGGTTGTCGCTGTGAACGTAGTCCAGCAGCCCCGCCCCTTTCGGACACAGCGCCCCGCGGCTTACCGGATGGTCCGGGTCCCCTTCAATGTGGTAAATCGCTTCTCTGGCGTTCTTCGCGCCATCGCCCAGGCTATACATTAAAAGCCCACAACCTACGGAGCAGTATGTGCAGGTGTTACGGATCTCTTTTGCGCGCAGCAGCTTATAGTTGCGTGCCTGAGCCAGTGCCATTTTGGGAGCAAACCCCAGCATAGCGGCTGTTGTTCCGGCCATACCGCCCGCGCAGATTTTGAAAAATTGTCTGCGGCTGACGTCCATTGTTGTCCTCGTTATCTGATAAGACTTCGTGGCGCAAACTAACAGCAAAGCCCCTGATTTTTTTGAGTCAAATCAAGGTCGCCTGCCTTCACCCCCTTAATAGTCACTGCCGTTACGGTTAAATACCTCTTTTTGATTAACGGCTTAAGAGAATAATTCGCGACAGCGTCAGGATGAATGCGCTACATTTTCCCTTTGTTTTTTAGCAATGGCGAAGTCATGGACAGAAAGAGAGCAACGCTTATTGGGCTGGCGGCAATACTGTTATGGAGCACCATGGTCGGCCTTATTCGCAGCGTGAGCGAAGGGCTGGGGCCGGTAGGCGGTGCGGCGATGATATACACCCTCAGCGGATTACTGTGTCTGGTGACGGTAGGATTTCCTGATGTCAGACGGTTTTCGTCGCGGTACCTTATTGCGGGCAGCGTTCTGTTTGTCAGCTACGAAATATGTCTGGCGCTGTCGCTGGGTTATGCCGCCACGCGATCGCAGGCCATTGAGGTCGGCATGGTCAATTACCTCTGGCCAAGCCTGACCATTGTTTTCGCTATTTTGTTCAACGGACAAAAATCCACCCTGTGGGTGATCCCGGGGTTAGCCATCTCATTGCTGGGAGTCTGCTGGGTATTAGGCGGTGAACAGGGATTACACCTTGATGAAATAACCCGCAATATCATCTCCAGCCCGCTGAGCTATGCGCTGGCATTTGCCGGAGCATTTATCTGGGCGGCCTACTGCACCGTTACGCGTAAATTTGCGCAGGGGCAAAACGGTATCACGCTGTTTGTGTTGCTGACCGCACTGAGTCTGTGGATGAAATATGCTCTGAGTGAACAGCCCGATATGGTATTCACCCTTCCGGTGGTGGTGAAACTTGTGATGTGCGGGGTTGCCCTTGGTCTGGGTTATGCCGCCTGGAATATTGGCATTCTTCACGGGAACGTCACGATACTGGCGGCCATTTCCTATTTTACCCCGGTCCTTTCAGCCGCGCTTGCCGCCGCCGTGCTGAGTTCGCCCCTCTCATTCTCCTTTTGGCAAGGCGCGCTAATGGTCTGCGCCGGGTCATTACTCTGCTGGTACGCGACAAAACAATAATGTCGATTTTGCTGTCGGGTTATATTCAGCCCGACAACAAATTATTAACATAAATTTAATATCATCACGCCAGAATACTCTTCAGGACAGCCGAAGAGGTATTTATATTCTGTTTATATTATCGCCCTTTCGTAAATACACGTTGTCTGTTATTGACACAAATTGACACCGCTGCGTGATTAGTTCCATGCAAATACTCACCTTTTTAATAGCACGAAGTGCAATAGTATGTTTCTGTGTATTTCTGCTCACACCTCGAAAATGCCGTTGATTTAGGGCCAAAAAACAGGGTTAACAGGGTATTAAGGTAAGTTTTTGCAAGACAAAGAACGAATATACCGATAATTACCGCATATTATAAAACCACAACGAAACTATATTGCCCGCAATAAAATCCCCGGAAAATTGCGCAAATACCCACCAATTCATTCACTATCACGCTCATTAATCCGATCTCGATCACACTAACTGAAATTATTGCTAATAATTTGAAACTTATTATTGAAAGGCGACTACAAGATTTTTAAAAATAACATGCCATTGACGATCAGCCTCGTTTAGAAATCGTTCAAAGTGGCTCAGGAAATACTGAAGAAAATTATAAGGAATATTTAAGATGAAACTTAAATTAGTTGCAGTGGCAGTGACTTCCATGTTGGCAGCAGGCGTTGTAAACGCGGCTGAAGTTTATAACAAAGACGGTAACAAGCTGGATCTGTACGGTAAAGTGACAGGTCTGCACTATTTCTCTGACGATAGCGATAACGACGGCGACAAAACTTACGTTCGTCTGGGCTTCAAAGGCGAAACTCAGATCAACGATCAGCTGACCGGTTACGGCCAGTGGGAATATGAGTTCAAAGGCAACCGTTCTGAATCTCAGGGCTCTGACGGCAACAAAACCCGTCTGGCCTTCGCAGGTCTGAAATTCAACGAATTCGGTTCTTTCGACTACGGTCGTAACTACGGTGTTGCTTACGACATCGGCGCATGGACTGACGTTCTGCCAGAGTTCGGTGGCGATACCTGGACTCAGACTGATGGCTTTATGACTGGCCGTACGACTGGCGTTGCAACCTACCGTAACACCGACTTCTTCGGTCTGGTTGACGGTCTGAACGTTGCCGCTCAGTACCAGGGTAAAAACGACCGTAATGACATCACCGAAGCGAACGGTGACGGCTGGGGTCTGTCTTCTACCTATGAAATGGACGGCTTCGGTGTTGGCGCAACCTACGCGAAATCTGACCGTACTGACCGTCAGGTTGCTGCCGGTCGCGTTGCAAACACCGTTAACGCTGGCGGTGAAAACGCAGAAGTATGGGCTGCTGGCCTGAAATACGATGCGAACAACATCTACCTGGCAACCACCTACTCTGAAACCCGCAACATGACCAACTTCGGTGATGGTTATATCGCGAACAAAGCACAGAACTTTGAAGTTGTTGCTCAGTACCAGTTCGACTTCGGCCTGCGTCCATCCATCGCTTACCTGAAATCCAAAGGTAAAGACCTGGGTTCATACGGCGACCAGGATCTGGTTGAATACGTTGACGTTGGCGCGAGCTACTACTTCAACAAAAACATGTCTACCTATGTTGATTACAAAATCAACCTGGTTGACGACAACAGCTTCACCAAAGCAACTGGCGTAGCGACCGATAACATCGTCGCTGTAGGTCTGACCTACCAGTTCTAAGATATGCCACGCCAGAAAGCCAGCCCATGTGGCTGGCTTTTTTTATACGGATTTCTGGCGTCAAAAAGGAGTACGCCATGCACATTTTCAAAGGACGCTGCTTGTGCGGAATGAGTCAATTCAGCGTGAGCCTCAACAATTTCGACGTGGTCGCCTGCCACTGTACGCAATGCCAGAAGTGGTCCGGGGGGATCGCCATGTATGTGGAGGCGTCGGGCCAGCCGCTTGTCGAGCAGGACTCCATCGCCCCTTCTCATTTCAGTTCATCGGATCGTGGAGAGCGCGGGTTTTGCCCCGGCTGCGGCTGCCCACTGTGGTTCAAACTGACTTCAGCTTCGCGCTATTTCATTCCCTGGACACTGCTTGAGATGAGCGAAGATGAGCGACGTCGGCTGGTGCTGGCAGCAGAAATCTATACCGAAACCCAACCGGCGTTTTTTGGTCTGACCGGGCAATACGCGCGCTACACCGGCGCAGAAATTGAAGCGCTGGATAAACACTGCCTGCTTACGCTGTAACAGGATGAACACCGGCTTCCCGACGAAGCCAGTTTTGCAGCAGCTTACCGTCCTCGGTCATCTCTGAATCTGAACGCACGCAGAGGTAATAGTCGCGCCCGTCATCAATGGGTAAGTCAAGGATCTTCACCAGTTCACCGCTCTCAAGATACGGTGCAATCAGGGGTTCACGCATTAACGCGCAACCCAGCCCGGCCTGCACGCCCGCCAGCGTCAACAGCCCGTCCTCGAACAGAGGGCCGCTGCGCCGGAGAGGACGTTTTACCCCCTGCAACTGAAACCACTGCGGCCAGCTGGTTCGCTCCTCATCGTGCAGTAGTGGCATTTGCAGCAGCTGTTCAGGGGTGTCGATATGGCCGTGGATGCGCAAAAATGTGCGGCTGCACACCGGTACCATCTGTCCGGAAATCAGCTTTTCACTCTGATAACCCGCCCACTGACCGTTGCCAAAACGAATCGACATATCCGACGCATCGCTCAGATAGTTGCGATGGTTGGCATACACCACGTTAATTTCGGTTTGCGGATTGGCGCGCATAAAAGCGGGCAACCGCGGAATAAACCACCCCATACCAAAAAGCGGGATCAGGCTGATAGTGACCTGTCGCGTTTGCGCCTGCTCTGCCAGGTGCTCCGTCGCCTGACGCAACACGTTAAAGGCCGCCCGGATTGAACGGTAATATTCACGTCCGTGCTGACTTAACACCAGCCTGCGCCCCTGACGCTCCGTCAGCGGCATTTGCAGATACCCTTCGAGCACCCTGAGCTGATGGCTCACGGCTGACGGTGAGATCGCCAGCTCCTGCGCGGCCAGCGTGACGCTGCCCAGCCGGGCGATGGCTTCAAACGCGCGCACAGCCCGAAGCGGCGGGTCGTTCGCCAGACGACTTTCTGCATACGCCGGGAGAACGTCAAATTGTTCTGTTTTATTCATATGTTGATTTCTTTACGCTTTTCTGCCGAAAGCAGTGATTGACTATATTTATATAAATCATAGAGATAACGCAATACCGGTTTATCATAAGAAATAATATATGTGTATTTTACAATTTAATTCATTTATCGGAAGGTAGCCGCAGAAAGAGCACTTTGCGGGTACAGACGTTGGACACACTCATACAACAATTGATCAACGGTGTGATGCTGGGAAGCATTTACGCGCTGATCGCGCTGGGCTATACCATGGTGTATGGCATTTTGCGCATTATTAACTTTGCTCACGGCGATATTCTTATGGTCGGTGCGCTCACCACGCTCTCCGCCATTAACGCCCTGAATGCCACCTTCCCTCATATGCCGCTGCTGCTGCAGCTTGGCCTGGCTCTGGCGATTGCCATGGTCGTCTGCTCCCTTCTGGCCATGGCCGTGGAACGTTTTGCCTATCGCCGACTGCGCAATGCCCCGCGCCTGGCGCCGCTGATCTCCGGTATCGGCGTCTCGGTCCTGCTACAAACCGTGGCAATGATTATCTGGACGCGCAACCCATTAATGTTCCCGCAGATCCTGCCCATGGACCCCATTGCCGTTACCTCGGGAAGCGAACTGCATCCGCCTGCGATTGTGACCGTCACCGGCATTGTCACCGTGGCGCTGGCGCTTGCAGTGATGACCGGGCTGTGGCTGCTGGTGGAATACACTCGCCTGGGTCGTGGCATGCGCGCCGTGGCGGAAAACCCGCGCGTGGCCACGCTGATGGGGGTTAACCCAAATGCCATTATCACCCTGACGTTCGCCATTGGTGGCGCGTTTGCCGCGCTGGCCGGCGTGATGATGGCCAGCAACTACGGTAACGCCAGCTTCTCGATGGGCTTTTTACCCGGAATCAAAGCTTTTACCGCCGCCGTACTGGGGGGCATTGGTAACATTCGTGGCGCCATGATTGGCGGGATCCTGCTCGGCATTATCGAAGCGCTGGGCGCGGGCTATCTGGGTGAGCTGACCCACGGCGTGTTTGGCAGCAATTATCAGGATGTCTTTGCGTTTATCGTGCTGATCCTGGTGCTGGTCTTCCGTCCGGCAGGCCTGCTGGGCGAGCGCGTGGCAAACAGAGCGTAAGGGGCACTATGACAACTCTTCAACTCCAGGCTCCGGCGACCTCGCGCAAGTTCTGTTCCGGCATGACGTTATTCTGCCTCGCGCTGCTGATTGCGCCCGTGGTGGCCACGCAGCTCGGCGGCAACTACTGGGTGCGCGTTATCGACTTCGCCTTGCTCTACATCATGCTGGCGCTGGGGCTCAACATTGTGGTCGGCTACACCGGCCTGCTGGACATGGGCTTTATCGCCTTTTACGCGGTCGGGGCCTACCTCGCGGCGCTGATGGCGTCGCCACACTTGCTGGCGGTGTTCCCGATCCTCGGAGTCTGGTTCCCGGACGGGCTGCATACCTCTTACCTGCTCATTATTCCGCTCGCCGCGCTGGTTGCGGCAGTCTGCGGCATTTTGCTGGGTGCCCCCACGCTGAAGCTGCGTGGCGACTATCTGGCGATAGTGACCCTCGGCTTTGGGGAGATTATCCGCATCCTGATGCGTAACCTCGACCGTCCGGTAAACATCACCAACGGTGCAAAGGGCATTACCGGAGTGGACACGCTGAACCTGTTCGGCCTGAAGTTCAGCGGCGTATACCACTGGTTCGGCGTCAAGGTGCCCGCGCTTTGGCTGTGGTACTACCTGCTGATGCTGGTGATTGTGGCGATCATTTTCGTCTGCCTGCGTCTGCAGCATTCCCGTATCGGCCGCGCCTGGCACGCCATCCGTGAAGATGAGGATGTGGCCCGCGCGATGGGGATCAACGTGCGTAACTATAAGCTGCTGGCCTTTGCGATGGGCGCCTCTTTTGGCGGCGTGGCGGGCGCACTGTTCGGCGCGTTTCAGGGCTTTGTCTCCCCGGAATCCTTCACGTTGCAGGAATCCATCGCCGTGCTGGCGATGGTGGTGCTGGGCGGGATGGGACACATTCCGGGCGTGATCCTCGGCGCGATACTGCTCACCGCCCTGCCGGAACTGCTGCGCAGCCAGGCGGCACCGGTGCAGCAGGCGCTGTTCGGTACGGTGCTGATAGACCCGGAAGTATTGCGTCAGCTGTTCTACGGCCTGGCACTGGTGCTGGTGATGCTGGTGCGTCCTGCCGGCATCTGGCCGGTACGCCACAAGGAGGTGAAGGCATGAGTCTGTTAACCGTACGCAACATGTCAAAACGCTTCGGCGGGTTGACGGCCGTGGATGATGTTTCAATCACCGTGGACAAGGGCGAGATCTACGGTCTGATCGGCCCCAACGGGGCCGGGAAAACCACCTGCTTTAACCTGATCACCGGGCTGTATCCGGCGGACAGCGGTGAGTTTTCGATTGCCGGTAAGCCCTATTTCCCGAAGCACATTGAGAAAGTCACTGCCGCCGGGATTGCGCGCACCTTCCAGAACGTGCGCCTCTTTAACGATATGTCGGTGCTGGAAAACGTGATGGTGGGCCGCCACGTGCGCACCCGTAACGGTCTGTGGGCCGCGCTGAGCCGCCACAAGCGCGCCCGCGCGGAAGAGCGGCAGACCCGCGAGCAGGCGTGGCACTGGCTGGACTATACCGGCATTGCGCAGTTCGCCCACTATCGCGCCTGCGATCTGGCCTATGGTCACCAGCGCCGTCTTGAAATCGCCCGCGCGCTGGCAACGGATCCGCTTCTGCTGGCGCTGGATGAGCCCGCCGCCGGGATGAACGCGGCGGAAAAAGTGGCCCTCGGCGAGCTGCTCATCCGCATCCGCGATGACGGCAAAACCCTTTTGATGATTGAGCATGACGTCAAGCTGGTGATGAATATCTGCGATCGTCTGACGGTGCTGGATTACGGCAAAACGCTTGGCTGCGGCACGCCGGAAAGCGTGCGCCGCGACCCTCTTGTGATCGCCGCCTGGCTTGGAGGTAGCGCCCATGTCTGAACTCCTGAAAGTCGAAGGTCTGGACGTGCATTACGGCGGCATTCAGGCCGTACGCGGCGTCTCCTTTACCCTGCACGAGGGTGAACAGGCTACGCTCATCGGCGCTAACGGCGCGGGGAAAAGCTCCACCGTGCGCGCCATTACCGGGCTGGAACGCTTTGGCGGCAGCATTGAATTCAACGGTAAAGCGGTACGCAAACTGCGCCCTGACACCTTGCTGCGCGACGGGCTGGTGATGGTCCCGGAGGGCCGCGGGATCTTCTCCCGCATGACGGTTCTGGAAAACCTGCAGATGGGGGCCTGGCTCAGACGTGACACTGTCACGGTAAAACAGGAGATGGCGGCGATTTTCGAGCGTTTCCCCCGTCTTGGCGAACGGCAGCACCAGCTCGCCGGGCTACTGTCCGGCGGTGAACAACAGCTGCTGGCCCTGAACCGCGCCCTGCTCAGCCAGCCGCGCCTGCTGATCCTCGACGAACCGTCGATGGGCCTTGCCCCGAAGATGGTGGAGAACATTTTTGCGGTTATTGCCAGCCTGCGCGAGCGCGGGGTTGCCCTGCTGCTGATCGAACAAAACGCTCGCCTGGCGCTGGAAGTGACCGACAGCGCATGGGTGATGGACAGCGGCAGCATCGTTCATCATGGCGAATCGAAAGCGCTGCTTGATGACGACCAGATTGCACAGATTTATCTGGGCGAAATGCCCGTTTAACAACACCAGCCAACACCAGGGAAATACAATGAAAACAGTAAAAATCAGTGCGCTAAGCGCCGCTATTCTGCTCGGTGGGTTCGCCTCAACGGCCACCAGAGCCGCCGACAGTGAAACCGTGGTTATCGGTCTGGCGGGCCCGCTCACCGGCCCGTCTGCCCGTATCGGTAAAGATCTGGAGAATGGCGCGCAGCTGGCGATCGATGACATCAACAAACAGCACCCGACCATCGGCGGCAAAGCGGTGACTTTCACACTGCAGTCCGAAGACGATCAGTCCGATCCGCGCACCGCGGTTGCCGTGGCGCAGCGTCTGGTGGACAGCGGCGTGGCGGGCGTGGTCGGCCACTGGAACACCGGTACCAGCATTCCGGCGGCCCGCGTCTATCATGATGCCGGCATCGCACAGGTGGCACCGGTCGCGACCGGTCATGCCTATACTCAACAGGGTTTTGATACCAGCTTCCGCGTGATGGGGCACGACGACGACGGTGGCCAGCTTGCCGGACAGTACGCGGTGAACACCCTGAAAGCCAAACGCATTGCGGTGATCGACGACCGTACAGCCTTTGGTCAGGGTCTGGCAGACCAGTTTATTAAATCGCTTGAAGCACAGGGCGTGAAGATTGTCGATCGTCAGTACGTGGATGACAAAACGGTCGATTTCAGCGCCGTACTGACCGCCATTCGCAGTAAAAATGCCGATCTGATCTTCTTCGGCGGCGTCGACAGCCAGGCCGCACCGCTGGCGCGCCGCATCAAACAGCTGGGCATGAACGCCACGCTGATGGGCGCAGGCGGATTCGTCAGCCAGACGTTCCTGCAGCTGGCACAAAAAGAGGGAGAAGGCGTGGTCGCCCTGGAGCCGGGTCTGCCCGTTGACCAGATGCCGGGCGGTAAAGCGTTCGAGCAGGCGTATCAGTCCCGCTACCACACCCATATCGAACTGCACGCTCCGTTCGCCTATGACGCCACCCGCGTGCTGGTGGCGGCGATGGAAAAAGCAGACTCCGTTGATCCTTCCGCGTATCTGCCTGCCCTGCGTGCCATAAGCTACGCTGGCGTCACCGGCCAGATTGCGTTTGATAACGAAGGCAACCTGAAATCACCGTCGTTCACGGTCTACAAGGTTGTCGACGGCAAATGGCAGCCGCAGACCGTGCTGGGCGGCGCAAAAGCGAAGTAACGCAGCGAGGCAATGTGATGAGTGATAATAACGAGCTGGGCATTCTCGCCCGCCGCAAAATTGAAGCCGAAATTATTAAGCCAATTTATGAAATCCTGGTGCGCGAGATAGGGAAAACCCGCGCCCAGGCGGTGATTGGCGAGGCCATTGAGCAGGCCGCGATTGACGCGGGCAAAGCGTTTGCCAGCAAAGAGCCCAACGGCGCGGACGTGAAGAGCTTTATCGCTCTGCAGTATCTGTGGGAAAAAGATAACGCCCTCGACGTGAAGGTGATCGACGCCGACGACCAGCAGTACAACTACAACGTGACCCGCTGCCGCTACGCGGAGATGTATCACGAAATGGGGCTGGGCGAAATTGGTCACCTGCTCTCCTGCGCGCGCGATGAAAAATTCATCGTCGGCTATGCCCCGGACGTGAAACTGACCCGCACCACCACCATCATGCAGGGCGGCGCATGCTGTGATTTCCGCTACCGCAGCACTAAGGACAAGCCATGATCCGCGTCAACGCCGAACGGCTCTGGTCAACGCTTGCGATGATGGCGCAGATCGGCGGGACGCCCGCCGGTGGCGTGACCCGTCTGGCACTCAGCGCGGAAGATCGTATTGCGCGTAACCTGCTGCGCGACTGGGCGCTGGACGCCGGATTTACCTGCGACGTCGACCGCATGGGCAACATGTTTATCCGCCGTGCGGGGAAAAACCGCGAGCTTGCGCCGGTCATGACCGGATCGCACGTGGATACCCAGCCGCTCGGCGGCAACTACGACGGGGTTTACGGCGTGCTGGCCGGGCTGGAACTGCTGCGTACCCTCAATGATCATCGCATTGAGACGGAACGTGACATTGTGCTGGTGAACTGGACCAACGAAGAAGGTGCCCGCTTTGCGCCAGCCATGCTCGCCTCAGGCGTCTGGGCCGGCCAGCTTACCGAGGCATTTGCTTACGCCCGAATGGACAGCAAACGCGTGACCGTTCGCGAGGCGCTTGAAGAGATAGGCTATCGTGGAGACATACCGGCCCGCGCGTTTCCGGTTCACGCCTGCTATGAGTTGCATATCGAACAGGGCCCGATTCTGGAAGATGAAGGTCTGGATATCGGGCTCGTCCGCGCCGCCATGGGCCAGCGCTGGTTTACCCTGACGCTGGACGGATTCGCCGCCCACGCCGGAACGACGCCAATGCACAGCCGTCGCGACGCGCTGACCGCCTTTGCGGAGCTGGCGCTGAAGGTGGAAGAGATTGGCTATCGGCATGCGCCAGACGGACGCGCGACGATCGGTATGGCGCAGGTTACGCCGAACTCGCGCAACGTCGTGCCCTCTCGTGTGGTATGCAGCGTGGAGTTTCGCCATCCTTCGCAGGCGGCACTGGAAGCCATGGAAGCTGCGCTGCATAAAGTGGCTGAAAGCCTCATCCTGCGCGGCGTGACGGCTGTCGTTGAGCGCATTTTTGACTATGCGCCGATTGCGTTTGATACCACATGTCTGGCGCGTACGGAGAAGGCGGTGGCCGAACTGGGCTATTCGTCGAAACCGATGGTCTCTGGCGCGGGGCACGACACCTGCTATGTCAGCAAAGTCGCGCCTGCCAGCATGATCTTCATCCCCTGCGTGAAGGGCATCAGCCATAACGAAGCAGAGAGGATCCTGCCGGAATGGTCAGAGAAAGGGGCAAACGTGCTGCTGCACAGCGTGCTGGCCGCCGCCCAGGAAAAATAAGCCGGGTGCTTGCCCGGCTTTACGACACCGCGCCCGCACGCCCGGTAGGCGCAGCGCCACCGGGTGTGTTTCAGGACTTCGGCACCTTCGCCAGGCTAAACCAGATCCCCACGGCCAGCAACAGCAGCATGCCTCCCGCGCTGCCCAGCGCCACGCTGTGCGAGGTGATAAACGCGCTTTTTGCCGCCTCAATCACCGATTCTGCCAGAGGCGTCGTCAGCTCCTGCGCCACCTTCATCGCTTCACCAATAGACGACGCGGCTTTATCGACCAGAGAAGCGTGCAGCCCCTCCGGCAGCTCAATCGACGCCGAGAAGCTGCGGGTCAACAGCAGGCCAAAAATGGCGATCCCCAGCCCGGCCCCCAGCTCATAGGACATGGTTTCAATCGCTCCTGCGGCAGCGGCCTTCTCTTTCGGCGCGGCAGCCATAATGGCGGAAGTCGAGGCCAGCAGCGCGCTGGCGGCACTGAAGCCGAGTAGCACCATCAGCCCCCACGCCTGCCACTGCTGCGTGCTGAAGTCGAGCAACGACAGGCCGATAAAGCTGACGGCGCTGAGCCCCATACCGCCAGCCGCGACGATGCGCAGCCCTAAACGCCCGACCAGGAAACCTGCTATCGGCCCGCTGAACCCGCTGGCGACCATCACCGGCAGCATGAACATCCCCGCTTCAAACGGCGTGAAGCCGTGAACAAACTGCAGCTCCTGAGCCATCAACAGCTCAAACCCGACCAGGGCAATCATGGCGGTCATCGCCATCACCACGCCGCTCAGAATGATGCGGTGGCAGAACAGGCGCATGTCGATCATTGGCACGCGGGCGCGAAGCTGAATACGCACGAAGACAAACAGCAGCACCGAGCCAGCAACCAGCGCACTGACAACCAGCCACGGCGAGAGCACACCTTTAAGCGCGGTTTTAGCGCTGTAGACCAGCAGCAAAATCGCCACAATCAGCATGATTGCATGGCTAATATTGAGGGGTTGCTCCGGACGCCCCTGCTGACGGGGTACAAAACGCGCCGCCAGCGAAACCACCACCAGCACGATCGGGACATTGATCAGGAATACCGATCCCCAGTAAAAATTCTCAAGCAGCATACCGCCGATCAGCGGACCGAACGCCGCGCCACCGGACCCCACCGCCGCCCAGACGCCAAGCGCAATGTTACGATCACGCGCATCGACAAACAGCGTACGGATCCCGGCAAGCGTAGCCGGAATGATCATCGCCGCGCCGATTGCCAGCGAGGCGCGGGCCGCTATCAGCCATCCTGCCGACGGGGCAAACGCGGCCGCCAGGGACGACAGGCCAAACAGCGTACTGCCCATCATCAGCAGTCGTTTAAAACCAATCCGATCGCCCAGGGCACCCATCGGCAGCACCATTCCCGCCATCACCAGCGAGTAAATATCAATGATCCACAGCAATTCATTGCCGCTGGCGCCCAGCGTCATGCTCAATGTCGGCGCCGCCACGTGCAGCACCGTCGCGTCGATCGCCACCGGAATATACACCAGCACGATAATCACTAACGCTAACCACTGACCAAACATAAATTTCCTTTTCATTGCAAATATGGACACATGTCCAGAATGCGATCCTACGGAAAGTTGAACGCGTGTCCAGCTTTTTGTTACACTCGTTTCGTTCCCATTGAGAGTGAGTCAACATGCGATATCTGAGCAAGGATGAACGGCGGGAAGCCATCTTACAGGCCGCCATGCGCGTGGCGCTGGCTGAAGGACTGACGGCCATGACGGTACGCCGCATTGCGGCTGAAGCCGGGGTCGCGACCGGACAGGTTCACCATCATTTTACCTCCGGTGGGGAGCTAAAATCGCTGGCCTTCGTGCGGCTGATCCGTGCGCTACTGGATGCCGACGTGGTGGGTGAAAACGCCAGCTGGCGGGAGCGGCTGCACGCTATGCTCGGCAGCGATGATGGCGGGTTTGAGCCCTATATTCGCCTGTGGCGGGAGGCGCAGCTCCTGGCCAGCCGCGACGCTGACATTAAAAGCGCCTATGTGATGACCATGGAGATGTGGCATCAGGAGACCGTGGCGATTATCCGCGCGGGGGCGGAGGCCAACGCGTTTACGCTTACCGATCGAGCGGAAAATATTGCCTGGCGGTTGATCGGGCTGGTGTGTGGTCTTGACGGGATGTATGTCCTGAATATGCCTGAGATGGATGACGCGGCGTTTAATCAGCATCTCGACAAGCTGATCTCCCTCGAATTGGGTTAATACTCCTGAAGGACGGGCTGGGCAACCTGGGCGCGTGATGCCGCTGATCGCCGATGATTTTGTCGGGTGGCGGCTACGCCTTACCCGACCTACGTTCCGGTTCCTCCAGGCCCGGTAAGGCGTAGCCGCCACCGGGCTGAAATCAACTTAGTGAACCTCCGGTTAGCAGAGAGAGAATAAATAACAGCAACAACACCGCGACGATCAGCCCGAACGCAAGCAGCACAGCATGAAAGGTAAGCGTTAGCCCTGAGAATAGCAGTGCCCCAGAGATACCCCAACGGCTCTCCTTACACATTCCTCCGATGAACGAAAGTCCCAGTGCCACAACAGCGAGAATAGTCCCGGCGTTAAGAAGAATGCTGTCAATATCAACCTTCGTTTTTTCGGTTCGGGCAGCAGGACGCTCTCCCTTTAGCCCCGCAATTACCCCTTGTTTTACAGCCGACACTTTCTCAGCAACAATAACCTCAATCGCTGGCGGCTTTGGAGAAAACGGTCCAAATGAAAACTGCACGATTGAGAGAATGAGTGCAATTCCCCCCAGAAACATTCCCAATGAACTGAATTTATTTCGTAATACGATTTCCATATCAACATGCCTTCGAGTAATGCCGCCGCGTGGACTGTAGGCCCGGTAAGGCGTAGCCGCCACCGGGCGATTAATACTGCAGCATACCGTGCTGCATCAGGAAACCCCACCACGGTATGCCGAGGAACATATGGACTAAAAACGTGCCCAGCGCCACGATTGTGCCGATTGTCCACCATGACTTAATGTCGTTATAGCCGGAGGCGAAGATAATTGGACCTGCCGCGCCACCATAGTGGGTGATACAGCCACCATACGAGTTGGAAAACAGAATGGCAAGCGCCAGCAGTACGGGCGCCGTGCCGGTGACCAGACCCACGGTGGCGAAGACCGGCACCATGGCCGCCACGTAGGCCCCGCCGGAGGCAAAGAAATAGCGAACCAGTACGCTGAGAAACACGATAATCACGATGGTCATATTACCGGCGCTGAGGAAATCCAGATGCGCTGACAGGAAATCAGCCAGCCAGCGGAAAAAGCCCTCTTTGCTCAGGGTGGCGCTCAGACCAATGATGCCGCCGTACCACATCAGGGTATTCCAGCCACCTTTATTTTTCTGAACATCACTCCAGCCGATAATATTAAACAGCAGTGCGGCCCCCATCGCGATAATGGCGACAGCGGATTCATTCAGTCCAAGATGGCGAGAAAAGATCCAACCCAGTAACGCGGCGATAAAAATCACCACCAGCCCTTTCTCTTTGAGACTCATCGCCCCCAGGCTTTTCAGCCCATCAGTCGCAATCGCGACATTATCAATCTTTTTAATTTCCGGCGAGGCGACGCGGTAACAAATATAGGGAATAATACACAGCATCAATAATCCCAACGGGGCACCCGCCAGCATCCAGCCGATCCAGCTAATATGAATATGGAAAATCTCGGAAATAAGCTGTAGCGCTAATGCGTTCCCGGCAAAACCGGTTAAAAACATATAGCTGGTCGTTTTAGTCACCATATAGACATTGACCATTAAATAACGTCCGGCCTTGCACGGTGACTCTTGTGGCGTTGACCCCAGTACGGTCGCGATACTGTTAATAATAGGGAAAACCACCCCACCTGCCCGCGCGGTATTTGAGGGCGTGGCGGGTGCCAGCACCAAATCCAGCAAGGCGGTTACATAGCCCAGTCTCAGCGTCGTGCTGCCAAATTTCAGGATAAACCAGTAGGCAAGGCGTTTTCCCAGACCGGTGGTGACAAACGCCGCGCTAAGGGTAAAGGCGCTGAACACAAGCCAGGTGGTGCCTGAGGCGTATCCGCTAAGAACGTCCATGGATTTCACGGGAGAATCGGGGAATTTGGTCACGGTAAAACAGGTTAATGCGACCGCGACCAGCATGATGACAGGTTCAGGATAGGGTTTAATCACCAGCCCTACGATTGCGGAAAGATAAATGCCTGCCAGGATCCACGCCTCTTTGGTTAATCCATCAGGCGGAGGAATAAATATTGATAATAATATAATAATGGCAAGTAAGATTGTTTTTAAAACATTGGATTTAAGCATATCTCACCCATGAGAAAAGGGTCCCTGAAGAGCAGAGACCACTCCTGCGAGAGGTCTCTGCCGGCTAAATAATATTTATCGAACAAATAATAAAGAATTACACGGTAACAATCTGGATATTATCACCTTTTGTGGTTTGATATTCAGCCAGGGTGTCAAAACTGAGATAACGATAGATATTTTCATGGACGTCACGAAGTTTATCGGTATAGCGAAAATACTCGTCAACGGTGGGCATTTTACCCAGGATTGCCGCAACGGTACTTAATTCAGCCGATGCCAGGAAGACTTTGGCATTTGTTCCCAGGCGATGCGGGAAATTTCGGGTGGACGTTGATACCACGTGACTTCCTTCGCGCACCCTCGCCTGGTTCCCCATACAGAGTGAACAGCCCGCGGGCTCAATGCGCGCGCCCGATTGAATAAACTGATTAAAATAGCCTTCACGAGAGAGTTGTTGGGCATCCATTTTTGTCGGCGGAGCGAGCCACAAACGCGCCTGACTTTCGCTGGCCTCGGCCATGATTGTCCCGGCAGCCCGGAAATGGCCGATATTGGTCATGCAGGAGCCAATAAAGACCTCTTCTATCGGCGTGCTGGCCACCTCAGAAAGCAGACGGGCATCATCCGGATCGTCCGGCGCGCAGACTACCGGTTCGGTGATCTCATTGAGGTCAATCTCAATGACGGCCGCGTATTCCGCATCTGGATCGGCGCAGAGCAGCGACGGGTTAGCCAGCCAGGCCTCAATCTCCGCGATACGCCGTTCAAGCGTGGTGGCGTTTTCGTACCCCTGCTGAACCATCCAGCGCAGCAGAGCCGCATTGGAGCGCAGGTATTGCACCACCTTCTCTTCCGCCAGGCGCATCACGCAGGCGGCAGCGGACCGTTCAGCCGACGCGTCGGCCAGTTCAAACGCCTGCTCTGCACTTAATGCTTCCAGCCCCTCGATTTCGAGGATTCGGCCCGAGAAAACATTGCGCTTATTCTTTTTCTCGACCGTCAGCAGCCCCTGTTTTCTGGCATACAGCGGAATAGCGTGAACAAGATCGCGCAGGGTGATGCCTTTTTGCATCTCACCTTTAAAGCGAACCAGCACCGATTCCGGCATATCCAGCGGCATAATGCCCGTTGCCGCGGCGAACGCCACCAGTCCGGAGCCGCCCGGGAAGGAGATCCCCAGCGGGAAACGGGTATGGGAATCAGCACCGGTGCCTACCGTATCCGGCAGCAGCATGCGGTTTAACCAGGAGTGGATAATGCCGTCACCCGGTTTGAGCGCCACCCCCTTACGGTGGGTGATAAACTGCGGCAGCGTTTCATGCAGCCGAACATCCACCGGCTTTGGGTACGCAGAGGTGTGGCAAAAAGACTGCATCACCAGATCGGCTGAAAACGTCAGGCACGCCAGATCGGTCAGCTCATCACGCGTCATCCCGCCGGTGGTATCCTGTGAACCGACTGTCGAAATTTTTGGCTCGCAATACTGTCCGGGACGGATCCCCGCGACGCCGCAGGCTTTACCCACCATCTTCTGGGCCAGCGTAAAACCGGCGGTGGAAGGCGCAGGTGCCGCAGGCTGGCGGAAGACCTCAGAAGGCGCAAGCTTCAGCGATTCCCGCGCTTTCGCCGTCAGGCTGCGTCCGATAATCAACGGGATCCGCCCGCCGGCACGCACTTCATCCAGCAGCACCTCGGTTTTAAGCGTAAAGGTCGTCACCAGACGCTGACTTTCGGTCTCACGAATTTCGCCTTTCCAGGGATAAAGATCGATCAGCATCCCGGTCGTCAGCGTGGAGACATCCATCTCTACCGGCAAGGCACCGGAATCTTCGAGCGTATTAAAGAAAATGGGGGCGATCTTGCCGCCAAACACAAACCCGCCGTTGCGTTTATTCGGCACGAAAGGAATATCGTTCCCGATGTGCCATAAGATGGAGTTGGTGGCGGATTTACGTGACGATCCGGTTCCCACAACGTCGCCAACATAGACCAGCGGCCAGCCAGCCGCTTTTAATTCTGCCAGCTGGCGCAACGGCCCGCGCACGCCGGGTTCATCAGGCTCAACCCCTTCCCGGGCGTTACTGAGCATGGAGAGCGCATGCAGCGGAATATCCGGCCGTGACCATGCCTCCGGTGCCGGAGACAAATCGTCAGTATTGGTCTCACCGGGCACCTTAAATACCTTCAGGGTGATTTTTTCAGCCATCGCCGGGCGGCGGGTAAACCATTCGGCATTGGCCCACGCGTGAAGCACCGCTTTCGCATGGATGTTACCGGCCATCGCTTTGGCTTCAACCTGGCTGAATTTTTCGAAAATGAGGATGGTCGTAGAGAGCTGCTGTGCGGCCAACGGCGCCAGGTCCGGATGGTCAAGCAGCGCAATCAGCGGCTGGACATTATAGCCGCCCTGCATGGTACCCAGCAGCGTGGTGGCCGCTTCGGGGGAGAGACCGTTAACACGGTAGTCCTGCAACGCCACCTTAAATAAAAACTCTGCTTTTAACTTTGCCGCAGGATCGACACCCGGTGGGACGCAGTGGGTTAATAAATCGATTAATTGCGGGTGATGTGTCGGGGCATCGTGAAGTAAACGCTGGATCAGCGCCGCTGTCTGTTCCGCTGTTAACGGTTTCGCCGGAATACCCGCCTCCTGGCGGACGTTCCGGTGCTGAGTGTAATCATCTAACATAGGTTCTCCTGTTAAAGCTAAAGTTGTTCACAAAATTCTGTTAGTCGTTCAAGTCCGTAAGGCCATTCACCGTGGCCAGATTCGGCATTAATATGTCCGGCCTCGCCGATATCGATTAACTGCCCCTTCCAACAGGCAGCCCAGAACTGCGCGCGGGAGAAGCGCATCAAGGGATCGTTTCTGCTGGCAAACATCAGGCAGGGAACCGGTAATGGCGCAGGCTGAATGGCCTCTTCAAGGCCGAAAAACGCGGGCTCTGCCGGTGCGACCATCACCACCCCGGCGACGTTTACCGGTCGTGTTTGCAGCAGCCGACACGATGCCAGCGCGCCAAAGCTATGCCCGACGAGGATGGCGGGCAGCGGGCACTGCGCCAGCTCCCGGGTAATGGCGGAGATCCAGTTTTCAATATCGGGCTCGAACCAGTTTTTCTGCTGAATTCGCTTCCAGAAAGGAAAACGTCGCCCCCAGCAGCTTTGCCAGTGATGTTCATCGCTGTCTCTCAGACCCGGCACCAGAACCACGGTATAGACGCTACTGAGCTGCTGGAGGCGTTGTTCAATCATGACGTTTTCCTTTTCGATTATTCGGAGGGAAACTGTGACAATAACCATCCGACGGCGATAAGATCTGCGCTCCCACCCGGGCTTAAATTCCGGCGAATAAACTGAGCGTCCATGCGGGTTAAGGCGTGAACTAATCTCTCCGGCGTCAGATGTTTCACCGCTAAAAGTCGTCTGGAATAGCGTCTGGCATAATTCAGCCCTTCGGGTCCCCCCCGTGAAACAAGATTGGTATCCGGATTCGCCGCCATCAGCCCGAGCAACATCCTCAGTAACGCGTCGTCCTCAGAGGCTCCCTGGCGCAGTGCCATTTCAAAGTGAGGCAGCCCGGCGTGGCGGACGGTGGCAAAACCGCTTTCAGCTTCCCCTCGGGCACCGGTTAAACCGTATGCCTGGAACTGCTGCTCGCCCTTCGTTTTCGCAACGCCGCGATTTTTCAGCTCCCGGTCAACGATGCCAGCGCAAATCGTCCTGCTCTCATCGCACAGGCTGCGCTGCGTGAGGCTTTCCTGCCTTTGCGTCAGACGCCCCGCCGCGGCACAGAGCAGCCCCAGGGAGAAGATGCCGCCTTTATGGGTATTCACCCCGCCGGTGGCGTTGAACATCGCCTGCTCGCAGGCCAGACCGACCGGCCTTATTGCCCGCAGCGTTTGCGGCCCGGTAAGGCGGGCCGTCTCCCTGCCGACGTTAAAGAACGCGGTGAACGACGGGGCAATGGCCGCGATACTGGCCATAAACAGCGCGTAATTCATATCGCGATGCGCTCCGCTGTTTTCGCGATCCACCAGGCCCGGTTTCGGGGTTAAGCGGATTTCCCGGTACAGAGCCTCGACCGCCAGCGCCGCGACGCTCTGCTGGGGGGCTGGCGTATTACAGCTGGCAAGCGAAGTAGTCATCGGTAAACGCCTCAATTACGCGCATAAGCTCGGGCAGGGAATGGCGTCGCATACGCGAGCAGACATGAGCAGGTTCATGACAGATAAAACATCTGCGCATCGGCTGCTGGATGGCGCTTCTTTTCAGCAGTCCCGTTTTCGGACACAACACGTCGATATCCCACAGGCGTCCCAGAGGATGGTTATCTTCGAGATGCGCGGTGACGTGCTTGATCATCCATGCCGGGGCCGCCACCGACCAGAGCGCTTCCGGCCCGGTGACCGGCTGCAGGGTCTGCTGGCGGCAGACCGTCCACTGATGCGTGCGGAATAGCTCACCGAGCGCCTCATTCGCAACGGCCATCACCCGTCGGGCCAGACCGGTATCCTTCACCGCTCCCGGCCAGACCAGCGTGACGGATACCACGGTATGATCCGACTGAAACAGCCACGCCTGCTGTCGGCGTGCGCGCTGCTCTTTTGACGTCAGCACCTGTTCCAGCGAAACAGAGGTATTCGATGCGTTATCCGTCATGGGGATCACTCCTTCACCTGGTGAACCACATCAATTACGCTGCCGTCGCGGTAGCGCACCACGCCAACGATCCGGTCGGTAAACGCCACCGGCTTAGGCTCACCCGAGATAAGCAACGCCTTCTGATACAGCGCCTCGATGTCGACGACGGTCAGCCCGGCGTGAGTCAGGCGTTCACGGACCTCCGGGCGCGCCGGGTTAACGGCAATACCGTGATCGGTAACCAGAACGTCGATACTCTCCCCCGGTGTTACCAGGGTGGTAACCTGCCGGACAACGGTTGGAATTCGGCTGCGGATCAGCGGAGCAACCACAATGGTGAGATTGGCCGCCGCCGCGACGTCGCAATGCCCGCCTGACGCGCCGCGCATCACCCCGTCGGAACCGGTAAGGACATTGACGTTGAACCGAGTGTCCACCTCCAGCGCGCTGAGGATGACCACATCGACCCTGTCGCAGCAGGCGGCTTTGGCCGCCGGGTTGGCGTAGACGTTAGTGGAGATTTCAACATGATTGGGATTGACTGCCATGGAGGCCGCCGCCGCACCGTCAAAGCTTTGCGTATCGAGGATCTTTTCAATTAAGCCCTTTTGATGCAGATCGACAATGCTGCCGGTGATCCCGCCGAGCGCGAACCGGGCGACAATATTGTGTTTGCGCATCCGGGCTTCCATAAACCGCGTACAGGCGGTGGATGCCGCACCTGAACCGGTCTGAATGGAAAAGCCGTTGCGGAAATAACCAGAGTGTTCGATAACGTCGGCAGCAGAACGGGCAATCATCAGTTCGCGTGGATTACTGGTCACCCTGGCGGCGCCGACGCTGATTTTGGCCGGATCGCCGACGCTATCAATCTGCACCACATAGTCAACCCGATCCTGAACGATACTGGCCGGCAGATTAGGGAAAGACTTCAGGGTTTCGGTAAGCAGGACCACCTTTTTGGCATACTGCGCATCGACCATGGCGTAACCCAGCGAGCCGCACTGCGAGGTACCGCCGTTGCCGCTGGCATTGCCATATTCATCGCAGCAGGAGACCGCCAGAAAAGCGATATCAATGGTAATTTCGCCCTTCTGAATCAGATTCACCCGTCCGCCGTGGGAGTGGATCTGTACCGGTTCGTCCATCAGTCCGTGTGAAATCGCATCCGCGAGTTCACCACGCATCCCGGAGGTGTAGATTTTGCCAATCACACCATTGCGAATGTGCCCGATAAGCGGCGTATTGCATGACATTAACGAACTGGACGCGAGCGTGAGCCCTTTAAGACCGCGCTGAGCCAGCTTATCCATCACATAGTTGATCACCTTGTCGCCTTCGCGGAAAGCGTGATGGAAGGAGACGGTCATGCCGTCATGCAGATCGCAACGGTCCAGCACCTCGTCCACGCTGGCAAAAAGTTTGCGCTGATACTTTTGCTGTGTATCAGAAAGATACGGCGTCGTCGCGTTAGCGCCGCTGAAGGCGACGTATTCACGACGCGTACCGGGAATATGGTGCAGGGTTTCAGTGAGATTTTTCATTATTCATCCTGTCGCTTGCGAAAAAAGGTGATTACTGACGAATGCCAGAGGCATTTTTGCGTTCGATAACAACCCGGGCATGGTTAATAATCGGCGCGTCGATCATTTTGCCGTTCAGCGAGACCACTCCGAGTCCGTTGCGTTCGCCCTCTTCTGCAGCGGCAAGCACGCGCTGTGCGTAATCCACTTCTTCCTGGGTGGGAGCGTAGGCGTTATGAAGAATTTCAATTTGTCGCGGGTTAATCAGCGATTTTCCGTTGAAGCCCATCCGGCGGATAAGATCCACTTCTTTCAGGAAACCGGCCTCGTCATTCACGTCGGCGTACACCACATCGAACGCGTCGATACCGGCTCCGCGCGCGGCATGTAATACCGCGCACCGCGCATAAAACAGCTCTGTCCCGTCGCCCCGCTCGGTTTGCATATCCATCACATAATCAAAAGCGGCCAGCGCAATACCCATTAAACGGTCGGACGATTTCGCAATGGCGACCGCGTTAATAACCCCCACGGCTGATTCAATCGCGGCCATTAATTTCGTGGAGCCAACAGGACGGCCGCAGGTTTCTTCAATGCGGACGATTTCACGTTCGAGCTGATAGATATCTTCCGGAGAGTCGGTTTTCGGCAGACGAATAACATCCACCCCCGCCCTGACGGCAGCGTCAAGATCCTTCAAACCGAAAGGGGTATTTAGCGGGTTAATTCGAACAACGGTTTCAATATCGTTGTACATCGGGTGTTGCAGAGCATGAAATACCAGAAGGCGCGCGCTGTCTTTTTCTTTCAGCGCCACGGCATCTTCCAGGTCAAACATAATAGAGTCAGGTTTATAGATAAATGCCGTCGACAACATGGCAGCACTTGAACCGGGAATAAATAACATACTGCGGCGTAACTTTTTCATTATAACGTTTCCCATGCAATGTCTTCCCGGGCTGTCCCTCTGAGCAGTGCAGCCTGCACGCGGGCGCGGATCACGCAGTCCAGCGCGCCTTTATCATCAATAATGATCTGCCCCTGTTCGATGTTGAACGCAGAGAGCGTTTCATTCACCACTCCTGCAATTCGGTCGCCGAATTGCTTATAGACTTCGCTGTGGATGACCACGTCCAGCCCGCTCTCATCGGGGCTGACCTTAACCATGAGGTCGCTGGACTCCAGCGTTCCCGCCATCGCGGCTTGTACAATTTTCATATCCATTTTCCTGTGGTAATGCGCTTAAACCGCTGCCGTCAGCGGCTCGGATAAGCAACGCTGATGCTGCACCCCGTTATTCAGAAACGCGCGCGTGGTGGCTGGCACCATGCGGCTGGCGGCAGCGATGTTGTTTTCTTTTAATAATCGACGAACAGCTGAAGCCGAGACCGGCACATTAAAGCCATCCGTTTTTCTTTCTATTTCATGGACGCAAATACGGGGCGCCGCGCTGGTTTCGTCTTCCAGCCAGCGATGCATTGCCCGGTTATATTCAGCGGTTAACGGACAGAACGGTTCGGTACCCACGAAACGATGATGAATATTCAACGCCGGGGCGATGTAATTTCTGAACAGCAGGAGGTCAATGGCCGCGTAGACTTTATCAATGACCTGCTTGTCTTTCAGGAAATAGCCCGGGAAGGTGCCGCGAGAAATAATATACGCAGACCCCGGATGCACCGTGACGTTAGTAATATGCCGGGAACCGTCCCTGACCATCGCGAACCGTTCATTAAATGAAAACGCAGAGACATCTTCCTGAACCACGAAAACATGCAAGTGGTCGCACCGGCTTGCTGCATGCTCGATCAGATATTGATGGCCCAGGGTGAACGGATTCGCGTTCATCACAATCGCGCCAATAGTATTTCCCGGCACGAGATGTTGACGGCGAAGTTCGCTGCAATAACGATGAATCCCCACCGGCGTATTTTCCATTAATGCCGCACGCTTCCCGACCGTCACCAACGGATAAAAGCCGCATCCGCGAAATGACTTCACGTTATCCGGACAGGTAAAGAGAAAGAGTTGATGTTCACCGTTCTGTGCCGCCTGCAGTTCGGCCTCGTGGATTAACGTCAGGATTAACGACGTGCCCCGCCACCCCGCATCCACTGCGATGCACTTCAACGTGTTACCCGCAATGCCGGTGCAGGCGACAAGATGGCGCTGATAGCGGGCAACAATAAATTGCGCAATATCGTCATCAATACCTAAACCGTTGCGGGCCAGGAAAGCGGCAACCTCCTCTCTGGCCTGAGCGTTACCGGCGTTAATAACCTCAAACTCGGGTGTTCTGGCGCTGAACATCTTCTCTCTCCTGGGCGTTTAGACAGCGAGCTTTTCCGGCTGCGGTTGAGCTTCCACAATGGTGTTCATCAGGCGACCAAGGTTTTCGATCTCAACTTCAACGCGATCGCCATGGTGCATAAACAGCGGCGGATTACGCTTTTTGCCGACGCCGCCTGGCGAACCGGTAATAATGACGTCGCCAGCGCTGAGAGAGGTGAACGTACTGATGTAGGCGATAAGATCCGCCACTTTGTGGATCATGCTGGCGGTGGAGTCATTCTGAACCAGCATGCCGTTCAGCCAGGTATGAATGGTCAATGCATGTGGATCGGGGATCTCATCCGCCGTGGTCATGTAGGGGCCGAAGGCGCCGGTTTGCGTCCAGTTTTTACCGGCAGTGAACCAGGCGTGCTGCCAGTCGCGAACGGAACCATCCATATAGCAGCTGTATCCCGCGACATGACTGAGTGCGTCATTCACGTCAATCCGGCTGCCAGGTTTACCGATAATAACGGCCAGCTCGCCTTCATAATCGAACTCGCTGGAGAGAACCGGTTTTATCACCGGCTGCGCATGCCCGGTTTGTGAATCAGGAAAGCGAATAAACAGCGTGGGCGCATTATTGGTCTCGGCAAACTCTTTTCTTTTTTCAGCGTAATTCATGCCAACGCAGAATATCTTTCCTGGCGCTTCAATAACGGGTAAAAAGGTAATCTCTTCAGGCATTATATCCACAGGGCAATCGAGATATTGCCTGGCAACGTCAACCGCATCCCACTGAAGTAGATCTTTCAACGTCGCGTAGTGATGGCCGATTTTATTACCCAAATCGATAATGCCGGATGGTGTATAAATCCCGTAGCTTTTACGGCCCTGATGAATATAACTTGCTAATTTCATGATGATACCCGATTGATGTACATATTCGTTCTGTGTTCACGCCCTGAGGCGTGAACACCTTGCCTGATGTTTTATTCTGCTGACTGCGCGGGTACCAGCACCAGTTTATTGCCGGATGCCAGATACGTTGCCACCACAACGCCAACCCCGAGTAAGGCCAGAATAAATCCTGTCATTCCCAGCCAGCCCATTGAATGGAAAACAAAACCGTTGATAAAACCAATAACCGAACCGCCCATGTAGTAGAAGAATAAATAGAGCGCGACGGCCTGGCCTCTTGCATGGGTTGCATTTTTACTGACCCAGCTTAAGCCAATAGAGTGGCAGCCGAAGAAACAGCCGGTAAAAATGACCGCGCCCACAATAAAGGTGACAACATTCGACGTCAGCGTCAGCAGCATGCCAAAGGCCATGATCAGGAACAGCACGCGCAAGACTTTCATCGCGCCATATTTCGCGGATAAGCGACCGGCCTGCGGAGCCGTAAAGAAGCTCAGGGCAAAGCTAAAGGAGAGCAGACCTGCATTAGCCGGTGAAATATGGAACGGTTCACCCTTCAGGAAGAAAGCCAGATAGTTATAAAGAGAGGTAAATGCGCCGAAGATAATAAAGCTGATGACAAACGCCAGCGCCAGATTTTTGTTTTTGAAATGCGCTGCCGCCCCTTTCACCATTCGCATCACGTTCAGGTTCTGCGTAGGGGTAAAGTTTTTGGATTCAGGCAGCAGGAATTTCACCAGAATGGCAACCGCAATCAGGCTGACGGCAAAGCCGTAAAAGATGACATTAATGGAAACGTGATCGATAAGCTGGCTGGCAACAATACGGCCGGACATACCGCCCATCGAGTTACCGAAGACAAAATACCCCGTGACGATCCCTGCCGCTACCGGTGCGACTTCCTCACTAATGTAGGCGGTTGCCGCTGCCGCGATACCGCTCAGCGCCAGACCAATCACCGCACGCAGCGCCACCAGCATCGCCCAGGACTCCACCAGCGGGCAGAGCAGCGTCAGGATCCCGCCCAGCAGAAGGGAGATAATAATTAACCGCTTCCTGCCATAGTGATCGGATAACGTTCCGGTAAATAACAGGCCAATTGCCAGCAGTGCCGTTTCTGCTGACAGGATAATACTCACCTGACTGACAGGCACATTATATTCCACAGCCAACGTCGGCAGCAGAGGTTGAATAAAAAACAGAGAAGCAAGTTCAGCAAGCCCGGATAATGCCAGCGCCAGAATTACGCGAATATGCGCGCTGGCTTTTACCGGCTCAGATGCTTTCTGGGTATTGTTAGCATGCGTTAACGCCATAATAACCTCAGTATTATAGTTAAGGTACAGAAATTCGTTGTGTAAGACAGATATTTTTTGGACTTTATTTAATCAACTTCAGAGAGCATTTTCTCAGGTACGCAAACCACGCCTTCAAATAATTTACGTGTAGTACGAATAACCGCCGCACGGGTATTTTCGATATTGTTATCTTCCCTCAATAGTGACACCGATATTTTTCCACTTGGATGCTCGATATCAATAATATTGGTGAAGCGTTCCTTTGGTCGGTCGGCGATGATTTTCGCGGCGACGGATCCTTCAATGAGCGTCGCGGTCGAAATACCAATTGATCCGGTAATCGCCAGTGATTTATGACAGGTGTGTGGCATGAAATAGCGCACCTGAAGCGTTCCGCCGTTACGCGCCTTGCTGAGCAGAACCGGTTTAGGGATCACTTTGTTGGACACGTCCCCTAAGCCCATCGCGGCGCCAGCCTGACGACGCAGATGTTCAAGTCTTTCTTTAAAAGCCTTATCAGCGTCCAGCTCTGCGGGTGACTCTCCTCCTGTTTTGCCCAGGGCTGAGGCGTCAATCAATACCATGGGCATCGCCATATCGATACAGGTGACTTCTATCCCGTCGAATTCGTTTGTCACGCTGTCCGTTGGCAGTAATTTTCCTGTTTTAGAACCCGCAGAATTCAGGAACGTTAAGCCAATGGGCGCAGCGGTACCCGGCACACCGTCAATCTGGGTATCGCCTTCATACACCACCCGGAAATCTGGCGTTTGCACTTCCGCATCAACCAGAGTCCCGGTATTAAGATTACGGATCCGCACCGTCGTTACCGGGCTTTGCGCCTTCACCAGCCCTTTTTCTATCGCAAAGGGCCCCACGGCACAGAGCATATTGCCGCAGTTGGGTGTGGTATCGACGCGACGTTCGTTGACCATCACCTGCGCAAAGAGATAATCCACATCAGCGTCCGGGCTGTCAGAAGGACTGACGATGGCCACCTTACTGGTTTGCGGACTTCCTCCGCCAATACCGTCAATTTCAAGTTCATGGCCCGCGCCCATCAGGCTGAGTAAAACCGCATCACGCGCTTCGGTTTCCGCTGGCAGGTCGCTGGCCAGAATAACGGGACCTTTTGATGTCCCGCCACGCATTAATACACATGGGATCTTAAGCATGTCTTTTTCTCATTTCACTTTTATCAGGAGCGCAATAAGGTTTTCACACTCCAGTTGATAACTCTAATGTCAAAAAAAGCGGGATTAATACGTTTTGCACATTAATAACCCTTGCGTTATCGTGGTTTAAGAAAAGCGAAAATGGGATGCAGACATGCAACATGAATTACAGGGAATACAAGCGTTTGTAAAAATTGCAGAAATCGGATGTTTTACAAAAGCGTCGCAATTTCTTCATATTTCACAACCGGCGTTAACACGAAGAATTCAAAAACTGGAAGAAAGTCTGGGTACCACGCTGTTTGAGCGTTCAACGCGCAGCGTCAAGCTCACAACGGTGGGAAGAGAATTTTTACCTAAGGCAAAGAATTTAATCGATTTTTATGAAAGCTCAGTCCTGAGTATTAAAGAGATGGCGACGCATCAGGCAGGGGTTATTACGGTTTCCTGTATCCCTACAGCCGCCTTCTATTTCCTGCCTTCCGTGATACGAGATTATAACAATGACTACCCAAACATCCGGATCCGCATCCTTGAGCACAGTGCCAGCGATTGTCTCGAAGCGGTTTTAAATGGCGACGCAGATTTCGGTATAAATATGATAAACATCACACATCCGAATATCGATTTTGCCCCGCTGGTGAACGAACCTTTTGTTCTGGCATGTCGCCGCGACAATGAACTGGCGAAAAAACCGCTGGTGACCTGGGACGATCTGGCAGGCATGAAGCTGATTGGGGTCAGGCGTTCCAGCGGGAACCGTTCGCTTATCGATCAGGCGTTCGAGAAAATGGCCTGGAAACCGAACTGGTTTTATGAAGTACGTCATCTGTCAACGTCACTGGGGATGGTGGAAGCGGGTCTCGGCGTCTCTGTCGTTCCCAGCCTGGCGATGCCGACCGATGAACATCATATTCTGGTCAGCCGTCCGCTGATTGAACCCGTCATACGCCGCACCCTGGGGCTGGTACAGCGCCGGGAAACAACCCTAAGCCCGGCGGCGGAGAAGTTCCGGGAGATGGTTTTACATCTGTGGTCCGGTGAAAACCGCAGCCCCTGGATTGGCAAATTTACGCAGTTGTAACCGTCTCATATTGGCCCAAAAGTACCGGTATTGGTGCTCCAGGTGACTCCTGTCGTTGATGACTGTGCGAAATAATGGCTCCCGAACAGAACACAGAGGGAATTCACGTGAAGATATCCATTTTTCGTACGGCATTGCTGATTGGCATGATAAGTACGTTTTCCACTTACGCTACCGAACAGGAGACACCCCGGATGAATAGCAAAACAATTCGCGCGATGACGGGCGCAACGGCAACGCAATCTTTATCTGCTTCTGACACTGCGTTAATCGTCGTGGATATTCAAAACGAATATTACGCATCAAACGATTTTCGCGGTCAGATGGTTATCCCGGATGGCGAGAAAGTCCTTAAGAATAGCCAAAAACTGGTCAGCTATGCCCATCATATCGGGCTGCCGGTATACTTCGTGCGTCATCTGGGGCCGAAGGATAGCCCCCTGTTCGCCGAAGGATCTGTCTATGCGCAATTCCATAAAGATCTGCAACCTTCCGACCAAGACACTATTATCACCAAAACGACTCCCAGTTCTTTTGTTGGCACCGATCTGGATGCGCAATTAAAGAAAAAAGGGATTAAAACCGTGATTGTGATTGGTCTGATGACGCATATGTGCATTTCGTCTACAGCACGTGACGCCGTACCGCTGGGTTACAGCGTGATTATTCCAGAAGATGCAACAGCAACACGCGATCTGGATGATGGTCAGGGTGGCGTGGTGGATCACAAAACACTGCAACGTGCGGCATTAGCCGGTGTTGCCGATGTATTCGCTGAGATAATGACCACTGAAGACGTTATAGCACTGCCAGTCACAAAATAAGACCGGACTTAAACCCTGTCGCCAGCCAGACTTCTATACTGGCTGGCACATGGAGACTGATATGACGTTGAAAATTGGTATTGTGGTATTTAATGGCATCATCCCTTTTCACCTGTCGGTGCCGTATGCCGTGTTTGAGAAAGCGCTGACGCCGAAAGGTGAGCCACTTTGTCAGCTGGTTGTTTGCGCCACGACGCCTGGTGTGCTTAAAACCAATGCGGGTTTTTCTATCGTCGTTGAGCGCGGGCTGGATGCGTTGGCCGGAATGGATATGGTCATCGTCCCAAGCTGGGATGTCCCTGAGCATGTTCCTGAACCAGAACTTTTGCAGGCCTTGCAAAATGCCCATGCCGCAGGAGCACGTATTGTCGGTTTATGTATGGGCGCGTTTGTTGTCGCGGCCGCCGGGCTATTGAAAAACCGGCCTGCGACAACGCACTGGCGATGGGCAGCTGACTTTCAGCGCCTTTACCCCTGTGCGCAAATGAATAATGACGTACTTTATATCGATGATGGTGACGTTGTCACTTCTGCAGGAACAGCGGCCAGTATCGACTGCTGTCTGCATCTTGTGCGTCAGGCATGGGGAGCAGAAGTGGCAAACAGCGTAGCGCGTTTGCTGGTTGTACCGCCCCATCGTCAGGGTGGACAGCGACAGTATGTCGAATTACCGGTTCAGAATACGCGTCGCGGGGATAATTTCACCAACGCGCTGGCCTGGGCAACGGAGAACCTTGCGCTCGCCCTCACGCTGGACTGCGTGGCGGAAAAGGCCTGTATGAGCCGCCGCAGTTTTACCCGGCGTATTCAGCAAACAACCGGGGAGAGTTTTTCGCGCTGGCTGCTGAACCAACGCATTAGCGTCGCGCAACGCTATCTCGAGAAAACTGACCAGCCGGTGGATGACATTGCCGAGCGCGTCGGGTTTCCCTCGACAACCTCCTTGCGTCGTCACTTTAACAATCGGCTGAATACGTCGCCTTCCCGCTATCGACGCGAATTTCGCGGCCGATAGCGGTCCAGGTTATTTCCCGTGCGTATCAAAACCCGCCATCACGGCCGTCAGCTCTGCCAGTGAAAAACCGTGTTTCGCATCATCAACGCCCAGCCCAAAGCGCGTCTGCATCAGTTGATACAGCGCCGAGGCATCGGGGAGATGGATCTGCTCCTCCACATGGCCGTTCTGCCAGTGGGTAAAGTTGAAGTTGGTCAGCGTCAGCTTGCCGCCATCCGGCAGATGGCGGCACATCAGCAGATGGTGACGGAAATGCGACTGCGGCCAGTGCGCCGACCAGAAATTCCCCATCACATAATCACTGAAATACTGCATTGTCAGGTCAAAATGGTACATCGACTGCCAGTGGTCGTGATGGCGGAACTGCAGCACCCAGTCGTTGCCTTCGCTCAGCAGACGATACAGCCCGTGCGGCGTCTCCTGTTCTTCGTTAGCGAGCAGACGAATCGGCGCCGTCAGCGTCTGGCCGCCAAACCCAACGTCGGCAATCCAGCGCTCTCCGTTAAGCTCAACCAACAGCAGGCGGTGCGTACGCGGCGGCATTTGCGACGGATTAGCTAATACCACGCGCCCGAGCACGCTACGCACCGTGAACCCGACTTCACGCAGGACGCGCTCGAACAGGCCGTTTTGCTCAAAGCAGTATCCCCCACGTCGCCCTGTCACCAGTTTGTCGACCAGGCACCCATCGTCAAGCTGGATTTCGCGCGGCAGGACGACATCGATATTCTCAAAAGGGATCGCACAGTTGTGATGCAAATGCAGCGCGCGCAGGGTGTCGATATCAACAGAGGCCGGCTGCTTCCAGCCGATGCGAGCGTAATAGGCAGTCAGAAAGGGGGACATATATCAGTTTCCTTTGATAGTGATGCTGTGTTTATAAACTAATTCTACGCGTCCACTTTGATTTCCGTGCTTTTTCTGCATACTCATCTTTGTAGATGAGGAGATCCTATGAATCACTTTCGCCCTGTTGAATTACGGCATGCCAGCCGTCTGCTGAACCACGGCCCCACCGTACTTATCACCAGCCGGGATGAAACCCTGGACAGACGCAACGTGATGGCCGCCGCATGGTCCATGCCTGTGGAATTTGAACCGCCGCGCATCGCTATTGTGGTGGATAAAAGCACCTGGTCGCGCGAACTGATTGAACGCAGCGGGAAGTTTGGCATCGTCATTCCCGGCGTGGCTGCAGCCAACTGGACCTGGGCGGTGGGTAGCGTCAGTGGACGTGATGAAGACAAGTTCAACTGTTACGGGATCCCGGTGGTAAACGGTCCCGCCCTCGGCCTGCCCGTCATAGAAGAAAAATGTCTGGCGTGGATGGAGTGTCGGTTATTACCCGTCACATCCGCAGCAGAAAAATACGATACGTTGTTTGGCGAAGTGGTTTCAGCGGCAGCTGATGAGCGTGCGTTTGTCGAAGGACGCTGGCAGTTTGACGGTGATAAGCTGAATACACTGCATCATCTTGGGGCCGGAACGTTTGTGGCAAGTGGGAAGATGGTGAAGGCGCTGGATTGATTGCCTAAATCATATCTTACTGAATTATAGTAAAATTCTATGGCATTTTATGTTTACAATAATGATGCGAAACGGAGGATATTTTCGGAGTTGTTTCTTAGAACTCTTTTATTAAGGAAATATCTCATGTCATGGAATAAAGATGGTGCAATCTCGTATGCCAAATCACACACCCAACCGAAAAGCACGGGGTATTGTGCTCGCTACGTCACCGAAGCAATCAGAACCGGTGGAAAATTAAAAATCCCGAATACACGTTTGGCAAAAGATATGGGGCGGACGTTAGTCAACGCTGGGTTCCGCCTGGTATATGATCAACCGCATGCTGGAGACGTAGCAGTGATCCAAAATATTGTTGGTCACGATAGCGGCCACGTTTGCATATACGATGGTCAACAATGGATCAGTGATTTTGTACAACGCACCATGTACCCAGGACAGGCTTACCGAACTATACAACCTCATTACGAACTGTTCAGGCACGACTAATGAAAATACTCTTCTTTTTTCTCTTTGCCCTGTCTCCGTTCGCGGTTGCTGGAAGTGTCTATGCCCCAGGGCAGGCAGCGCTCAAATTCAACCAATGGTATATCGCGCAGCTGAATCAGGACAAACCGCCAGTTCTCAATCCAGACATCATGCATGAATACGTTGCCTCAGGGACAATTGCTGCAATTAAGGAAATGTACTCAGGGGACAGTAACGAGAAAGACATGCCCGATGCGGATATGTTCATTAAAGCGCAAGATTGGGATGAGGACTGGAATCAGATAACCGTCCTGCATTCTGATTTTGATGCCGTTTGCACAAACGTTTATATCGCGTTTGGTAAGAAACAAGATCACGTTGTAGCAGATTGTCTCGTTCAGGAAAAAGGGAAATGGAAAGTTCGATCGGCCACGCTGATCAAGTAATTAACTGACAGCCCCCCTGCTACAGCAGCAAAACACATGGTAGCCCAACGACTACCATGTGTAATTAACTAACTACTTCGCACGCCGCGCAATAATCTCATCCGCCACATTTCGCGGTGCTTCCGCAAAATGATGGAACTCCATCGTATACGTCGCGCGTCCCTGGGACATCGAGCGTAATGTCGTGGCGTAACCAAACATCTCCGCCAGCGGTACATCCGCGCGAATGATCTGGCTTCCGTACTGCTCTTCCATGCCCTGAACCATGCCACGACGGGAAGAGAGATCGCCCATAATATTGCCAGCGTACTCTTCGGGTGTTTCCACCTCCACGTGCATGATCGGCTCAAGGATCACCGGATCCGCCCTGCGCGCCCCCTCTTTAAAGCCGAGGATAGCCGCCATGCGGAAGGCCATCTCCGAGGAGTCGACATCGTGATACGAACCAAACGTCAGCGTCGCTTTGACATCGACAACCGGATATCCGGCCAGCACACCGCTGTTCATGGCTTCACGCAGCCCTTTCTCAACGGACGGAATATACTCGCGCGGCACCACGCCACCCTTGGTGGCATCTTCAAACGTAAAGCCACTGCCGGGCTCGGTCGGCTCCAGACTCAGCACCACATGACCGTACTGCCCTTTCCCACCGGACTGACGGACAAATTTGCCTTCGATATCCTTCACCGCTTTACGCAAGGTCTCCCGGTAGGTGACCTGCGGACGGCCAATGTTCGCCTCGACGCCAAACTCACGCTTCATGCGGTCGACGATAATCTCCAGGTGCAACTCTCCCATCCCGGAAATAATGGTCTGACCGGACTCTTCGTCAGTATGCAGGCGGAAAGAGGGATCTTCCGCTGCCAGACGCTGCAGGGCGATCCCCATTTTCTCCTGGTCACCTTTCGTTTTCGGCTCGATAGCCAGCGAGATAACCGGATCGGGGAACTCCATGCGTTCCAGGGTGATCACCGCATTCGGGTCCGTTAAGGTGTCACCCGTGGTGACATCTTTCAGCCCAACGCAGGCCGCGATATCCCCGGCGCGCAGTTCGTCCACCTCATGGCGATCGTTGGCATGCATCAGCACGATACGCCCGATCCGCTCTTTCTTCCCTTTCACCGGGTTATACACCGCGTCGCCTTTGCGCAGCACGCCAGAGTACACGCGGATGAAGGTCAATTGGCCGACGTACGGGTCACTCATCAGCTTAAACGCCAGTGCGGAGAATGGCTCATCATCGCTGGGATGACGCTCAGCGTGTTGCCCTTTTTCATCCACACCGTCGATAGCGGGCACGTCCAGCGGCGAGGGCATCAGCTCAATCACCGCATCGAGCATGCGCTGCACGCCCTTGTTTTTAAACGCGCTGCCGCACAGCATCGGCTGGATTTCACCCGAGATGGTGCGAATACGCAGCCCTCTGATGATTTCCGCTTCGTCCAGATCGCCCGTTTCCAGGTATTTATCCATCAGTTCGTCGCTGGCTTCCGCCGCCGCCGAGACCATTTTTTCCCGCCACTCCCGGGCGGTATTCACTAAATCATCCGGCACGGGCGCGTAGGTGAATACCATGCCCTGCGTGGCATCGTCCCACAGAATGGTGCGCATCTTGATGAGATCCACCACGCCGGTGAAGTGCTCCTCTGCGCCTACCGGGATCACAATCGGTACCGGATTCGCCTTCAGGCGCTCCTGCATCATCCGCACGACGCGGAAGAAATCGGCACCCGGACGGTCCATTTTGTTGACGAAGGCCAGACGCGGTACGTGGTATTTATTCGCCTGACGCCAGACGGTTTCGGACTGGGGCTGAACGCCGCCGACGGAGTCATACACCATCACGGCGCCGTCGAGGACGCGCATGGAACGTTCCACCTCAATGGTGAAATCCACGTGCCCCGGGGTGTCGATAATGTTGATCCGGTGCGGTTCAAAGCCTCTGTCCATACCCGGCCAGAAGCAGCTGACGGCCGCGGAGGTAATAGTGATCCCGCGCTCTTGCTCCTGCGCCATCCAGTCGGTTGTTGCCGCGCCATCGTGTACTTCGCCCAGCTTGTGGCTCATCCCGGTATAAAACAGGATGCGCTCGGTGGTGGTCGTTTTACCGGCATCGATATGCGCGGAGATACCGATGTTACGATAACGTTCGAGAGGAATGGGTCGGGGCATGATATTTCCTTAGTCTGTATGACGTCTCTGTGACGACCGGGATGGTCGCTTACTCATTCGTTTGCTATAATAGTCCTATTGTACGAGTATTATCGAACTATTTTTTAAAGGTTGACCTATTGTTGATATAGCTCAATCTGACACCCTGCGCAGGAAAACGATGATCCCTAACCATCCCGAAACTGAACAAATATTGCTGGAAAATGTGCTGTTTGCCCTTGGCAACCCGCTCCGGCTGTCGATTATTCGCCGCCTGTCCGATGGCAGCGAACTCAGCTGTAATGCGCTGCGTCCGGATGAAGTGGTGAAATCCACTATGACCCATCACTGGCGCGTGTTGCGCGACAGCGGGGTGATTTGGCAACGTCCACAGGGACGAGAAAATATGATCTCCCTGCGCAGAGAAGATCTGGATGCCCGCTTTCCGGGGCTAATGGAGATTTTGCTGCGTACGCCGTAACCCCGGTCGTGCCGGGAGGCGATTACGCCTCCCGACTTTGCATCAGGACGGCTGTGTTGTCGCGAATGTCTTCGCAATCATTTCAGCGGTTGGCTGTAATCCTCCGAGGCTCCACTGCTCAGGGTCGTGCTCATCAATACGGATCCAGACCGAGCGACGGAACTCAGGATCCCCTCTCCCCTCGATTTCCACCATCAAGTCCGTCATCCGGCGCAGCAGCTCGCTCTTCTGCTCGTCGTTCATGATCCCTTTAATCGTTTGTACATTCACAAAAGGCATTGTATTCTCCCTAATAACCAAGGTCTAAAAATCATACTCAGGTTAGAAAGGAAAACCGCCGGTGTCAAAAGAAAAATCGTTACCTTACCTCTCGCCCGAACTGTGCGGTCTGGCTGAAGGGGCAAAAATCGTGGGCGATCAATGGATTTTGCTGATCCTGAGGGAGGCGTTTTACGGCGTGACGCGCTTCGAAACCATGCGTAGCCATACCGGGATCACGAAACAAACCTTAGCGATGCGTTTGAAACTGATGACGGAGCTGGGGCTGCTCTCCCGAATACCTTACCGGGAAGAAGGGGCACGGGAACGCTATGAGTACCAGCTTACCGAAAAAAGCCGCACTCTTGCCCCGGTACTTCTGGCGCTGATGGAATGGGGACACAGACAGGTGTTACACACCGCACCGCATTTAACGCTGGTGGATAAAGAGACAGGCGAGCCGTTGCATATTGGCTATGTGAATACGCAGGGTCATGAGGTGAAACCCCACCAGGTGCAGATTGTGCCGACACCAAAGGGGTAAGCCCGGCAACGTCACCCGGCTTACCCGCAGCACGTTACATTAACCACCCCATCAGCAGCGTGGCGATGATCACCGTCGACGCGCCGCCGATGCGGGTCGCAATCTGTGCAAACGGCATGAGGGACATCCGGTTAGAGGCGGACAAAATGGCCACGTCCCCTGTCCCGCCCAGACCGCTATGGCAGCAGGTGACGATGGCCGCTTCCACAGGATACATATTCAGACGCGACGCAATAAAGTAGCCGCTCAGCGCCATCGCAATCACCACCGAACCGCACACCACCACGTACCCCACCGAGAAGACTGAGACCACGCTCTCAAGCGGCACGTATAACATCCCGAGGCCAATCATCAGCGGCCAGACCAGCGCAGCGGAGACAAATTTATAGCAGCTGTGCGCCCCCTGCTCCATGGAGGCCGGGATCACGTTGAAGTATTTGCACAGCACGGCAATCAAAATCATCAGCACCGGGCCGGGAATGTGGACCAGTTTTTCAAACAATCCGCCGACGATGAAAAACGCGCACACCATCAGTAATCCGCCCCCCATCAGATGAAAATCCGTCTGTTGAGCACTTTGCGCCCCGGCAAACAGGCTGGTGTCTTCTTTACTGCGCGTGAGCATGCCGTTTCCTGAAAGCGCCGGACGTTTGGTCCCGAGACGCGCCAGAGAGCCTGCACACACAATGGCGAAAATATTCCCCACGACCGCAGCGGGTGCCAGTTGCGCAACAAAAACATCCGGCGTTTGTCCCAGTATGGCCGAATAGGCCAGGGAGAGGGGCAAAATTCCCTCGCCAATCCCGCCGCCAATGATAGGCACAATGATAAAGAAGAAGGTGTGGTAAGGCGTATAACCAAACAGTGAGCCCACAATGAGCCCGGTCAGCACGGCCATGAATGTCCCCGCCACCAGCGGAACAAACATGCGCATCATCCCCTGAATGAGCAGTACCCGGTTCATCCCCAGAATACTGCCGACCACCAGGCAGGCGATGACGAAATAGAGCAGATTCGCCTCCTTCATCAGCAGATGCACCGTATCAAGGGTCTGTTTCCCGAAGACGCCAAAATAGACCAGCACAGAGGGGACCATCAGGCAGAGGATCGCCGGACCGCCGATGTCTTTCAGCAAGGGGATCTGACGCCCTACTTTGGCAAACGCGAAACCGAGCGTCATGATGACCGCGAGACCACCGATCATATTTTTCGGCAGCAGCCCTGCCCAGGCGGACGTCGCCACAATGGCGGCGATCCCTACAAACAGCATCAGCGGAACCGCGCCCACCTCGGTATTGTTGAGGCCAAAGGCGAAACGCGAGGACGACAGTTCAGAAGTCGGTACAGGATTATCTTTCATATAATCACCTGAAAATTGTGTTCGGATAAACAGAGAAAGGAATAAACTGGAATCTATTCCTGATAGCAATAAATGTTCTTTAATATAAAAATAATGACTTACCTGGCCTTTTCTTAAAACAGGCTCAGCGCGAAATTAACATGGAGAAACGCAGGGAAATGTGAACAACACAGCTCTTTTATTTTAAATAACTTAATTCATTATTATGTAACTAAAGTTAATGACAGCTATCCAGGTAATCTTTTTGAAATTAATAAAACCAGAGAGATTGTGACCCTTATCACTCCTGCCCTGCAGGCGAACCGTTAGATTAGCGCTGCAACAAAACAGATAAAATACCGACATGAAAACCTCAAACTTCATGCCTGCCCGCTTGTTTTCTCAATCTGTTTTATTAATAAATTCAGGAGCTAACCATGTCCCGCAAAGAAGTTCTGTACACGCCCTATAATGGAGCCGTACTGCTGGAAAATCCGTTATTAAATAAAGGTCTCGCCTTTATTAAAGAAGAGCGCGATCATTTTAATCTGCATGGTTTATTACCACACAACGTGGAAACCATTGAGGAACAAACCGAACGTGCGTGGATGCAGTTCTGCCATTTTAAAAGCGATATTTCCCGCCATGTTTATCTGCGCAATATTCAGGACACCAATGAAACCCTCTTTTACAACCTTCTGCGTTCGCATCTGAAAGAGACGTTACCGATAATCTATACCCCGACCGTAGGGGAAGCCTGCGAGCATTTCTCTACCATTTATCGTCGTGCGCGCGGTTTATTTATTTCATGGCCAAACCGCCACCGTATCGATGAGATGCTGCAAAGTTTCTCGCGCAACGACATTCGGGTGATTGTCGTGACGGACGGGGAGCGTATTTTAGGGCTCGGCGATCAGGGGATTGGCGGCATGGGTATTCCGATAGGTAAGCTGTCGCTGTATACCGCCTGCGGAGGGATCCATCCGGCCTCCACCCTCCCGATTATGCTGGATGTCGGCACCAACAATCAGCAGCACCTGGAAGACCCGATGTACATGGGCTGGCGCCATCCGCGCATCACCGACGATCAGTACGCGGAATTTATGGATATGTTTATCAGTACCGTCAAGGCGCGCTGGCCGGATGTGCTGCTGCAATTTGAAGACTTTGCCCAGAAAAACGCCACCAGACTGCTGCAGCGCTACCGCGACCAGCTGTGCTGCTTCAATGATGATATCCAGGGCACTGCAGCCGTCACCGCCGGTACGCTGATTGCGGCGGCGCATGCCGCGGGCACGCGCATACGCGATCAGCGGGTGGTGTTCCTCGGCAGCGGTTCCGCAGGGTGCGGGATCGCCGAAAAAATTGTCGCGCTGATGGTGGATGACGGTCTGACCGAATCCGAAGCCCGCAGCCGGATCTTTATGGTCGATCGCTTCGGCCTGCTGACCGACGACATGACCAACCTGCTCGATTTCCAGAAAAACCTGCTTACCGCCCGCGAAGCCGTTTGTCACTGGCCGGTAGAGGCGAAAAATATCTCGCTGCTGGACGTGGTGAAGAACGCGCATCCGACGGTGATGATTGGCGTTTCCGGCCAGCCTGGGCTGTTCAGCGAAGAGATTGTCAAAGAGATGCATCGCCACTGTCCGCGCCCCATTATCATGCCGCTCTCTAACCCGACGTCACGGGCAGAGGCACAGCCGCAGGATCTTATCGCATGGACCCAGGGTGCCGCGCTGGTCGCCACCGGCAGCCCGTTCGCACCGGTATTCTGGGAGAATGCGCACTACGAGATCGCCCAGTGTAATAACGCCTATATCTTCCCGGGCCTGGGACTGGGTGTGCTGGCCTGTGATGCTCGCCGGGTGACGGAAGAGATGTTGATGGCGGCAAGCCGCAGCCTGGCCGCGCAGTCTCCGCTGGTGACGACAGAAAAAGGAGGATTGCTGCCACCGGTAGATCAGATTGAAACGGTCTCACGTCAGATTGCCGTTGCCGTCGCCCGCGCCGCAATTGCACAGGGCGTTGCCCCGGCAATAGATGATGAGGAGCTGATGGCGCGTATCGAGAAGACCTGGTGGCAGGCGGACTATGCGCCTTACCGCCGCTCCGCGCTGTAGCGCCGGTCACGCCCTCACCGCAGGGTGAGGGCGTCGCTGAGGTTTCAGTGCTGTACGCCTGAGCTGTCAGAAAAATCGCCGGCGGAGAGAATATCATGCCGTGTCGCCGTCTGTTTCTGGCGGGCATAGCGGTCCGGTACCCCTTCAGGACGAGTTTTGAAGCGACGGTGCAGCCACATATACTGCTCTGGCGCCATCCGTACCGCGTGCTCAATCGCCCTGTTCATCTGCGTCGCCACGGCTTCTTTATCGCCGCCCTGCAGCGCCTCGCTGATATCCTCAAGAATAATCAGTTCGTAACCTGAGCCGTCCGCCTTGCGCCGCGGCACGAAGGGGACGACGGCAGGCCGCGCGCTTTTGACCAGCATATAGCTGCCCGCCGTCGTGGCGGCATCCGGCACCGCAAAAAACGGCACAAAGACGCTATTGGTTTTGCCATAGTCATGGTCCGGGGCGTACCACAAGATTTCATTCTGCTTCAGCGAGCGGATCATGCCTTTTAAATCATGGCGATCGAGCATGGTTTTATTGGAACGCAGACGCCCGCGGGTCTGCAGCCAGTCCAGCAGCGCATTATTGTTGGGACGGTAGACCCCAATGCCCGGGTTAAGCATGCCAAAGATCCGCGCGCCCAGCTCAAGGGTAAGAAAGTGCATACCAACGAGTACCACCCCATTCCCTTTCTCACGCGCCTTTTCCATATGTTCATACCCGGTCACGGTAAAGCATTTCCGCACCCGCCACGCAGGCCAGAACCAGGCCATGCCGGTTTCAATAACGCCCATACCTACCGATTCGAAATTACGCTGCAGCAAGGTTTCGCGCTCGTCCACGCTCATCTCAGGAAAGCAGAGTTCAAGGTTACGGCGGGCAATCGCGACGCGGCGAGGGAGTAAACGCATCGCCAGTCGGCCAAGGCCATGACCGATCCGGAACAACAGCGGATAAGGCAGCAGCATGATGAGCCACAGTGCGGCAATGCCTGTCCAGCTTAGCCAGTACCGGGGATGAAGAAAGGCGAGTGAAAACCGGGGTAATTTTGTCATCAGAAAATTATCCTTTAATGTGTCTGTCCTTAACTGATTCTGTTGAAGATCTTTCCTAAGGATTTATGAAATGTCAGTCAGAAACGTGAAGTGTAGCGGATAAGACAAAACGCATTTTTACGATTTTTGCGAAAAGCGAAAAGCCGGGAAGGACGAAGCCGCTCCCCGGCAGACGATCTTACATTGAATAGCCGGGCTTTTTGATCAGCTCGTCCAGCCTTGGTCCTATTTCGGTATCCCAGACCTGCGCTTTCCAGTCCTCGGGATTCACCTGGTTCAACGCCACCGACACTGAACTGTCCTTACTGTTGAAATGGCGAATAATCACCTCGGCAATATCCGCCGCCAGGGCGTTTTTTTGTTCGTCGTTCAAATCACGGGGAAAACATTTGATATCTACGTGTGGCATGTGCAGGCTTCCGGTTGTGAATGAGGGTTCCACGTTATCAGATAATATTGTTTGCCTTTAACACCTTGTGCAGTTCCGGCAGCTGACATACGGTGTCCGCAATGGCCGTCAGCTTCGGTGTATTTTCCGCAAACCAGGCGTGACGAGGTCCCCAGGTACGCGCCACGGTAATATACACATCCAGCAGCGTCAGCCGTTCACCCAGCGCAAACGGGGCCGCCCTGAGCTGGTTTTCGAACCACAAATAGAGAGATTTCCGGTACTCAATGCAGTTTTTCTGCAGCTGTTCCGGTGCGTCCGGCACCCAGCGTTCGGGATAATCTGCATACGTAAAGGTGGGATAGACGTTCGCCACAAACCAGATGAGCAGACGCTGAAACTGCTGACGTTCAGCCTGACCCACGGGCGGAGCCAGATCGGGACAACGGTCGAGCACCATCAGGGCTATTGCCGCCGTTTCGGTCATGATCGCGCCATTTTCCAGCTCCAGCGTTGGCACCTGACACAGCGGGTTCAGTTTTTGCAGTAACTCACGCTGCGGACCAGGCTGGTCAAACCCGTCCACGTTGATAAAGTGATAGGGAATATCTGCCAGGGTCAGCATCACTTCACTGATTGCCGAGCCCCAGCCGGGTACGCCATAAAGTTTAATCATGTTGCCCCCTCAGGAGTGAAAATCCTAAGTGTAGAGCACCATTAGTAGGTTATCCCAGGCGGGTTGACCTCCGATTGTTCCACCGCTTCGCCCTGCTCCCCCCAGCGCGCCAGCACTTTCTGGTACTCTCCGCGCTCAATCGCACCGTTGAGCGCGGCCTGCAGGGCATAAACCAGTTGATTGCCTTTTTTGGTCGTGGTGGCGACATAAGCTTTCTTCGGCCCCAAACCGACCACGCGGGTTTTGCCGGTCAGCGCCGCTTTATACGCCGAGACCGACTGCGGCCCGAAGAACACATCCGCCCTGCCGGACTGGATGTAAAGATTACCTGAGGCATCGTCGTGGAGATAAACCGGCAACGCAGGCTCGCGTCCGGCCTTTTTGTTCTCCTCGTTCCAGCCCAGCAAAATACGTTCCTGATTGGTGCCCGAGCCGACAATCACTTTTCTACCCGCCAGGTCTTCCGCACGTTTAATCGACTGGATATCACTGGTCGACTTCACCGAAAACGCCAGCGAGTCGACGCGGTAAGTGGCGAAATCAAACTTCTCTTTACGCTGTTCGGTCACCGCAATGTTCACCAGCGCCACGTCGTAGCGCCCGGAGGCGATCCCCAGCGGCCAATCTTCCCACGCCGTCGGCACCAGCTTCAGCTTCAGCCCCAGACTGCCCGCCAGCAGGCGGGCGATATCCGGGTCGCTGCCAATCCGCGTGCGGTTATCACTGGCCAGCAGCGCCAGCGGCGGGGAGTTCAGCATCGAGATGGCAACCGTCAGCGTTCCCGGCTCAACAAATTTGTAACTGGCGGGGATCTTCGCCACAGCCTGCCGATCCACCGTCACCGGCAGCGGCTGCTCGTTGGCTTTTAAATCAATGCTGGCGTGGCTGGCGGCTGAAAAGATCAGCCCCGCCAGAAGTCCATATTTCATTGTCGCTCCTTACAGCACTTTAGAGAGGAACTGGCGCGTTCGCGGGTGCGACGGACTGTTTAACACCTCGTCGCTGCTGCCCTGCTCGACAATTTTTCCGTCGACCATAAACACCACCTGATCCGCCACCTCCCGGGCAAAGCCGATCTCGTGGGTGACCACCACCAGCGTGGTGCCGGACCGGGCCAGCTTCTTGATCACATCCAGCACTTCACCCACCAGCTCCGGATCGAGGGCCGAGGTGGGTTCATCAAACAGCATCACCCGAGGCCGCAGCGCCAGCGCGCGGGCAATGGCAATGCGCTGCTGCTGGCCGCCGGAAAGATGGCGGGACCAGGCGTCCGCTTTATCCCGCAGCCCCACCACGTCCAGCAGGCTGTACGCCCTTTCCACCGCCTCTTTCTTGCTGAGCTTTTTATGCGCGACCGGCGCTTCTATCAGGTTTTCCAGCACCGTGAGGTGCGGAAAGAGATTGAAGTTCTGAAACACATAGCCCACGTTCACCCGCTGCTTAAGGATCTCCTTCTCTTTCAGTTCAAAGAGTTTGTCGCCCTGACGGCGATAGCCAATGTAGTCGCCGTCAATCTGGATAAAACCTTCGTCGACGCGCTCCAGATGGTTAATGGTGCGCAGCAGCGTCGATTTGCCCGACCCGGATGGCCCGAGGATCACCGTCACGGACCCTGGCGGGATCTCAAGCGTGACGTTGTCGAGGGCTTTATGGCGACCGAAATATTTACTGACGCCGGTAATCGAAATATGTCCTTCAGGAGAGGCTGGCATGGACGGGCTCCTGTGCTGGCGTGGCGGTGACAGAACGGCTACGCCGGGTGGCGCGGTTCTGGTTAACGGCAGAACGGCGTTCGCTACGGGCAAGAGCGCGTTCGACACCGTACTGGATAGCGGACAAGACGGTGGTAATCACCAGGTACCAGGCGGCCCCGACCATCAACAGCGGGATCACCTCCTGGGTGCGGTTGTAGATCATCTGAATGGTATAAAACAGCTCCGGCATCGCCAGGACGTACACCATCGCCGTGCCCTTGGCGAGGCTGATGATCTCATTGAATCCCGACGGCAGAATGGTGCGCAGCGCCTGGGGTAAAATGATGCGCACCGTACGACGCCAGGCAGGCAGGCCGAGTGCGGCCGCTGCCTCATACTGCCCGTGGTCAACGCCGAGGAAGCCGCCGCGAATAATTTCGGCGGTATAGGCGCTCTGTACCAGCGTCAGCCCCACCACCGCGGTGGAGAACTGCCCCAGCACATTGATGGTTTCAAAGCTGCCCCAGGTGATGCCGGTGAACGGCACGCCAAGCGAGAGCGTGTCGTAGAGATAGGAAAAGTTGTACAGGATGATCAGCACCACGATCAGCGGTAGCGACCGGAAGAGCCAGATGTAGGCCCACGCCAGGCTGCTCAACAGCCAGGACGAAGAGAGTCGCGCCAGGGCTAGAATGCCGCCAAACACGACACTCAGCGCGGTGCCGATCAGCGTCAGCAGCAGGGTTTGACCGACACCCTCGAGGATCACCGGGTCGAAGAACCAGCGGGCGAATACGCCCCACTCCCAGCGCGGGTTAAAGGCCACGGACTGAATCACGACCGCCAGGACAAACAGCGCCACCGCGGCGCCGACGGTCCGCAGCGGATAACGCGCCGGGACCACCTTTATGGTTTCAACGTTGCTCATCGTCGTTCCTCATGCGGTTTTACTGAACGCTTCGCGTACCAGCGTTTTGGTGAAACGCAACCGACCATCAAACGGCGGCTGGCTATACTCTTCCGGATCCCGGTTCAGATCGAACTGCGGCTGATAGCCCTGGCTGAGATAGAGCCGGACCGCTTCCGGCTGGCGAAAACCGGTGGTCAGGTAGATCTGGCTATACCCCGCCAGCACCGCCCTGCGCTCCAGCTCCTGCACCACTCGCCCGGCAAGTCCCTGCTGACGCAGGGATTTATTGGTCCAGATACGCTTAATCTCTGCGGTCCGTTCGTCATAGGGCTTGTAAGCGCCGGTGGCGATAATTTCCCCGTCACGTTCCAGGACGATAAACAGTCCCTGCGGCGCTAAATACCATTCCGTCAGCTCCACTTCCGCATCTTTAGAGAAGTAGTCCCCGTAACGGGCGGCATATTCCCCGAACAGCCCCTCGATGATGGGCTGGAGTTCGGCATCTTCCGGCGAGACATCACGAAATTGTTCGCGCATACCGCCTCCTTAATCACCCAGGCCAGCCGGGTTCACTTCTGACTGAGGAATGCGCTCAACCCCTTCCCCCCAGCGGTTCAGCACTTTGTCGTAATCGCCGTTTTTGATCACGCCGTTCAGCGCGATTTGTACCGGCTCGACCAGCCCGCTGCCTTTTTTCAGCGTCACCGCAATATGCGCCGCCTTCGGCCAGCCGCCGTCGACGCTACCCACCAGTTTGGTTTTGCCGTTCAGCGCCGCTTTCCATGCGCCAATCACGTTCGGACCAAAGTAGGCATCCGCACGCCCGGACTGCAGCGCCAGGGTTTGAGCCGCATCATCTTTGGTGTAGATCGGGGTAAAGGGTTTCAGCCCCTTCTTCAGGTTTTCCGCGTTCCATGCCAGCAGGATGGACTCCTGGTTGGTGCCGGAGCCCACGATAATCCGCAGCCCGGCGATGTCTTCCGCCTTCTGCAGCGAGGTAATAGGACTGGTGGACTTCACGTAGAAACCGAGGGAGTCTTTCCGGTAGGTGGCAAAATCAAATTTCTGTTTGCGTTCTTTGGTGACGGTGATATTGCTGATGGCCGCATCGTATTTGCCGGAGGCGACCCCCAGCGGCCAGTCTTCCCACGAGGTGGGCACCACGTTCAGCTCCAGCCCGAGGCTGTCCGCCACCAGACGAGCAACGTCGACCTCGCTGCCTAACAGCGTTTTGTTGTCATCGGAAAACACCGTCAGCGGCGGCTGGTTGAGCCCCGCCACCGCCACGGTAAATTTTCCCGGTACGGCAAAGCGATAGTCTTTCGGCAACCGGGCGATGGCATCGCCGTTTTTGGCGGTGTTGATCGGCGTTTTATTGGCCTCGATGCTCACGCCGGTGCCGTTAATGTTCACATTCTCTGCCCAGACGGCAGGGGTAAAGGCCAGCGCGAGCGCCAGAATAAGCGATGTTTTCTGCATAGCGGTGTTCTCTTTTATTGTTGTGTGAAGTGATTTTTCGGTTGGTCCAGACCCAGGCTTTCGCGCAGCGTGGTGCCCGGATAGTCGGTGCGGAACAGGCCGCGCGCCTGCAGAACCGGCACGACCTGGTCCACAAAGCGCGGGAAGGTGTCCGGCGTGCCGCCCTGAATGATGAAGCCGTCGGCGGCATAGCCTTCAAACCAGGCCTGCAGTCCGTCGGCCACCTCTTCCGGCGTACCGGAAAAGCGAGGACGCGGCGAAGCGGCTTCCAGCGCCACCTGACGCAGGGTTAAGTTGCGCTCGCGGGCGTTACGCTTGATCTCATCGGTGGTGCTGCGGAAGCTGTTTTTGCCTAAGTCGCCGATATCCGGGAACGGTTCGTCGAGCGGATACTGGCTGAAATCATGATGTTCGAAATAACGCCCGAGGTAATTAAGGGCATCATTAATCGACACCAGCGCCGCCGTGGTTTGATACTGGTTTTCCACGTCCTCTGCATCTTTTCCCACAATCACGCTGACGCCCTGGAATATATGCAAATCCGACGGGCGGCGGCCGTGAGTTTCCAGTTGCTGTTTCACGTCGCGGTAAAAGGCTTTTGCCTCGTCGAGGGTTTCATGGTGGGTGAAAATGGCGTCGGCATGTTTCGCCGCCAGCTTTTTCCCGTCGTCCGACGCGCCGGCCTGAAAGACAATCGGACGTCCCTGCGGGGTACGGCCAATATTCAGCGGTCCGGCGACCTGGAAGAAATCACCGCGGTGATCCAGGGTGTGCAGTTTTGCCGGGTCAAAGAACTGACCGCTCTCTTTGTTGCGCACAAAGGCATCTCCTTCCCAGGAGTCCCACAGCCCTTTCACCACGTCGAGATACTCGTCGGCAATCCGGTAGCGCAGCGCATGTTCAGGGTGTTTTTCGCGGGAGAAGTTCTTCGCCGAACCTTCCAGCGGCGAGGTCACCACGTTCCAGCCCGCGCGGCCATTGCTCAGATGGTCGAGGCTGGCGAACTGGCGGGCCGTGGTAAAGGGCTCGCTGTAGGAGGTGGATAAGGTTCCCACCAGCCCCAGGCGCGAGGTGATGCTTGCCAGCGCAGATAACACCGTTAACGGTTCAAAGCGGTTTAAAAAATGCGGGATCGATTTTTCGTTAATATAAAGACCGTCGGCAACGAATAAGAAATCGAGTTTGCCCTCTTCCGCCTTTAATGCCGTCGCTTTGACGAAATCAAAATTGATACTGGCATCGGCGATGGCCTCAGGGTGGCGCCAGGCGGACATATTCCCGGATGCACCATGCAAAATGGTCCCGAGCCGCAGTTGACGATGTGCAGACATATTCACCTCTTCAGAATTAAACGTGTTGCAGGGCTTTTTCCGCAAGCTGTGCAAAATAGCGGGCAGCGGGCTCGATTAATGCTTCGTCCGGGTTAAACGCCGGGTGATGTAAACCATACGCACTGTTGCTGCCAATGCTGACAAACGCGCCGGGTATGGACTGCAGATAGACCGCGAAATCTTCCCCGCCCATGTGTAACTCGGCGTGCCGGGTTTCATAGCCCGCCTCCCGGGCAACTGAGGTGGCAAATGCCGCCCAGCGTTCGTCATTGACCAGTGCGGTGGGTCCGGCATACCAGGTAATATCAATCTGCGCGCTGAAGGCGCTGGCAAACCCGGCGGCAATCTCGCCCACGCGGGCTTTCACGTTCTGCTGTACTTCCGTGCGATGGGTACGCAGCGTGCCTTCCAGCTCGACGCTTTCCGGCAGCACGTTCCAGGTGTTGCCGCCCGCAATGCGCGTCACGCTCAGCACCACGGAATCCAGCGTGTTGACGTTGCGGCTGGCGACGCTTTGCAGCGCCGTCACCAGCTGGCTCGCCAGCACGATGGCATCGTTACCTTCATGCGGACGTGCGGCATGCGCGCCTTTGCCGGTAATGCGAATCACAAAGCGGTCGACGTTGGCATAGAACGGCCCGCCGCGGGTGGCGAATTCCCCGACCGGCAGGCCGGGCTCGTTATGCATACCGAAAATCGCGCTGACATCCCGCAGGGCACCGGCCCGCACCATGCTCTTCGCGCCGCCAAAGTTCTCTTCGGCAGGCTGAAACAGGATCCGCACCCGGCCGTTAAGCGAAGCTTCCCGCTCTTTCAGTTTTAACGCCGCGCCGAGGATGACGCTGGTGTGGATGTCGTGTCCGCAGGCGTGCATCACCCCTGCCTGCTGCGAGCTAAACGGTACGCCGCTACGCTCTTCAATCGGCAGGGCATCGATATCTGCGCGCAGCGCAATCAGCTTGTTGCCGGAACCAATTTCCGCCACCAGCCCGGTCGGCAGATCGTAAGGCAGCGGCGTAATGCCCGCCGTTGTCAGCCACTGGCGCAGGCGTGCGGTGGTCTCGACTTCCTGACCGGACAGTTCCGGGTTCTGGTGCAGCTCGCGACGCCAGGCAATCAGTTGTTCGCCAAAGCTCATACGGTAACCTCCCTGTTAAGACGGGCCTCGGCCAGCAAACGCAGCGACGCCACGCGCGTGGCGCCGTCTGCTACCGGGGTATCAATAATAAATTCGTCAATGCCCCACGTTTCATGCAGGGCGTTAAGGTGTTCGAGCACGGATCTCGCCGTGCCGGCCAGCAGCGACTGCGCCCGACGCGCAATGCGCACTGGCTCACTCCCTGCCTGACGCGCGAACGCGTAAGCCTGCTCTTCGCTGGCGACGGTGACGCGCTGGCCGTTTGCCAGCTCCACGCCCCACACTTCCACCTTCTGCGCCAGCGCGTCTGCTTCGGCCTGCGTCGGTGCGACAATCGCCTGCACCGCCACAATCACATCGCGGACGCTGTTTTCACGCCAGGTGGCGATCACCTCGCGCAGCAGATCCGGATCGCCATTCAGGTGTGCGGCAAAAACAAAGTGCCAGTCGAGGCTGGCGGCCAGCAGCGCGCTTTCGCGACTCGCGCCGAGCAGAAAACCCTGCGCAGGCGACGGCGGCAGCGGCGTGGCCAGAACGCCTTCCTCCGTTGACTGATGCTCAGGACGGATCCAGCGGTCGAGCTGGGCCAGCTGTTCGGCAAAACTGCCCTTTTCCTGCTGATTCAGCCCCTGCTGCAGCGCGCGGGTCGAGAGCGGCAGACCGCCCGGCGCTTTTCCGACGCCGAGATCCACGCGGCCTGGTGCCAGCGCGGCCAGAACGTTGAAGTTCTCGGCGACTTTATACGGGCTGTAGTGTTGAAGCATCACGCCGCCGGAACCGACGCGAATGCGCGAGGTTTGCCCGAGGATCCATGCAATCAGCAGTTCCGGTGAGGGGCTGGCAAGTTGGGGGGTGTTGTGGTGTTCGGCAATCCAGAAGCGGTGATAGCCCAGATTTTCTGCCTGCTGCGCCAGCGCCAGGGTACGCGCCAGTGCATCGGCAGCCGTTTCGTGTTCAGCGATGGGGCTTTTATCCAGAATGCTGATTCGCCATGACATGTTGCGTTCTCGTTTGACTTAACATGTCGACATTATTAAAGGCGTATTTCACCACTGAGAAACAATTAATTTACATTTAGTTTGCCGGAAAACAGATATATAAAACCACGCTAAGAATATGTCTTCAGAGAGGCAATCAGCGCATCCACCTGACTGCGGCGGGTAATTCGGACAAAGCGAATGTGCGCGTAGCGCGGGTTTTGCAGATCGGCTTCATAACGCCTGCGGTTGTTGCGCCAGGTTTTTATCGTCCAGATGATAATGGATTCTCTGCTCAGGAACGCGCGGCGAAAACTCTCCTTATTCCCCGTGCCTGGCCAAAGTTCCCGTTTATGCCAGGCCCGTTTGATGGCCCTGGTGACGGCCTGATACAGGGTGCGGGTAAACCCATAATCGACCCACACCACAACATCGACATGGCGCCATTTGACCGGGCGCGTGCGGTTATAGTTACCGTCAAGCACCCAGTCTGGAGACGCCTGCAGCGCCTGCTCCAGCGTTTCCTGAAACACGTCGTCCGGGGTTCCCTGTCAGTCAGGGCGCCAGTAGAGTCGGTCCATCTCGATACAGGGAATGTCCAGCTCGGCCGCAATCTGCTTCGCCAGCGTGCTTTTTCCACTTCCGCTGGTTCCGATGACGTTAATTTTCACTCAAGCCTCAGCCCGTTAACAAAAACTGACCAAATAATAACGTTTTCATCCTTTTAACGAAACGCTATTTCAGCAGGGCAATTTTCCCTGGGAGGCGAAGTGCACGACGCGCCTTAAGCAGGCGATTGCCGTGTCTGGCGGTTAGCCGTTCGGGTACTGCTCGTCGGTGACTTTTTCCATCCACGCTACCGGGCTGCCGTTTTCCGATTCGGCGATGGCGATATGCGTCATCGCCGTTTGCGCGCTTGCCCCGTGCCAGTGCTTCACGCCGGGTGGGATCCAGGCGATATCGCCCTGATTCAGCACTTCCGCCGCTTTGCCCCACTCCTGTAACCAGCCGCGCCCCTGCGTCACAATCAGCGTTTGTCCCAGGGGGTGCGTATGCCACGCCGTGCGCGCGCCCGGCTCAAAGGTCACGGTTGCCCCGCCGACGCGGGCAGGTTCGGTCGCCTGAAAGGGCGCGTCAATGCGGACGGTGCCGGTGAACCAGTCTTCTGGCCCCTTTGCTGAAGGTAATGAACCGCTGCGGATAATTTTCATGTTGTACTCCTCGTTAACTGTTGCGTTAACAGTAGCGCAAAGCAATCCGAACTATTAGCGTGCATAATCAGATAGGAAATATGATTGAAATTCATAAATAGAGGCAACCGCAATGCTAAAAGACAATTTCAACGACCTGCTCTCTTTTATGGTGGTTGCCCGCGAGCGCAGCTTTACACGCGCAGCGGCGCAGCTGGGCGTATCGCAATCGGCGCTGAGCCATGCCATGCGCAAGCTTGAAGCGCGGTTAGACGTACGCCTTTTAACCCGTACAACCCGCAGTGTGGTGCCCACCCAGGCGGGTGAGCAGCTTTTTATGCGCTTAAGCCCGCATTTGCGGGAGATCGAGCAGGAACTCACGGCGCTTCGTAGCGCCCGTGACAAACCCGCTGGCTCGGTCAGCATTGTCGCCGGCGAGCACGCGATGGACGCCGTGCTCTGGCCGATACTGAAAACGTTTATGGCGCAATATCCTGAGATTAACGTCGAGGTGACGATCGATAACGGCCTGACGGATATCGTGGACGGCCGCTTCGACGCGGGAGTACGCCTGGGTGAACAGGTGGCAAAAGATATGATTGCGGTGCGGATCGCTCCGGACATGCGCATGGCCGTCGTCGGTTCCGCTGATTATCTTGCACGCTTTGGGGTGCCGCAGGTGCCGGAGCAGCTCGCTGACCACCGCTGCATCAATATGCGCCTGCCCACGCGAGGGGGATTGTATCAATGGGAGTTTGGACGCGACGGGCGTGAGATTCGCGTGCGGGTTGAAGGACAGCTAACGCTGAATAATCTGTCGCAGCGCATCGATGCGGCGGAGAATGGTCTCGGATTAGCCTACGTGCCCGAGTCCTCGGTTCTGGACGCTCTTCATCACGGACGGCTGGTCAGGGTCCTTGATTCGTGGTGCCCCATTTTTGAAGGATATCACCTCTATTATCCGAGCCGTCGACAGCACACTACCGCGTTCAGGTTGCTGCTCAATGCCCTGCAGCAACAAAAATTTATACCATCTGGTAATAATTAAGGGAATCTGATGATTAAATAATCAACCTCGCAATTGTTTTGACTAAAAACTCACCACGATTCAGCGTGTTGTGATCCCCGTCTGCTCTGACCACACGATTTCCTTCGACGTGCATCACTTTCGGCACGGTTATATTTTGCGTCGCTTATGAATTGCAGGTAGGATGCCTCGCCATGTTTCGCCTTATCCATACGCAGAATGACTGGGAAGGCGACATGTGTTTGCGCAGAAGCAATCGTTTGTATTGCATTCTGCCAGGCAGGACTATCACGATAATGGTTCAGACAGGCAAACAGGTAACTCAATGAAAACAAGCAATAAAAGCGCAGCCGATCATCATGCTGCTAAACGTCGCTGGTTGAACTCCCACGAAGAGGGCTACCACAAAGCGATGGGCAACCGTCAGGTTCAAATGATCGCCATCGGCGGCGCTATCGGAACGGGTCTGTTTTTAGGTGCGGGTGCACGTCTGCAGATGGCTGGCCCGGCTCTCGCCCTGGTCTATCTGGTGTGCGGGATCTTCTCTTTCTTCATTCTTCGCGCGCTGGGCGAACTGGTACTGCATCGCCCTTCCAGCGGCAGCTTCGTCTCCTACGCCCGTGAATTCCTCGGTGAAAAAGCGGCCTACGTGGCGGGCTGGATGTACTTCGTCAACTGGGCGATGACCGGTATCGTCGATATCACCGCGGTTGCGCTGTATATGCACTACTGGGGCGCGTTCGGCGATGTGCCGCAGTGGGTCTTTGCGCTTGGCGCGCTGGCTATTGTCGGCACCATGAACATGATCGGCGTGAAGTGGTTCGCGGAGATGGAGTTCTGGTTTGCGCTGGTCAAAGTGCTGGCCATCGTGGTGTTCCTGGTCGTGGGTACCGTCTTCCTTGGCAGCGGTAAACCGCTGGATGGCAATGCCACCGGCTTCCACCTGATAACCGATAACGGCGGTTTCTTCCCGCACGGTCTGCTGCCTGCGCTGGTGCTGGTTCAGGGCGTGGTGTTCGCCTTTGCCTCCATCGAGCTGGTGGGTACCGCAGCAGGTGAATGTAAAGATCCGCAGACGATGGTGCCAAAAGCTATCAACAGCGTGATCTGGCGTATCGGTCTGTTTTACGTCGGTTCCGTGGTCCTGCTGGTTCTGCTGCTGCCATGGAACGCCTATCAGGCGGGTCAGAGTCCGTTCGTGACCTTCTTCTCTAAGCTGGGCGTGCCTTACGTTGGCAGTATCATGAACATCGTGGTGCTGACGGCGGCGCTCTCGAGCCTGAACTCCGGTCTGTACTCTACCGGCCGTATCCTGCGCTCCATGTCGATGGGCGGTTCTGCGCCGAAGTTCATGTCGAAGATGAGCAAGCAGCACGTGCCGTACGCCGGTATTCTGGCCACGCTGGTGGTCTACGTCTTCGGCGTGTTCCTGAACTACCTGGTCCCGTCTCAGGTCTTCGAAATCGTGCTGAACGTGGCCGCACTCGGGATCATCGCCTCCTGGGGCTTTATCGTGGTCTGCCAGATGCGTCTGCGTAAAGCGATCAAAGAAGGGAAAGCCGCTGACGTGAGCTTTAAGCTGCCTGGTGCACCGGTGACCTCCTGGCTCACCCTGCTCTTCCTGTTCAGCGTGCTGGTGCTGATGGCGTTCGACTACCCGAACGGCACCTACACCATCGCGACCATTCCGCTGCTGGCCGTGCTGCTGATTGCCGGCTGGTTTGGCGTGCGTAAACGCGTTCACGAGATCCACAGCACCGCGCCGGTTCATCCTGATGATGAAAAACACGACGCGCCGCTGGTTGAAGAGACCTCGCGTTAATACGCAGTCAACAAAAAGGGAAGGCATTTAGCCTTCCCTTTTTTTATTACAACGCGATACGAATCACATCGTCAGGCTGGGTGGCTTCCTGCTGACGGGTGGATTTCTGTTTCACCGTCACGTACAGGGCTTTGCCATCCGCTGAGAGCGCCAGGCTGTTCGGGTAGACCGGCGTGTCGATGGTTTTGATGACCTTATACGATGTGGCGTCAATCACGCTCACCTTACCGGCTTCACGGTGCGTCACATAAACTTCATTGCGGGCCGGGTTAAACAGGACGGCCAACGATTCCGGCGCGGCGATTTTGCCGATCACGCTGCCCTCTTTCAGGCTCACCACCAGCACTTCCGGCTGTTTTGAATCGGTCAGGAACGCGCGCTGACCGGCAGTGTCGAGGCTCAGATTCAGGTAGAAGTGCTCTTTGCCGTCATCCTGCACCTTTTTACGGCTGATAATTTTATTGCTGGCCGTATCAATCGTCACCAGCTCGCCGTCCGCATTGGTGGTATAAAGACGTTTCGCCTGCGCGTCCAGCGCCAGGCCGGTGCTGTAGGTCCCGGTATTGGCAATGGTCGCTTTCAGCTTCAGCGTGGCGCCATCCACCACCCAGACGACGCTCTCTTTCCCCACACCCGTGATGTACACGGTGTTCGTGCTGTCATCGGCCACCAGCTGGCGCGGCTGCAGTGGCTTAACGGTGTCACTACGCTGACGCCCATCCAGCACCAGCCGCCCTTTTACATCGCCCGTTTTCGCATCAATGGCCGTTACCGCGCCGTTGATAGTGTTGCCCAACCACAGCGTCTGGGTCGCCTTATCAAGAGTGGCACCAAAAGGTTTGAGATCGCTGTGAATCGCCTGCGTCACGTCCAGCGTAACCGGATCGAGGCGATAGACAACGCCGCCCTTGTCGGTTTTACGGCTTTGCGACGTCGCGACCCACAGGGCATTTTCCTGCTGGCTCACCGCCATTTCATACGCCCCTTTGCCCACGGCTTTACGCAGCACCTCTTCGGCGGCATGAACCTGGAACGTTCCGGCAAGCAGTAACGTGGCTGAAAGCAGTGACAGGCTCAGGCGCGGTGAGCACAGATGACGTAAAGACATAACAATTCCTTTTCTGAAATGAGGGGTTCTACTGACATCGCTTCCGGCAGGCAACGTCATGGCATTGCCTTTTGATAATGAGAATAGTAATCATTAATGAATCAAATGTGGAGATTTTCTTTCCCGCTTCGCCTTCCATTAACGCAATGTGCGGTTATAGTTTTCAAAACTTTTACAAAACCTTTAACATATATGGACATGTTCCATTTGGTTCGTTTATACACCACAACCGGTTTTATTCATGAAAATCATTTCTGCCCATAAGGCTTCTCTTCCGCTGCTGCTGGTTCCTGTTATTTTTGCGCCCCTTACCGCCATGAGCGCGGAAGAACAGACCATGATCGTCAGCGCCACGCCGCAAACCGTATCGGAACTCGATACTCCAGCCGCGGTCAGCGTCATCAATGGCGACGACATGCGCCATGCCGCTCCCCGTATCAACCTGTCTGAATCTCTCGGCAGCGTCCCGGGCCTGCAAATTCAGAACCGGCAGAACTATGCGCAGGATCTCCAGCTTTCGATGCGTGGGTTTGGTGCCCGCTCAACCTTCGGCGTGCGCGGCATCCGTATGTACGTAGACGGTATTCCGGCCACCATGCCGGACGGACAGGGTCAGACCTCGAACATCGATCTCTCAAGCGTGGAGAGTGTTGAAGTGCTGCGCGGACCCTTCTCTGCCCTGTACGGCAACGCCTCTGGCGGCGTGATTAACATCAATACCCAGACCGGGCAGCAGCCGCCGACCATTGAAGCCAGCAGCTATTACGGCAGTTACGGAACCTGGCGCTACGGCATGAAAGCCACTGGCGCGATGGGTGATGGCACCCACGCGGGCGATGTGGATTACACCGTGTCCACCACCCGTTTCACCACCAAAGGTTATCGCGACCACAGCGGCGCGCGTAAGAATCTTGCCAACGCCAAACTGGGTGTACGCATTGATGACGTCAGCAAGCTGACGCTGGTCTTTAACAGCGTGGACATGAAGGCCAACGATCCGGGCGGACTGAACTATCAGGAGTGGCGGGACAACCCGCGCCAGTCCCCGCGCGGCGATCAGTTTAATACTCGTAAAGCCATCAAACAGACCCAGGCCGGTCTGCGTTACGACCGTCAGCTCAGCACCCAGGACGACCTCAGCGTGATGATGTACGCCGGTGAGCGTGAAATGACGCAGTACCAGTCGATTCAGGCGAAGTATCAAAAACCGTCTACTCACTCCGGTGGGGTGATCGATATGCAGCGCCACTATCAGGGGATTGATACCCGCTGGACGCACCGTGGCGAGCTGCTGGTGCCGGTGACCTTCACCACCGGTCTTAACTACGAAAACATGAGCGAAGATCGTCGCGGATACGAGAACTTCGTCATGGATAACGGCGTACCGGATTACGGCGTCAAAGGTGATAAGCGCCGCAATGAACGCAATCTGATGTGGAACGTCGATCCGTATCTGCAGACGAGCTGGCAGCTGACGCAGAAACTGTCAGTGGATGCCGGGGTACGCTACAGCTCGGTCTGGTTTGATTCCAATGACCACTACGTGACGCCGGGCAATGGCGATGACAGCGGCGACGCGAGCTACCACAAATGGCTCCCTGCCGGTTCCGTGAAGTATGCCGTGACGGACGCGTGGAACCTGTACGCCGCCGCCGGGCGTGGCTTTGAAACGCCAACCATCAACGAGCTTTCCTACCGTTCAGATAACCAGGGTGGGCTGAATATTGGTCTGAAACCGTCCACCAACAACACCTATGAAGTGGGCAGCAAAACCCGCATCGGCAATGGCCTGCTGACCGCCGCCCTGTTCCGCACCGATACGGATGACGAGATCGTGGTGGATGCCAGCTCTGGCGGCCGTACCAGCTATAAAAATGCCGGCAAAACCCGTCGTCAGGGTGTCGAAGTGTCCCTCGATCAGCAGTTCGCTGAAAACTGGAAGCTGAAGATGGCGTGGACCTATCTGGACGCCACTTATCGCACCAACGTATGCGGCGATACGAACTGTAACGGTAACCGGATGCCGGGCATCGCCCGTAATATGGGTTACGCCTCGTTTGGCTGGCAGCCGGAGGAAGGCTGGTACGCGGGTTCAGATATGCGTTACATGAGCGATATCATGGCCGACGATGAGAACACAGCGAAAGCGCCATCGTATACGGTGGTCGGACTGAATACCGGGTATAAATTTAACTATGGCAACTGGGGCATGGACGTCTTTGGTCGCGTCGATAATCTCTTCGATAAAGAGTACGTCGGCTCAGTCATTGTCAACGAGTCCAACGGCCGTTATTACGAGCCTGCACCTGGACGTAACTACGGTGTAGGACTCTCGGTCTCTTATCGCTTCGAGTAAGTAATAAGAAAAGTTTATTTAATCCCTAAAATAACGCTCCTGATGGCAATAAACCATCAGGAGTTATTCATCAGATAAATAATCAGGTGCGGTATATAGTCGCTCTGTTAAATAATCTCTCAGTTAAAATATTGTCGCTGTAAAAGAGTATTGGCTTCATCAATCAACTTATCAATTGCCTTCTGACTGGCTTCAACATCTCTTCGCTCAAGGGCGGTAAGGAGTTCGTCATACTGATATGTCGAGGCTTTGATGTCGTTGAGTTCCTGATGCAGATAGTTCATGCATGGCCCGATACGCACCCATAACTGTTCAATCAGCGCGTTAAGCGTTGGCATTTCCGCATACTGATACAGCGTAAACCGCAAGACGCGATTTGCATGCAGTGCCTGCTGAACGTGCCCGTTGCGCATGGCCTCATGGAAGGCGTCTGACATTTTGCGCAACGTCTCAAGCTTAGTGTCAGACATATTCTGACAGGCGGCGGCAACGGCCATCGGCTCAAGCTGTTTTCTGATGGCGTTAATCTCGTTATAACGCTCCAGCGTCACCTCTGGCACCAGAAATGCCTGCGCGGGGGTGGCATGTAACGCGCCAGAAGAGACCAGCCGCAAAAGCGCCTCGCGAACCGGAGTAATACTGGTACCTAATTTATCGGCGATTTCTTTCGTTATCAGTCGTGCCCCAGGTTTGAGTGAGCCTGTAATTAACGCCCCTTTCAAACTGAGTTCAACTTGCATAGTAAGGCTGACCCTTTGGGCTTTTTCTAAGTGATCCAAATCAAGCATGTTCAATTCCTGTAGCTAAAACTTAATGCTATTTTTAAACGCCAGTTTTAATAAAACGACGCTGGTCCGATATATCCTGTATCGTCATGCCTGGTGGTGGGAGTACGTAAAAACTGCAAAAAAAAGCAAACGTCATTTTTTATCGATTTCGGGCTCATCCGGGATGATGGCGCGAAATGCCATGTCCAGTAATTAAAGACAATATATCGTATCTTCACAAATAAATATGGCGGGAAACCCCGCCATAGTACTCTTTATTTATTGTCGTCCGCGACGCGAATCACGACTTTGCCGAAGTTCCGCCCTTCAAGAAGGCCAATCAGCGCCTCCGGTGCGTTCTCCAGCCCGTCCGTGACCTGTTCACGATAGTGAATTTTACCTTCCTGTACCCAGCGCCCCATCTCCTGCTGGAATTCATGAATGCGGTGCCCGTAGTCCTGGCCGATGATAAAGCCCTGCATACGAATGCGTTTCTTGAGCAGGGTCGCCATCAGAAGCGGCAAGCGATCCGGCCCCTCTGGCAGGCCCGTCGCATTATAACCGCTGACCAGACCACACACCGGCACGCGTGCGGCGGTATTCAGCAGCGGCAGCACCGCATCAAAGACTTTGCCGCCGACGTTCTCATAATAGACATCAATGCCGTTCGGGCAGGCGTGTTTCAGTTGCTCAGCGAAATCCGCCGCGTGGTGATCCAGACACTGGTCAAACCCGAGGACCTCAACAGCATGGCGGCATTTTTCAGCACCACCAGCGACGCCGACCACCCGGCAACCTTTGATTTTGCCAATCTGCCCCACGGTCGCCCCCACCGGGCCTGTTGCCGCTGCAACCACCAGCGTCTCACCCGCTTTGGGTTGCCCGATATCCAGCAGTCCCATATAGGCAGTAAAGCCCGGCATACCCAGAACACCCAGCGCCCAGGAAGGATGAGAGGGATTTTCACCGAGCTTCACCAGACCGCTGCCGTCTGAAAGTTCATACTCCTGCCAGCCGCTGTAGCCCAGCACCCACTCACCCGGTTTGAAATCGGGATGTCGGGAGTGTTCAACACGGCTGACCGTTCCCCCCACCATCACCGCACCAATCTCAACCGGCGGTGAATAGGATGGCGCATCGCTCATACGCCCGCGCATGTATGGGTCCAGCGACAGCCAGACGGTGCGAAGCAAAAGCTGCCCCGCCTCAGGTTCCGGAACGGGTTGCGTTTCCAGACGAAAATTATCCGCGACTGGCGCACCATGAGGGCGCGAAGCCAGGACCCAGCGGCGATTTTGCGAAACAGGTTGATTCATCGGGATCTCCTTCTGGTACAAATGTCATTACAGCCTGGCGCAGGAACGGCGTTCTCGCCTTAGCATTACGAGCCAGACTGGTTCAGCCGTACAACCAGATAGATACAGGGTTCATTCGTTTCATTGATGAACCGGCAGTCATTGGGCGGCCCCAGTTCAAGACAGTCTCCGGCGCGCATCTCATGGCGCGTATCGCCCTCCTGAAACACCAGCTCGCCGGACTGCAGCCAGATAAGCTGACGTGCCAGCGCGTAAGAAGATGCCGGCATCGGAACATCGCTGCCCGCAGGCAGTTCGACCTGAACAAGATCGATGGGCAGATCGGTGCGGGGAGAAACATGGCGGCGGAGGTAGTGCGTTTGCGGGTCGCGCCAGACGGGCTGGTTTGCCAGGCGCAGCAGTTTTCCTTCCTGCATCTCGGCCCGGGCAATCAGCGTGGACATGCTGATGCCAAACGCGCCAGACAGGCGGGCAAGCAAAGTGGCTGTCGGGCTGCTGTCCCCACGCTCTATCTTATGGATCATGGCGCGGGAGACGCCTGCCCGGTCAGCAAGCTCGCTCAGGGACCAGCCGCGAGACTCGCGTTCCAGGCGAATTCTTGCGCTAATCCGTTGATTCATTGTGTCTGTTATGGTGTTCATGACGTCATACTATAGTGTATGAACGGCATTTCAATGGGGTTTTGATAACAAAAAAATATGGCTTATGCCGTAGCGATCGGGCGATACAGTTGTGTAATATCGTAGCCATAACGTAACACTATAGTGAACAACACACAGAGGTTTAATCATGATCGTTCGTCATGCCTGCAAAGAAGACTGCGCTGCGATAGGAGAGATCTACAACCACGCGGTGGTGCACACCGCCGCGATCTGGAACGATAAAACCGTCGATACCGAGAACCGCATCGCCTGGTTTGAGGCGCGCACGCTCGCGGGTTACCCGGTGCTGGTCAGTGAGGAAGACGGCGCGATCACCGGTTACGCCTCCTTTGGCGACTGGCGCGCTTTTGACGGTTTTCGTCACACGGTTGAGCACTCGGTTTACGTCCACCCGGATCATCAGGGCAAAGGCATTGGCCGCACGCTGATGAAAGCGTTGATTGACGAGGCCCGCGCCATCGGTAAACACGTGATGGTTGCCGGGATTGAAGCGCAGAATCAGGCTTCGATCCATCTTCATGAAACGCTCGGTTTTGTCACGACGGGGCAAATGCCACAGGTGGGGACCAAGTTTGGCCGCTGGCTGGATTTAACCTTTATGCAGCTGCAGCTGGATGAGCGCAGCGATCCGGATGCTATCCCATGAATCAGTCGCTAACGCTGGCATTTCTGGTGGCGGCGGGAATAGGCCTGGTGGTGCAAAACACCCTGATGGTACGTATCACCCAGTCCTCCTCCACCATACTTATCGCGATGTTGCTGAATTCCCTGGTCGGCATTGTGCTGTTTGTCAGCATTCTGCTGCTGAAACAGGGCGTCGCCGGATTTAGCGAGCTGGCCGCAACGGTACGCTGGTGGACGCTCATTCCCGGGCTGCTGGGCTCCTTTTTTGTGTTTGCCAGCATCAGCGGGTATCAGAATGTTGGCGCGGCGACGACGATTGCCGTGCTGGTGGCAAGCCAGCTTATCGGCGGGCTGGTAATGGACGTGCTGAGAAGCAACGGCATTCCGCTACGCGCCCTGATCGGCCCGGTGTGCGGCGCGGTGCTGCTGGTCGTCGGCGCCTGGCTGGTGGCGCGACGTCAGTTTTAATCGCTAGAGGATCGTGCCACCTTTGGTCAGCTGTTCGTGGCGCGCCTCCATCTCTTCTCTGTGCTCCTTGCCGTGGTGCGAAATGGCGGTACGCAGGCGTTGTTGCTGGGTGTAACGGTCTTCACGGCTCAGCTCAGCGTCATCACTCAGTTCAATCAGCAGTTCATTCATATGGGTGATGACGCCTTCGTTAATCGCGCCATCGACACGGGCGATCACGTCGTTTAAATGTGACATTGTCACTCCTTGTTATGTGCCCGGTGGCGCTACGCTTACCGGGCCTACGGGTGCCAAATGTTGGCCGGGTAAGGCGTAGCCGCCACCCGGCGATGATATGCTTAATTCAGCTTCGCTTTTGAGAAATCGCTGCCCATCAGGCTCACGCTGTACCCGGTTACGTTGCTGCGGGTCGCATAGAACGTTTTGCCGTTCGCCAGCGCGATCCACGGCGCCTGCTGGTAGAAGATTTCCTGCGCCTGGCCGTAGAGTTTCGCACGCTCCGTCGGGTTGCTGGTCAGCTTCGCTTTTTGTACCAGGGCATCATACCCCTTGTCACACCAGCGCGCGGCGTTTGAGCCGGTTTTAATGCTGTTGCAGCCCAGCAGCACATCGGCAAAGTTGTCCGGATCGCCGTTATCGGACATCCAGCCAAACAGCGCAGAGTCATGTTCGCCTTTACGCATGCCGGAGAGATATTCGCCCCACTCGTAAGAGACAATTTTGGCCTTCACGCGGACTTTTGCCCAGTCGCTCTGGATCATCTCCGCGATACGACGGGAGTTAGGGTTATACGGACGCTGAACCGGCATTGACCATAGCGTGACCTCCGCGCCCTTCTCCAGCCCGGCCTGCTTCAGCAGCGCTTTCGCTTTTTCAGGATCGTAGCTGTAGTCCTTCAACGCTTTGTTAAAGCCCAGCATGTTTGGCGGGATCGGCGATTTTGCTACCGTGCCCGACCCCATAAACACCGCATTAACGATGGCCTTCTTGTCGGTCGCGTAGTTCAGCGCCTGACGCACAAGCACGTTATCAAACGGCTTTTTCTCGGTGTTAAACGCCAGATAGCCGACGTTCAGCGCATCGACCGAGTGCAGCGTCAGGTCTTTGTTGTTCTTGATAACATCAAACTGCACCGGGGACGGCGCAGGAATGATCTGGCACTCGTTGGTCTGCAGCTTCGCCAGACGGGTTTCCACGTTTGGCGTGATGGAGAAGATGAGATGCTTCGTCGGCACCTCACCTTCCCAGTAGTTCGGGTTCGCGACGTAGCGGATCAGCGAATCCACTTTGTACTGCTGCAGAACGTAAGGCCCGGTACCAATCGGCCAGGTGTCCACGTTCTCCGGGGTGCCTTTTTTCAGCATCGCGTCGGCGTATTCAGCGGAGAGAATGGAGGCGAAATCCATCCCCCAGTCGGCCAGGAATGCGGCGTTGGGTTCACTGAGGGTGAACTGAACGTGGTAATCATCGACCTTTTTCACGTCCTGGATCAGTTTATCGAGACCCACATCGTTAAAGTATTCGTAATTGCCCTGCGACACATTGTGATACGGGTGTTTAGGGTCTTTCTGACGCATGACCGAGAAAATAACGTCATCGGCGTTAAAGTCACGCGTCGGTTTGAAGTATTTATTGCTGTTGAACTTCACCCCTTTGCGCAGGGTAAAGGTATAGGTCTTGCCATCAGGTGAAATCGTCCAGGACTCGGCAAGCGACGGCACCGGGGTATTTTTCACCGGGTCGAAATTGATCAGGCGGTTATAGAGCACCTGAGAGCTGGCCACAAAAGACGGCCCAGAGCTGGCAATTTGCGGGTTGAAGGACTCGGGGGACGCTTCAGAACAGTAAATAAGGGTGTCGTTGTTTGCCGCCCATGCGGCACCGGCTGGTAAAAGTGCGCTCAGCGCAAGGGCGAGCAGTGTTTTCCCTGTAGACATGGTTATAACCCTGACAATTTTATTATATAGAACAGTAATAACAGCACAGCCGTTATGACCTGGCAAATAACGAAACACTATCAGGTTATTCTAAAGTCGCGTTTTTCGCTGGTTTTGCAGCCAGCGTCAGAAAAAGCGATTTGTCTTAAGTGCCATTATTCGTCAAGCACAACCGTCACTTTCTATGCCGCAAGAAATCGGCGCTTTTAGCGTCTCTTCCTCCGTTTGTTTGCTTCCTCGTTTCGTTAAAGTAACGGTGTGAAGAAGTATATGGGATCAAATCGTGGCAAAAACTCTTTTACGCAGCGGTAATCTGGATGATTTTCAGGCCGTTGGCGGCGGCGGACAAGCCGTTTTCGAATCAGCGTTACAAATCCGGGAAGCGCTCCGGTTGCGCAAACAGCAGGCCATCGTCGACTGTCTGGCTATTCCTCAGGTCAACGACAGCGGTGACCGCGTGGACTGGTATTCTCCTGTTGAAGGGAGCGTAACCAGCTGGAAAGCGGTCGGTGAAGATGACCGTTATCGCGCCCTGCGCTATCTGGAAAACACGCTCGCCAGCGTCGAGTCGTTAAGCAAGAAATACCTCCAGTCGCCCAAAACTGCGCAACAGCTTTTTGGCTCTCTGTTGTCAAAGGCGTTTCAGTTCCCGGGTGAAAATTTCCTTTTCCTGGTGGATGGAAAACCGGTGATCAGCTTCTGGGGATTTGTAAACCTCAACGAAAATGCGCGCGACGATGTCCTAGACTGCCTGCGTGTATCCCTGATCCCTGAACCTGACCCCGTTGTGATTGACGATCCTGAACCCGAGCCGGAACCCGAACCGGTGGTGACCTTTGAGCACGCTGACGAGCCGCTGGTCGCCCCTTCTACAGTGGTGCGCATTACGCCGGAAGAGCTGTACGAACCTGAGCCAGCCCCGGTTGTTGCGCAACCCGTAGAGGAACCGGCCCCGGCGGTTGTCGCGAAAAAACGTCGTATCCCCCTGTGGACGCTGCCGGTTGCTGCCGTGATCGTTGCCGCCATCGCCGCGCCGCTGCTGTGGCCAAAACAGGCGCCTTCCGCCGAGCCCGCACCGACACCCGCCCCTCAGCCCGTGGAGATTGCGCCAAAGCCGATTAAAGCGGTTGAGCCGCTGGCGATGACGTTACCGCTGCATCAGGCAGAGGTGGTGGCCAGCAAAGAGAAAGAGCCTGCGCCTGCGCCACAGCCCGCTCCGGTGGTGATTGCCGCCATCCCGAAAGATGCCATGGTAATGGAAGCGCATCAGGTAAAAGCGGGATCCACGCGTTTCCTGAACGGCACCTGGCGCGCCATCCTCGACGTAAAAGATCCGGTGACCGGCAAGCCGCCGTCAATGCGCTATCAAATCCAGAACAATAAAGGCTTCGCCCGTATTGTTCATGGCGACAACATTGTCTGCCGCGCGGAAGTCTTCTCCGGGCTGCACAGCAATGGCGAACTGATGATCAAGAGTCGCGGTACTGCCCGCTGCACCGACGGTTCCCGCTACCCGATGCCGGAAGTTGCCTGTAAAGCAGGCACCAGCGATATCGCAGAATGTCGCGCGCGTTATGATGCCAACACCGTCGTTCCACTGACGTTCAAGAAAGCAGGTGCCTGATCCTATGCTGGTAAATCTTTGCGACTATAAACAAAGCGTCACGCTTATTGCTAACAGCGGCGTGCAGTTCCTGGATTTCGGCCTGACGCCGCAGGACACCGCCAGTCACGGGCGCTTCGTACGTAAAACCGCGAATGGCCCGCTTTTACGACTCGATTTCGACATGGTTAACGGGCGCTATACCCTGCCGGGCATTAACGGTGGGCAGCCTGAAGTGGTCAAACCGGAAACCACCATCCCGCTGCATCAGTCGCTGGCGGTTCTGGACGGCGTCTGGCTCCCCGTGCCTTTCCTGCGCTTCAACCCGCCGCGGACCTTTGTAGAAGGGCCGGATAACTGGGCCCGCGTACAGGTGCGCAAGCTTGACACCCCCGACACGGCAGGCAATACCCACCGTGTGACCCTGGCGCTTGACAGCCAGATTGCCGGACATGCCACGTCCGCCCTCTCCCCGGTTGAGAACGATATCCTGAACGGGACCCGCTTTGCCCTGGCATGGCGCGATGCGGAAGTTGAAAATTTCCTCGATCAAACCTGGATTGACGGCTGGCTGCGCGAGGCGTTTACCCAGTATGCCGATGGCGTAGAAAACCGTTCCGAGCGCGACCTGCAGCAGGCGATGCGCAGTTTTGAGTATCAGGCGCACTGGCTTAACCTGTTGACTATGCTCGGTGAACAGCTCACCGTGCCGGAAGTCAAATTTGTTACCCATACGCTCAGCACCCCGGCCATTCCGGTCGACCTGATCCTCGACGTGGGGAATACCCACACCTGCGGCGTGATTATTGAAGACCACGGCGATGCGAACGATGGTCTACGCCAGACCGCCGAACTGCAGGTACGCTCATTAAGCGAGCCGCAGTTCCTCAATGAGCCGCTGTTTACCAGCCGTCTTGAGTTTTCGGAGGCGCGTTTTGGTAAGCAGCACTTCTCGGTTGAAAGCGGTCGCGAAGATGCCTTTGTCTGGCCGTCGATTGTCCGCGTCGGTGATGAGGCCCGCAAGCTGGCGATGCAGCGTCTCGGAACCGAAGGTAACAGCGGCATCTCCAGCCCGCGTCGCTACCTGTGGGATGAAACACCGGTGGTACAGGACTGGCGCTTTAGCCAGATGAACAGCAAAACCCAGCGTGAACCGCTTGCCACCGCGTTCCCGCTGATGAACCTGATGAACGATGACGGCGAGCCGCTCTTCACGCTGCCGCAGGATGAGCGACTGCCGGTCTTCTCGCCGCAGTACAGCCGCAGCACGCTGATGACGCACATGCTGTGCGAACTGCTGGCGCAGGCACTGGGGCAGATCAACAGCGTCGCCACGCGCCTGCGTCTGGGCTTCCCGGCGTCGCCGCGCCAGCTGCGTACCCTGATCCTGACGCTGCCCTCGGCCATGCCTAAGCAGGAGCGCGAAATTTTCCGGCGCCGCATGTTCGAAGCCATCGCCATTGTCTGGAAAGCGATGGGATGGCACCCGCAGGATGAGGATTTTGTCACCCGCAAACAGCAGGAAAAAAGCGTGGTGCCAGTGCCAGAAATCCAGATGGAGTGGGACGAAGCCAGCTGCGGTCAACTGGTCTGGCTGTATAACGAAGCAATATCTCGCTTTGGCGGTCAGACGGAAGCCTTCTTCGCCTCCCTTGCTCGTCCGGACCGTGAGCCTGAACCCGGTGCGCAGCCGGGCCGGGCGTTGCGCGTCGCCTCCATCGACATTGGCGGGGGCACCACGGATATGGCGATCACCCATTACCAGCTGGATGACGGCTCCGGCAATAACGTCAAAATCACTCCGCAGCTCCTGTTCCGCGAAGGGTTTAAGGTGGCGGGCGACGATACGTTACTGGACGTGATTCAGCGCTACGTACTGCCCGCCCTGCAAACGCAGCTGCAGAAATCGGGCATCGCTGATGCTTCTTTGTTGATGGCGTCACTGTTCGGCGACTCCGGACGCATTGATACCCAGGCCGTACTTCGCCAGCAAACGGCCCTTCAGCTCTTTATGCCGATTGGTCATGCCATTCTTGCCGCGTGGGAATCCAGCGACGTTGACGATCCGCTGGCCGGACTGCATGCCACCTTCGGCGATCTTCTGCCGCAGAAACCGACCCGCAACGTGATGAATTATCTGCAGCAGGCCATCGATCATGCCCTGCCGGCCGGTTCCGACGCTTTTGATCTGTTCGCCGTCCCGCTGCACGTCAATTTCCGCGAAATGCAGGACGCGATGCTGGGCGGACAGTTTACGCTGGCCTCGCCGTTGCACGCGGTGTGTGAGGCCATTTCACATTACAGCTGCGATATTCTGCTCATCACCGGTCGCCCAGGCTGCCTGCCCGGCGTTCAGGCGCTGATTCGCCATCTGCAGCCGGTGCCGGTTAACCGCATCGTCTGGCTGGATAAATACCAGGTGCACGAATGGTATCCGTTCAGCCAGCAGGGGCGGATTGGCAACCCGAAATCGACGGCTGCCGTGGGAGCCATGCTCTGCAGCCTGGCCCTTGATCTGCGCCTGCCGCGCTTCAACTTTAAAGCTGCGGACATTGGGGCGTATTCCACCGTGCGTTATCTCGGCGTTCTGGATAACACCGTGAATACCCTGCGCGAGGAAAACGTCTGGTACCAGGACATCGACCTCGATAAGCCCGGTGCGAAGCTCGACGCGCGCCTGCACTTCCCGCTACGCGGTAACGTCACCCTCGGCTTCCGTCAGCTGGCGAACGCGCGCTGGCCCGCCACGCCGCTCTACACGCTCAGCATTAACTCACCTGAACTGGCGAAAGCGATTGCCGGCGACGGCGTGCTGAACGTTCGGCTCAAACTCTGCGGCGGCAGCAAGCAGGAGGGCCCGGAGGCCTTTGAACTGAGCGATGCCTGGCTGCAGGACGGCACGCCGGTGGCACCTGACGCATTAACCTTCAAACTGAATACACTGGCCGATCGCCGACACAGCGGCAGCCATTACTGGATCGACAGCGGGAGCGTATACCTGAAATGACAGCGACGACCACCACCACTCAGGCCTTAATCGGGTGGATTAATGAGACGCGCCTGAACGCCCCTGTACTGGATAACGATGCCGACGCCCTGCTTGCCCGCATCAACGCGGTGCAGGCGCGTGAGCAGGCCATTGAACGCGCCATGACCCGCCAGAGCAGCATCGGGCTTTACGGTCATTCCCAGAGCGCGAAAGCACACCTGCTGTTGTCCCTGTGCGGCAGCGGGAATGGCCGCCTGAACGTGACGCCGGGCCAGCGCAGCTTTGACTATTTTTCGCATATCAACCCGGGACATGCCCTGACCAACATGGCCGTTCGCTTCACCCGCGAAACCCCTGACGTGGTGGACGAGGCATTCCCGCTGCGTCTGAGTCTGGTTACCGAAGCCGAGCTGGTACAGCTGTTCATTACCCGCACGACGCTGCATCCGCAGATACGCGCGGTGGATAAGGCGGTTATTGAGACACGCCTGGAGAAATGGCGCGGCCTGCGCCAGCCGCAGGGCGTGCCCGGCATCACGGCGCAGGAAGTGGGGGCGATTGCCCGCTTCTGGCAGAGCACGGTGCCTGCCGCTAAACAGCAAATTGATGACGCCCTGTGGCATGAGTTTGCCCAGCTGGTGCCGTCGCTGGATCTCAGCACGCGCGCCAGCGTCTGGTCGTTGCTGTGGGGCGAGCAACAGGAGCTGACCCAGCAGTGGTTAAACCTGGCCCATGTGCTGCATCAGACCAGCCATGCCAGCGCCCTCGCTGCCCCGCTGAGCCTGCTGGTGGATAGCTTTGGGCTGCCGGGTGAAGGGTTCCTGACGCACGACGGTACGCCAGCCCTGCAGGACGCCCAGGATACGCTGCTTCATCCGCTGAATGACGGTGAAATGCTTAACGCGATCAGCATCCCCGTCGATGTACTTGCCTTCCTGACCCGCGAGCTGGTGTTGCCGGTTGAGAACGCGGCCCTGGATCACGTCGATATCATTGATATCCCGCTTGTTGAAGATACCGGTGCTGACCCGCTGCGTCAGGCGAAATCCCAGTGGCTGCTGGAGCATTACCGTCAACAGCTCGAGCCGGATGTGCTGGTCATTTGCAACGCCACAGCGCAGCACGAGCAGACGGCCAAAAAAGCAAAAGTGTTAATGAACTGGGTCAAGGAGACGCAGCCCGCGGAAGACTCTGCTCTGCCGGGCCTGGTCTGGGCAATTACCCCCCATGACGCCCGCTTCACTACCCGGCAGAATCTTGATGAAGCCGTTCAACACCTGCTCGGCAAGCCGGGTTTGCGCTGGGGTACGCTGCAGGCGCTGGACAGTCACAGCATGCAGCGCGTCATCGAGTGGCTGTCTCAGGCCACGCTGCCTGCGCTGCGACACAAGCGTCTCAGCACCCTGAAAAATGGGTTGCGCCAGGCGCTTTCATCGCTGATGCAAAGTTATCTGGTACCGCTGGTTGAAGAGCCGGGCACCCGACGTGCTCAGGCGGAAAATATGGTACGCACGCTGCAAAGCAGCGCCGCCCGCCACGGTGAGCTGCTGGATGGTCTGCTGCCGCCGCTCAAAGCCTTTGAAACGCTGCTGGCCGTTCAGCAACCGCGTGAGGAACAGGTTAACGGGCTGTTCACGGACACCATTGACCTGTTTGCCGACAGCGCCCATGAAAATACCGCGCAGTTCCAGACAAAAGACAAAGCGCGTCTTGCGCACCGGGTCTGGATAAACCATCTGCGTCAGTGGAGCCGCAATGAAGCCACCGCCGCCCGTCTGGGGCTGGAACCCGCCGTGTTGCAGCAAATCGCAGATGTGCTGGTGGTCACCAGCTACCGGCTGGATCTGCCTCAGCAGCTACAGCGTATTGTCGAAGCGGATAAGAGTAGCGCGGCGCAACTGCATGCCGTGATGGGCAATTTCATTGGCTGGCTGGGTTATGACCAGACGCCCGTGGCGACACGTCCGGCCAGCCGCATCCGCAAGGGTCAGGCTATCTTCGTCACGCCGGTCGTCAGCAGCACCGGTCCCCGCCTGACTCGCCTGGGGGAACAGCCTGTGCATGCGGCCACTGCGTACGTTTACGACTGGCTGGTTGCGCTCTATAGCCGTGCAATAGAGAACATTGATTACCAGCACCCGCATGATGTTCAGCCGGGGGCGCGCAAGGCTCTGCAGGCGTTATTACGCTGAGGGCGGATTAACACTGTAGCCGCCTTTCTTGCCGGGTGGCGCTGCGCTTACCCGGCCTGGATTCTTCACCGCTGCAGACCCGTCACCGCCGGTCGGTCACTCCGTCATACACCCGGCTAGCGTCTGCGCCAGCGCGGAGGGGTTTTCCCAGGACATTGAGTGGCCCGCCGCAGGGATGATTTTTACCGCAACGCCCTTCTGCTTCAGATTATCCACATCGTCATCCGGCAGCGACCGCTCGCCGAAAATCAGCGTTACCGGGCACGGGAGTGACAGGAACTGCGCCTCCCATTCCGGCTCAACGCCCGCCACCAGACTCGCGGCACCGCGCCAGACGGCGTAAGGGGCATTGCTCTGCAGGCACCCTGCCCACGCCGTGGTTTCGGCGCGCAGCATAGCGTCATAGCCCTGTTCCAGAAACTGTTGCTCGGTTTGTGCTGCGATAGACCGGCTGAACATGCCCCCACCCGCATGAAAATTGGGTTCCGACACCATTAGCCCTTTTACGCGCGCGGGCAGCATCCCCGCCGTTTCGATAGCAATACTGCCGCCCATGCTGTGACCGTACAGCCAGAAGGTGTCCAGTTTGAGATGGTTAATCAGCTCCACGACGACACGAGCCTGATCGGTGGTTCGGTAGCGGTAGTGCGCAGGTTTATCGCTGTAGCCGCTACCCGGCAGATCGATGAGAATGGCCCGGCGCGCCCCGAACTGAGGGTCATGCACGACACGGGGATATTCATAGGAAGCGGCACAGCCCAACCCGTGAATGAACACCACGGGATCGCCAGTGCCGGGCAAATCATGCCAGCGCACGGTGCAACCGGCCTGTTGCGAGTAAAAACTGTTCATAAGCACTCCTTTTACGATGCACTGTGTATTTATACAGTTACCGTATCTTGAATGCCATATTCATCTTTTAAAAATGGAAGCGTGCTTCAGAAAAGCGAGACCAGCAGCGCAACGGGAAAGCTCATTGGCCAGGTTGACCCCACCAGAAAAGCACTGAGCAGTCGGATACGTTTGCGGTCTTTAGAGAGGAACCAGGTGATTAATGCGCAGATGGAAGCCATGATTGCGTAAAAAACCAACATCTTTTGATACAACGTCATTCTGTATACCAGAGCCGAAAAAATAACCGCACGCAATATGCGTCATATGTTGACACAGATCAAGTTTTTTCGTTACAGAATAACCACTTAAAAATTACGGCTAATAACAATTGAGTATCTTGCTTAACACTCACCACGGACAAAGTGAACGCCCGACCGCGCAAGCGGCCAGGCGCGTAGACTTAGTGCTTAATCATGACGTGCCGGACGACCGTATAATCCTCCAGTCCGTAGACCGACATATCCTTGCCGTAGCCGGATAATTTCATGCCGCCATGGGGCATTTCGCTCACCAGCATAAAATGGGTATTCACCCAGGTGCAGCCATACTGCAGGCGCGCGCTCAGGCGATGCGCGCGGCCCACGTCTTTGGTCCAGACCGATGAGGCCAGGCCATACTGAGAATCGTTCGCCCAGGCCAGCACCTGCGCCTCGTCATCAAACTCGGTGACGCTCACCACCGGGCCAAACACCTCGCGCTGGACGATGGCGTCGTCCTGTTTTGCCCCCGCCAGCAGGGTTGGCTGGAAGTAGTAGCCCGCCCCCTCTTTTTTGCTCCCGCCCGTAACCACGCGGATATGGCCGAGCGCTTTCGCCTCATCGACAGCCTGACAGACGCGTGAAAGATGGGCGGCAGAACTGAGGGGCCCCAACTCGGTATCCCCATCCTCCGGGGCGCCCATTTTGAGGCTGGCTACCGCGGCGCCCAGTTTTTCCACGAGCGCAGCATAGATCCCTTTCTGGGCATAAATACGGCAGGCGGCCGTACAGTCCTGCCCGGCATTGTAGAAACCAAACGTCCGTACCCCTTCGACTACCGCATCCAGGTCGGCGTCATCAAACACGATAACCGGCGCTTTGCCGCCCAGTTCCATGTGGGTGCGCTTAATGGAGGAAGCCGTATGGCCGATGATATGTTCCCCGGTCGCAATCGAACCGGTCAGCGAGACCATGCGGACTTTTTCATGCCCGGTCAGCGGATCGCCGACCGTCTTACCGCGGCCAAACAGCACGTTCAGGACTCCCGCCGGGAAGATGTCCTTTGCCAGCTCCGCCAGCTTCAGCGCCGTCAGCGGCGTAATTTCAGAGGGTTTGATTACCACGCAGTTACCGGCGGCGAGCGCGGGTGCGAGCTTCCAGGCCGCCATCATCAGCGGGTAGTTCCACGGCGCGATAGAGGCCACCACGCCTACCGGATCGCGGCGGATCATCGACGTGTGGCCATCAAGATACTCTCCGGCGGCGAGGCCATTCAGGCAGCGGGCCGCCCCGGCAAAGAAACGGAAAACATCGACCACTGCCGGGATCTCATCCCCCAGAACGCAGTGCAGCGGCTTGCCACAGTTGAGAGATTCAAGCCGGGCAAATTCTTCACCATTCGCCTCGATGGCGTCAGCCAGTTTCAGCAGGCACTCCGCACGCGTTTTGGGCGTGGTCTGCCCCCAGTCGATGAACGCCCGATCAGCGGCCTCTACCGCCGCATTGACCTGGGCCGGTGACGCTTCAGCAATGTCCAGCAGTACCTCTCCGGTGGCCGGATTATAAACCGGCTGCACCTCTCCTTCTCCGGCAACCAGTTCACCCTTAATCAGCAGATGTGTTTGCATAGCATTGTCCTGTTGAAATGAATGTTATTTCCCGCTACCGGCAATATTCTCGCCGTCGCGGGTTAGCCACCAGGCTCCCAGAATGGGGACGGTTGTAACCAGCATCACCAGCAGTGCAACCACGTTGGTGACCGGCACGTCGCGGGGACGCCCGAGCTGGTTAAGCAACCACAGCGGTAACGTGCGCTCGTGTCCCGCTGTAAAGGTTGTGACGATTATCTCGTCAAACGACAGGGCAAACGCCAGCATTCCCCCGGCCAGCAGCGCTGAACCCAGGTTGGGCAGCACAACATAGCGGAAGGTTTGCCAGCCGTCGGCCCCAAGATCCATCGACGCCTCCACAAGGCTCCAGGAGGTGCGTCGGAACCGGGCAATCACGTTGTTAAACACCACCACCACGCAAAAGGTGGCGTGCCCCACCACGATAGTGAAAAAGCCCGGCTCGAGGTTGATGGTTTTGAACGCGGTCAGCAGCGCCAGTCCGGTGATGATCCCCGGTAACGCAATCGGCAATAGCAGCAACAGGGAGATCGCATTCTTGCCAAAAAACGCGCTTCGCCACAGGGCCGCTGCAGCAAGCGTGCCAAGGACAAGGGCAATCGCGGTGGATAACGCCGCAATCTGAAGTGACAACGTCACGGACTCAATAATGTCTCCGCGCCCCGCTGCCACGCTAAACCACTTCAGCGTCAGCCCCTGCGGCGGAAAGCTGAAGGCGGCGTCTTCGGTGTTAAAGGCGTAGGTTGCAATGATCAACAGCGGGAAGTGCAGGAAGATAACGCCTCCCCAGGCTGCCACTTTCAGGAACAGTGGTGCGCGTTCAGAGTGCATCGAATGCTCCCAGGCGTTTCACTAACGCCAGATAAAGCGAAATCAGCACGATGGGCACCAGCGTGAACGCGGCGGCCATCGGCATATTGCCAATGGCGCCCTGCTGGGAATAGACCATATTGCCGATGAAATAGCCCGGCGGCCCCACCAGTTGGGGAACAATGAAATCCCCCAGCGTCAGGGAAAAGGTAAATATCGAACCCGCCGCAATACCCGGAATGGCCAGCGGCAGAACGACGTAGCGAAAGGTCTGGCGGGGTCGCGCCCCGAGATCGGCCGAGGCCTGCAATAAAGACGCAGGCAGGCGTTCCAGCGCCGCCTGGACCGGCAGGATCATAAACGGCAGCCAGATATAGACGAAGACCAGAAACCGTCCCAGCCCGGAGGTGGAAAGCGTGTTGCCGCCAATAGCCGGAAGCGTCAGGAGTGAGGTCAGGATCGGCTCCAGACCCAGATGGCTGAGAAACCACTGCGCCACACCATCTTTCGCCAGCAGCAATGTCCAGGCATAGGCTTTGACGATGTAGCTTGCCCACATCGGCAGCATCACCGCAATGTAGAAAAACGCCTTCCACTTGCCGTGAGTGTATCGCGCCATGTACCACGCCATCGGAAATGCCAGAATAGCGCTGGCAATGGTCACCGCAATCGCCATGGTTAACGTACGCAGGATAATGTCGTAGTTTGCCGGGTTGAAGAGCGCCAGGATGTTCGCCAGAGTCAGATCCGGCGTGACGGTCATGGTGAAGTCATCAAAGGTGTAAAACCCTTGCCACAGCAGGGTCAGCAATGACCCTAAATAGACAATGCCAAACCACATCAGCGGCGCAAGCAGCAGCAGGAACAGCCCAAGCGACGGCTTACGCCAGAACAGTGCGGTTAAACGGCTCAGGCGGCTACGAGAGGGACCAGGATGCGCAACGCTCATCTCCATTTCACCTCTCCTCGTGAAGGCGGATCATCGCCTCGCGTGACCACGACGCCATCACGACCTGCCCCGGCGCAACGCCGTTCAGCGACGAGACGTCACTGACGTTGGCCTGGCTCACCAGCAGTTTTGCGCCATTATCCAGTTTCAGTTCCAGACGCGTGGCGGCCCCCTGGTACTGAACGGCCTGCACGCATCCCTGAACCTGAACGTCACCGCTCTGGTTAAGGCGAATATGTTCCGGACGCAGTGAATAAGCGCCTTCCATGCCGCATATTTTTTGCGCAAGGACCGTATCGAAGACGTTGGACGTGCCAACAAAACCAGCAACAAACGGCGTACGTGGACGCATGTAGAGATCGCGTGGGGTATCCACCTGCTCGATGCGTCCATTATTGAATACCGCCACCCGGTCTGACATGGACAGCGCTTCGCCCTGATCGTGGGTGACGAAAATAAAGGTGATGCCGAGTTCCTGCTGAAGTTTCTTCAGCTCGAACTGCATCTGTTCACGCAGTTTGAGATCGAGCGCACCTAACGGCTCGTCCAGCAGCAACACGCGCGGTTCATTGACCAGCGCCCGGGCGATGGCGACACGCTGACGCTGGCCACCGGAAAGTTGTGAAGGTTTGCGGGCAACGGCAAAGCTCAGATCCACTTTTTCCAGCGCTTCACGAGCCTGCGCATGGCGTTTTTTCTTATCGACGCCTTTTACCATCAACCCGTAAGCGACATTATCGAGGATCGACATATGCGGGAACAGCGCATAGTCCTGGAACACGGTGTTCACGTCCCGCTCCCAGGGCGGCAGCTCGCTCGCCTCTTTGCCGAAGATAGAAATCGTGCCGCCTGACAGCTGCTCAAAACCGGCGATCAGCCGCAGGCAGGTGGTTTTGCCGGAGCCCGAAGGCCCCAGCATGGAGAAAAACTCTCCGTCACGGATTGCAATGGTCACCCCATCCACCGCCCGCACGTCGCCGTACAGGCGGGAAACATTGTTAAACTCTACCGCGTACGTCATGTTCTGCTCCCGGGCGATTAACGGCCACCCATGATGGCGATGTAATCCTGCGTCCAGCGGCTGTAAGGCACATATTTGCCGCCTTCTGCGACCGGCGTTTTCCAGAACATGATTTTGTCGAACTCGTTATACCCGTTTGTTTCACAGCCCTTTTCGCCCAGCAGCGTGCTGGCCTTACACCCTTGCGGGACGACAGGAAGCGAGCCAAACCAGGCGGCCAGATCGCCCTGCACTTTCGGCGTGAGCGACCAGTTCATCCATTTATAGGCGCACATCGGGTGTTTTGCCTGTGCGTGCAGCATGGTGGTGTCTGCCCAGCCGGTCACCCCCTCTTTCGGGAAGACGGTGGCGATGGGCTGGTTCTCGGCCTTCAGGGCGTTCGCCTGATACGGCCACGCGCTGGAGGCCACGACGCCTTCATTTTTAAAATCACTCATCTGGACGGTGGTATCGTGCCAGTAGCGGTGGATCAGCGCATGCTGGTCGCGAAGCACCTTAAGCACGGCGGCATATTGTTCCTCCGTGAGCTGGTACGGGTCTTTGATGCCCAACTGCGGCTGCGTGGCTTTGACAAACAGCGCCGCATCGGCGATGTAAATCGGACCGTCGTAGGCCTGAACGCGTCCCTGATTGGTTTTACCGTCCGGCAGATCCTGTCTGGTAAAGACCACGCTCCAGCTGTCCGGTGGCGTCGGGAAGGTTTTGGTGTTGTACATCAGCAGGTTGGGACCCCACTGATAGGGCGTGCCGTAGACTTTCCCGCCGACGTTAAACCATTCCCCTTTTACTATCCGTGCGTCGAGGGTTTTCCAGTTGGGAATAAGATCGGGGTTAATCGGCTGAACGCGTTTGCCCATGATCAGGCGGAGCGATGCATCGCCCGACGCGGTGACCAGATCGTATCCCCCTTTCGCCATCAGGCTGACCATTTCATCCGAGGTTGCCGCGGTTTTGACGTTTACCGCACAGCCGGTCTCTTTTTCAAACTGGGTGACCCAGTCATAATTTTTATCCGTCTGCCCCCGTTCGATGTATCCCGGCCAGGCAATAATATCCAGCCGGCCTTCCCCGTCGCCAATGGCTTTTGGCGGTTCTGCGGCTTGCGCGGTCATGATCGTCATGCCGAGCGCACACAGGCTGCTGCGGGCAAATTTTTTGCTCATAAGAGTTACTCCTGTCGCAATGAAATTTAGCGGCAGCCGTGCCGTAAAAATATCTCCCTTAATAAACGTAGACCGCGCAAATGCGCCGCACCGTGCGGCTTAAGGAAATTTCATCAAGGTGTGACCGGGGGCGCATTCCCCGTTAACTGGATTATAGACAAGGGGTTAGCCGTGAGAGGCAGTATGCACATTTCGTATGACGCAGCGCGGCGAAATAGTCGCCGCGCCGGTAAAAAGATAAGGAATGATTATTGAGTAAAAGGCGGGAATATTTATTTCAGCATACTGCTAATTAATTTCCCTAACTGTATCACCGCCTGCTCTTCCCGTTCCCCCCAGGCCCAGGAGGTATTAAAACGGAAGAACGGAGTCCACGCGTCAGAGGTGGAAAACATCTTTCCCGGAGCAATGCTGATGTGATGACTCAACGCCTGTTCGCTCAACAGCCCGGCATCCAGCTGGGCCGGAAGTTCGAGCCATAAAAAATAGCCGCTGTCGTTATGGTGAATTTTGACCCCGGCAGGCATATGACGCAACAGCGACTGCCAGGCCTGCTGTTTTCGCTCGGCCAGCGTGCGCCGCAGGCGGCGCAGATGGGCGTCGTAACGTTTGGTCGCCAGGTAATCCACCAGCGCCAGCTGCATCGGAGAGCTGGTGGACAGCGTGCTCATCAGTTGGAGCTGCTGAATGCGCCGCGCGTGCTTTCCTGCCGCCACCCAGCCAATGCGAAAGCCGGCCACCAGACATTTCGAAAATGACGAGCAGTGTAGCGTCATGTCCTGGCGATCCCAGGCTTTCGCCGGAAGCGGCTTTTCACGCCCAAAGTAGAGCTCGCTGTAAACGTCATCTTCAATCAGCGGCACGTTATGCCGGGTCAGCAGCGCGACAAGCTGTGCTTTTTTCTCCGCGCTCAGGGTGAAGCCGAGCGGATTCTGGCTGTTGGTCATGATCCAGCAGGCTTTGACCGGGTAATCATTCAGTGCCTGCTCAAGCGCATTGAGATCGATCCCCTCGCGGACGTCCGTCGCAATCGCCAGGGCTTTCAGTTTAAGGCGTTCCAGCGCCTGCAGCGCACCGTAGAAACAGGGGTTTTCGACAATCACCCAGTCGCCGGGCTCGGTGACCGCCTGCAGGCTGAGATTCAGCGCTTCAAGCGCGCCTGCGGTGATCACGATCTCTTCCGGGGAGATATTCATCCCCTGCTGCGCGTAGCGGCGGGCAATGGCGTGGCGGAGATCGACGTTACCCGGCGGCAGATTCTCAATCACGCTCATCGCCGTCGCCGTTTTGCTGACGTTCGCCAGCGAGCGGTTAAGCTGCTGAAGCGGGAAAAGACGGGGGTCGGGAAACGCGGAAGCAAAAGGCACAACGGAGGGGTCGCGGCTGGCCTGTAAGACCTCGAAGATGTAGGTGTTGATATCCACCGCTTCGTCACGCATGACCTGGGCGGGTGGCGCAGGCTGTTGCGCGGTCGGGCGCGAGGCAACGTAATAGCCCGACTGCGGTCTGGCGACAATGCGCCCCTGACTTTCCAGCATCTGATACGCGTGGCCAACGGTCATAAAACTCATGCCGCTGCTCGCCACCTGCTCTCGCAGGGAAGGCAGCTTATCGCCCGGCAGCCAAACGCCAAGTTCGATCTGCGAGATAATTTGTTGCGCCAGACGCTGGTATTTTTTCATCAGATTCTCCTTATGACCGACAGTGTATATCAGCAGGAGAAAAAGAGAAGATTTAGCTAACTGTTATAGTTTGCTTAATGAATTACTTACGGTAACCGGTAACGTGGTTCTGCGCCTGACGCGCCGCGGCCAGATGGTCCAGCGTAATCATTGGCGATTTGCAAAAGATGCATTTCGCGCCGTAAGGGTTTTTCTCAGACACATCAAAGGCTGAGGTACGGTACTGCGAGCCATGACAGCAAGGGCAGCGAAAATGGATATAAGAAGTCATAGGATTCTCCTGTAAACGTAAAAACGTAAAATTACTCATGAGCCGATCAGGCGACAGTGGTTTGAAACAAAACTAATCGGAATGTAGATAAAGACCCAAGAGAGGCTGCGGAGAGGCACAACGTGATGAGAACTGCTTTATAAAACTACGTCAGATATTTATTTGGACTCAAAACCAGAAGATCATTACGCACGATGCTGACGACAAAGCAAGCGGTTTTATGCGGAAAATTCATAAAAATACTGATTAAAAAAGCGTTGCTCGTATTACTGTCGGATATTGATTAAACATATAACTATAGCACAAGCATAACCCTATGAAATATAAATATTTTACATGGCATCTTTTGCCTAAAAGTCTTGCCCGCTCTCAAGTACTAAGTTACGCAAAAATACCAATGACTTACTTGAGAGGAGTAATAGTCGCGAATACGAGAATTTTGGCAATTTTCATTATGGTGCGGTGGGTACTGCGGCTGGTATGGTTCCCGCCTTTTGGGGATGATCCGACTGATCAACAATGGATAAAATGCGGAATAGACTATGCAACAAGAACGGGGTTTTAAAAAACGCTATATTCTCATACCTGTATTATTTGCACTTGCCTACGCCGGATGGGTTTTCTGTTTTATGAATTTCCCTGTCGAACACGAGTTACGTTCAAAAGTGAAAGTCAATAACTGGGCTGTATTGTATGTCACTCAAGCTAATGCCGGAGCCATGACATCATACACCTATCACTACTATTTACTGGATGCAAAAACAAAAGAGGCAGAATTTTTATCGCATATTAACCAGGCCACGCCATTCATGGTGACTAACGATCCTGAAGTGAAAATCGATGTTAAAGACGACGGTGTATATCTGCATGTTCGTGGGGACGTATACTTTTTCCATAATACGTCTAAACTCGCCAATATTCTTCTGGATGCCTCCCCCTACTGATGGCGATAGTGGTTCATTGATATTCCATGCATGAGGAAATGTACACAATAGACTGGAAACTGTTATAGCAAAATAGGCCGGGTCTGTCTCTGCAACCCAGAGCAGACGCGGCTTAGAATGGCATCGACATAATTACATCGCGGAGTTTTGCATGTTTGGTTTAGATGCTTTTCACCTTGCACGGATACAGTTTGCCTTTACCGTATCCTTTCACATTATTTTCCCGGCAATCACCATCGGTCTCGCCAGCTATCTTGCCGTGCTCGAAGGCCTGTGGTTAAAAACAAAAAATCCGGTCTGGCGCTCGCTGTACCATTTCTGGTCGAAGATCTTTGCGGTTAACTTTGGCATGGGCGTGGTCTCCGGGCTGGTGATGGCCTACCAGTTTGGTACCAACTGGAGCGGGTTTTCACAGTTTGCGGGCAGCATTACCGGTCCGCTGCTGACCTATGAAGTGCTCACTGCTTTCTTCCTCGAAGCCGGGTTCCTCGGGGTGATGCTGTTCGGCTGGAACAAAGTCGGGCCGGGGCTGCACTTTTTCTCCACCTGTATGGTGGCGCTGGGGACCATCATCTCCACCTTCTGGATCCTCTCCTCAAACAGCTGGATGCAGACCCCGCAGGGCTATGAGATCGTCAACGGTCAGGTGGTACCGGTGGACTGGTTCGCCGTGGTATTTAACCCCTCCTTCCCTTATCGCCTGCTGCATATGTCGATAGCCGCGTTTCTGAGTAGCGCCCTGTTTGTTGGCGCATCCGCGGCATGGCACCTGCTGCGCGGGAATAATACCCCCGCTATTCGCGCGATGTTTTCGATGGCGCTGTGGATGACGCTGATTGTCGCCCCCATCCAGGCCCTGGTTGGCGATATGCACGGGCTGAACACCTTAAAGCACCAGCCGGCGAAAATTGCCGCCATTGAAGGCCACTGGGAAAACCCACCCGGTGAGCCTACCCCGCTGCTGCTGTTCGGCTGGCCGGATATGGAACAGGAGCGCACCCGCTTGGGGCTGGAGATCCCCGCACTCGGCAGCCTTATCCTGACGCACAGCCTGGATAAACAGGTTCCGGCACTCAAAGAGTTTCCCAGGGAAGACAGGCCTAACTCCACCATTGTCTTCTGGTCATTCCGCATCATGGCGGGCCTGGGCATGCTGATGCTGCTGCTTGGCGTGACGGCACTCTGGCTGCGCTACAAAAAGCGCGTTTATTCTTCCCGTCCTTTCCTGTGGTTTGCCCTGCTGATGGGGCCATCCGGGTTGATGGCTATTCTGGCGGGATGGGTAACCACCGAAGTGGGCCGCCAGCCGTGGGTGGTCTACGGCCTTCAGCGCACGAAGGACGCGGTCTCCGCCCATGGCGATCTGCATATGAGCGTGAGTTTGCTGGCTTTCTTCATCGTTTACACCTCGGTGTTTGGCGTGGGTTACAGCTATATGGTGCGTCTCATCCGCAAAGGCCCGCAGCCGCATGAATCTTTCGCCACCGACTCCGATGGACGTCCGGCGCGCCCGCTTTCTGCCGTCACAACTGAACATAAGGAGCAGCCATAATGGGTATCGATCTTTCCCTTATCTGGTTTGTCATCATCGTCTTCGCCACGCTGATGTATATCGTCATGGACGGCTTTGATCTGGGGATTGGTATTTTATTCCCGGCCACGCAAAACGCCGACGATCGCGATGTGATGGTCAACAGCGTCGCGCCGGTCTGGGACGGGAATGAAACCTGGCTGGTCCTTGGCGGGGCCGCCCTGTTCGGCGCGTTTCCGCTAGCCTACGCCGTGATTATTGATGCCCTCACCATTCCGCTGACATTAATGCTGATCGGTCTTATTTTTCGTGGCGTAGCGTTTGAGTTTCGTTTTAAAGCCACGCCAGCGCACCGTCCGTTCTGGGACAAGGCGTTTATAGGCGGTTCCATTCTGGCGACGTTTACCCAGGGTATAACGGTCGGCGCGGTCATTAACGGCTTTACCGTCACCGGCCGGGCCTATACCGGCGGGCCATTTGACTGGTTTACCGCGTTTAATCTGTTCTGCGGTGCGGGGCTGGTCGTCGCGTATGCGCTGTTAGGCGCGACCTGGCTGGTGATGAAAAGCGAAAATCCCCTGCAACAGCGGATGCGTGAGGTGTCGAAAATGCTGTTACTCGTGCTGCTGGCGTTTATTGCGGCGATCAGCCTCTGGACGCCACTGGCGCAGCCGGCCATCGCCGCGCGCTGGTTTACGCTGCCGAATCTGTTTTATCTGCTGCCCGTCCCGGCGCTGGTAGTGATGTTGAGCCTGTATCAATGGCGCAGTCTGAGTAATCCCGACAGCCATAATCGTCCGTTCGTCCTGACGCTGGGGCTGATATTCCTCGGCTTTAGCGGGCTGGGGATCAGCATCTGGCCACACATCATTCCGCCGTCAATCACCCTGTGGCAGGCCGCCGCGCCGACGCAGAGCCAGGGCTTTATGCTGGTGGGCGCGCTGTTGATCATTCCCGTTATCCTGGTCTACACCTTCTGGAGTTACTACGTATTTCGCGGCAAAGTTCAGCATGGGGAGGGTTATCACTGATGCAACAACCGGTCTGGAAAAGATTACTGTGGCTGGCCATTATCTGGGGCGGCAGCGTACTCGCGCTGGCTGCTGTCAGTATGCTCTTTCGCATGTTGATGACAGCAGCAGGGTTTAAATCACACTAACGTTATTCCGGGCAGCCGTCGCGTTGCCCGACATCTCCCCCGCACTTTCAGATAAACCCCATTAACCCACGCTGGCGTATCGTTACACTGGAAACAGATTCACGGTATTTATAGTTTGAGAAGAAAAATGAAAAAGCTCATGGCGTTAAGTGTTATCAGTCTTGTCCTCACCGGCTGCGTTAATCCGGGTAAAGCTTCCGTTCAGCCGGAACAGCTCACCAGCCACCGCTTTGTGCTGGAAAATGTGAACGGTAAGGCCGTGAAGAACACGACGACGCCACCTGAGATCAGTTTTAACGCACTGTCAGATATCAGCCTGGTTAATAACATCAGCGTTTCAGGCGCAATGTGTAACCGCTTCAGCGGACAGGGGAAATTGTCCGAAGGCGAGCTGAAGGTGAAAACGCTGGCCATGACGCGCAAGCTCTGTACTGAACCACAGCTTAACGAACTGGATCAGGCCATCGGCGACATGCTGCGCAAAGGGGCGCAGGTCGACCTGACTGAAGACCAGTTAACGCTGGCGACAGCCGATAAAACGCTGATGTTTAAGCGTGCAGACTAATCAGTAATTACCGCAGGTTCCAACGGCAAGCGACTGTTCACTACAGCGTTTGCCATTTGGCAAGGCGCACATCCCAATAGCCGAACCATCGAGCTGGCGGGCCACCGACAGCGAACCGCCAATCATCGCGCAGTTAGCCTGACCGGAGCTGGACATCGCGGCTTTCATTCCCGGTGCCACGTGAGCGGCCGTTGCCTGCTGGACAGGTTCACTGCTGCATGCCGACATCAATAATGCGGCACACCCTACCAAAAACGCTGAGCGCATGCTCTCTCCCCCATGAATAATGCGAAACCTATGCATAATAGGCATCCCATCCCGTGTCGTCGAGATCGGAAGTGCGTATTTATGCGCTTCTGAAACAAATTCTCGCAATTTTTCTGCCAAAAGTTTGATCTACTCATTGATGTAAAGAATAACGAGGACACAAAAGCGAAAATCGAAAAATCCCCTGTTTGCTAGAATACACAGATAATATTCAGGGTTTGTTGCCGTAATACAGACCCCTATTTTTTGCGCAATGTAAGGGTGTTGTCCTATGCAAACTATTGACGGTAATGGTGCAGTTGCCTCAGTCGCGTTTCGCACCAGTGAAGTTATCGCCATCTACCCGATTACGCCAAGCTCCACCATGGCTGAGCAGGCAGATGCCTGGGCTGGTAACGGGTTAAAAAACGTCTGGGGCGATGTCCCAAGAGTGGTTGAAATGCAGTCCGAAGCCGGTGCGATTGCGACGGTACATGGCGCACTGCAGACCGGCGCACTTTCCACGTCCTTTACCTCTTCTCAGGGATTGTTGTTAATGATCCCGACGCTGTACAAACTTGCGGGTCAACTGACCCCCTTCGTTCTGCATGTTGCTGCACGTACCGTTGCCACCCACGCGCTCTCTATTTTTGGCGATCACTCTGACGTGATGGCCGTGCGCCAGACCGGTTGCGCCATGCTGTGCGCCAGCAGCGTTCAGGAAGCTCAGGACTTTGCCCTCATTTCGCATATCGCCACACTCAAAAGCCGGGTTCCGTTTATTCATTTCTTTGATGGGTTCCGCACCTCGCATGAGATCAATAAAATCGTCCCGCTGGCTGACGATACTATCCTGAATCTGCTGCCGCAGGCGGAGATCGACGCCCATCGCGCCCGTGCCCTTACCCCGGAACACCCTGTTATTCGCGGGACATCGGCAAACCCGGATACTTATTTCCAGTCTCGTGAGGCCACTAACCCGTGGTACAACGCGGTGTACGACCATGTTGAACAGGCGATGAATGACTTTGCCGCTGCCACCGGCCGGGAATATAAGCCGTTTGAGTACTACGGCCATCCGCAGGCAGAGCGCGTTATTGTGCTGATGGGTTCAGCGATTGGTACCTGCGAGGAAGTCGTGGATGAACTGCTGACGCGCGGTGAAAAAGTTGGCGTGCTGAAAGTGCGTCTCTATCGCCCGTTCTCGGCGAAACATCTGCTCTCTGCGCTGCCGGAAAGTGCACGTGCCATTGCGGTGCTCGATCGCACCAAAGAGCCGGGCGCGCAGGCGGAACCGCTCTATCTGGATGTGATGACGGCCCTGGCAGAAGCCTTTAATCAGGGCGAGCGAGAAACGCTACCACGCGTGATCGGGGGTCGCTATGGTTTGTCCTCCAAAGAGTTCGGACCAGACTGCGTGCTGGCGGTGTTCAACGAACTCAGCGAAGCGAAGCCAAGGCCGCGCTTTACCGTCGGCATCTATGACGATGTGACGAATCTGTCCCTGACCTTACCGGAAAACACCCTGCCCTCGACGGCCAAACTTGAGGCGCTGTTCTACGGTCTCGGCAGCGACGGGAGCGTCTCCGCGACCAAAAACAACATCAAAATCATCGGTAATTCGACGCCATGGTATGCGCAGGGGTACTTTGTCTATGACTCCAAAAAAGCCGGTGGTCTGACCGTTTCCCACCTGCGCGTAAGTGAACAGCCTATCCGTTCTGCCTATCTTATTTCTCAGGCTGACTTTGTTGGCTGCCACCAGCTGCAGTTTATCGATAAATACCAGATGGCAGAGCGCCTGAAACCCGGCGGTATTTTTCTCCTGAATACCCCATACAGCGCAGAGGAGGTCTGGGCGCGCCTGCCGCAGGAGGTTCAGGCGGTGCTTAATCAGAAAAAAGCCCGCTTCTACGTGGTTAACGCGGCGAAAATTGCCCGCGAATGTGGCCTGGCCGCGCGTATCAATACCGTGATGCAAATGGCCTTCTTCCATCTGACCAACATTCTGCCGGGTGACAGCGCGTTAATGGAACTGCAGGGGGCGATTGCCAAAAGCTACAGCAGTAAAGGTCAGGAACTGGTAGAACGCAACTGGCAGGCGCTGGCGCTGGCCCGCGAGTCGCTGTTTGAGGTCCCGCTACAGCCGGTCAATGCCGCAAGCCCGAACCGTCCTCCGGTAGTGTCCGATGCGGCGCCTGATTTTGTTAAGACCGTAACGGCGGCGATGCTGGCCGGGCTGGGCGATGCCCTGCCCGTCTCGGCGCTACCGCCGGATGGCACCTGGCCGATGGGCACCACCCGCTGGGAAAAACGCAACATCGCCGAAGCGATCCCTGTCTGGAAAGAAGAGCTGTGTACGCAATGCAACCACTGTGTGGCGGCCTGCCCGCACTCTGCCATTCGCGCCAAAGTGGTTTCACCCGAAGAGATGGAGTCCGCCCCGGCCAGCCTCCACTCGCTGGACGTGAAATCCCGCGATATGCGCGGACAGAAATACGTACTGCAGGTCGCACCGGAAGATTGCACCGGCTGTAACCTGTGCGTTGAGGTCTGCCCGGCGAAGGATCGGCAGAACCCGGACATCAAAGCCATCAATATGATGTCGCGTCTGGAACACGTCGAAGAAGAGAAAGTGAATTATGACTTCTTCCTGAGTCTGCCGGAAATCGATCGCAGCAAACTGGAACGTATTGATATCCGGACTTCACAGCTGATCACCCCGCTGTTCGAATACTCCGGTGCCTGCTCCGGCTGTGGGGAAACGCCGTATATCAAGCTGCTTACCCAACTGTACGGTGATCGGATGCTGATTGCCAACGCGACCGGCTGTTCATCTATCTATGGCGGTAACTTGCCCTCCACGCCGTACACCACCGACGCCAACGGTCGCGGACCGGCCTGGGCGAACTCACTGTTTGAGGATAACGCCGAGTTTGGTCTGGGCTTTCGCTTAACCGTCGATCAGCACCGTGCCCGCGTGATGCGCCTGCTGGACCAGTTTGCCGATAACATCCCCGTTGAGCTGAACGCGGCGCTGCACGCTGAAGCCACACCGGAGGTTCGTCGCGAGCAGGTCGCAGCACTGCGCAATGCCCTGAAGGGCGTAGAAGGAGCACAGCAGTTGCTGACTGACGCCGACGCCCTGGTTGAAAAATCGATCTGGCTGATTGGCGGCGACGGCTGGGCCTACGACATCGGCTTCGGCGGATTGGATCACGTGCTGAGCCTGACCGAAAACGTCAACATCCTGGTGCTGGATACGCAGTGTTATTCCAATACCGGCGGCCAGGCATCGAAAGCCACGCCGTTAGGCGCGGTCACGAAATTTGGTGAACACGGTAAACGCAAAGCACGTAAAGATCTTGGTGTGAGCATGATGATGTATGGCCACGTTTACGTCGCGCAAATCTCGCTGGGCGCACAGCTTAACCAGACAGTAAAAGCGATTCAGGAAGCGGAAGCATACCCCGGCCCGTCGCTGATCATTGCCTACAGCCCTTGCGAAGAGCATGGATATGACCTGGCGCTTAGTCACGATCAGATGCGACAGCTGACGGCGACCGGTTTCTGGCCGCTCTACCGGTTCGACCCACGCCGTGCGGACGAAGGGAAATTACCACTGGCGCTGGATTCGCGTCCGCCGTCAGATGCCCTGGCCGAGACGTTAATGCAGGAACAACGCTTCCGTCGCCTTAACGCTCAGCAGCCGGAGGTGGCTGAACAGCTCTGGAAAGATGCCGCTGCCGACCTGCAAAAACGGTATGATTTCCTCGCGCAAATGGCGGGTAAAGCCGAAAAATCGACCAGCGACTAGTTTCTCTGCCCGGCTTGTCCGGGCATTTTTTTGCCATAAAAAAGCCCGGTATTTTCACACCGGGCGCATCCAGATAATTAATGAATATCTATTTAGTTTCCTGAATAACATTCATGGGAATTATGGATAAATAATCTTAAAGGCATATAACGCCGCTAAGATTAACGTAATTTAGTTCAGTTTAATAATTTTAATTTAATATACTTAACCTTAAAACATTCATCAAACCAATGATCATTACTGCTGATTTATTCGGTTTAGATTTTACTTAATTAGTAACAATTATAATTTATTACTCTTACTCAGGAGTGATTTAGCATGAGACAACTTTCTGATTCGGGAAGTTCAACAGGTTATTAAATAAAAACAACCGCAAAGGAATATCATAATGCAAAGAAAAGTACTGGCCCTGATGATTCCGGCTCTGTTAATGGCTGGCGCAACGCATGCAGCAGAGATTTATAATAAAGACGGCAATAAATTAGATCTGTACGGAAAAGTAGATGGTCTGCACTACTTCTCCGACGATAAAGGCGCTGACGGGGATCAAACCTACATGCGTCTGGGCTTCAAAGGTGAAACCCAGATCAACGACATGATGACCGGTTATGCACAGTGGGAATACAACATTCAGGCCAACAACACAGAAGGTTCAGATAATCAGTCCTGGACGCGTCTGGCCTTTGCCGGCGTAAAAGTGGGTGATTATGGCTCCTTCGATTACGGTCGTAACTACGGTGTTCTGTACGACGTGGAAGGCTGGACCGATATGCTGCCGGAGTTTGGTGGCGATTCCTACACCAAAGCCGACAACTTCATGACTGGCCGTGCCAACGGCGTGGCAACTTACCGTAATACCGACTTCTATGGTCTGGTACAGGGCCTGAACTTTGCGCTGCAGTATCAGGGCAAAAATGAAGACGCCAGCAACAATCAGGAAGGAACCAACAACGGTCGCGACACGCGTCACGAGAACGGCGACGGTTTCGGTATCTCCACCACCTATGACTTTGGCATGGGCATCACCGCGGGCGCAGCCTACACCTCTTCTGACCGTACCAACGAGCAGGTGATGAACACGACCGCCGGTGGCGACAAAGCGGATGCATGGACTGCGGGTCTGAAATATGACGCCAATAACATCTATCTGGCGGCAATGTACTCTGAAACCCGCAATATGACCCCGTATGGTGATAACACCGACGCCGTGGCGAATAAAACCCAGAACTTCGAAGTGACCGCGCAGTACCAGTTCGATTTCGGCCTGCGTCCGACCCTTTCCTACCTGCAGTCTAAAGGTAAAGACCTGGGCAACGGCCAGGGTGACCAGGATCTGGTTAAATACGCTGACATCGGCGCGACTTACTACTTCAACAAAAACATGTCCACCTACGTTGATTACAAAATCAACCTGCTGGATGAAGATGACAGCTTCTACAAAAACAACGGCATCGGTACGGATGATGTCGTCGCGTTAGGTCTGGTCTACCAGTTCTGATTGCCAGAGCCCGCATCACGGTGCGGGCTCGCCAGTTTTTGACGTGCGTCGCAAAAAAGGCATTCCAGAATGCCGTGGTTGACTGTAGGTTGAGATAAATGTAATTAAACTAAGCTGAAAGCCTTTACCCACTAAGGATAATAGCGTTGTTTAATCGAGTATCCCTTACCGTCCTTGCCCTTTTAGCGCTGCTATGGATGGCATTAATTTTTGATTTTGCTGATATTGTCGGGCATCTTGGCGCGCTGTTAAATCACCTGGATGGCAGCTAGCCGTATTGCCTGGCAAATAAAAAGCCACCAGCAGTGCCGGTGGCGGATAAACGCAGCTGTTGCGTTATTTTTTCACAGGTTGTGGCTTTTTATCCCCTGATTCCGGGGCCTCACGCGGATCGTCTTTTTCAACACAGAGCATAATTTCTCCTGTTTCAGTTAACCACTCTCCACTATAGCCCGGCTCTTTAAAGAGTGGCCAGGCGGCAATTACACCTGACCCGTCCCTTTCTCACGAAAAGAGAGATAGCCAAACACCCCGCTTTCCCCATCCATGGGATGGTTAACACCGTCCATCACCGTGACCTCCGGGAAATCAAAGGGAGAAACGTTTTCTAAACAGGCGACATTCACGCCGTATTCATTGGGATTGGAGCGCCGCTGATGAAACGTGTAAATCCCGCACACCGAGCAGAAGAAGTGTCGCGCCGTTCCCGTATTAAAGCGGTACTCGGTGAGCTTACCCTGACCTTTCGTCACCGTAATCCCCGACAGCGGCGCGGAGACAACGACCGCGCCCCGCATTCGACAGAAGGAACAGCTGCAGCGCCGCGCGGTGTTCAGGCCATCAGAGAGCTCAACGGTGAATGCCACCGCACCGCAATGACACTTTGCATGACGTTTTTCAGCCATTGGCTATACCCCTTTTCTTACCAGTTCGGCAGCTTTAAGGAAAACCTCATCTTCAACACCATCGCCTTTTTGCCTGCCAAGCCTGACGAGTTCATCAACAATGCTATCGCGATGGATCGGTGTTTGTGCTGAAACCAGCCCAATAACCGCGGCCCCAATCGCCAGCCCCACTAGCCCTGTTTGTTCATCGTTATTCATCATGCGCATGCTCCTGGTACAATCCACAAGCTTAGCAGGATTTTTAAAAACGCGGCGTCAGCCCGTATTTTGGCGTTTTAATATTGGCGGCCCAAATTTTGATATCGTTTTGCAGGAGGATAGTGAAATCAGATTTCAGATGCGTCACCATCTCATTGACGCTCTGTGCATCGATCACAGAAAAATGCTCAATTTTGTTTCGCCCGACCTGAACACAAAAATATTTTGCCGGCAGCACTTTACCGTTAACGTTGAGCAGTGGTTTATTCTCGCTGCATTGCCCTTCAGTGATATAGGACACCAGCAAATTGGCAGAACGCCGCTCGGGTTGAGATATGCTGACCATGACGGGGAAACCCTCAGAGGTTTGCGTCATGTCATAAAGCACCGCATTCTTCAGATACCAGGTATTATATTCCCGCTCCTGAAAAGCAGACCAGCAAGGTGCAGAAAAGGCCACCAGTACTGCCAGTGTAATAGAGGCTATTTTCATGGGATGTTGTCGTCCGTGTTGTTGCACATATTATTCAGATTGTGCAAAAAACAGCAACCCCTCAAAAATAACCCTACCACTATTGGCAGTGAAGGAGAGTTAATAAGCGACCTGCACTACGCTCAAACAGGAGAAAAAGGGAAGAAATGGTAAGCAGCCGCCATCACCGCGATGCTGATAACGACGCTGATAAAAAAACAGGTTTTAAAAGGCTGTTTTTGGGTTTTATGGCGAAAGAGTTGTTGGCCTACAATGGCGCCAGGCCAGCCGCCCGTCACGCCGAAGATCAGCAACGTGGCTTCCGGGATCCTGCGCATCCCTTTACGCGCCGCTATTTTATCCGCGCCATACATGGCCATCGTCAGCACATTGATCAGCAGAAACCAGATAACCAATGGATTCGGGGTCAACAGACTGCCGATGGCAGCGAAAATCAGGAGTAGATAGTAAAAGCGATTGAGCGTCATTGTTTTGGCCACGGGCGGTTAAACGTTTTGGAGGTCGCATTATAGCTAAAATAGAAGGAGTTTAATTCTGTAAAACAGCGTGGATAAACCTCATTCCACCATTACCTTCACTTTCGGCTTCGACAACAGGACTTTTACCAGTTCCTTAAACGGCGTGGGTTTGTAGAAGTAAAAACCCTGTAAAAACTTAATGTGATTTCGGGTGAGATAATCAAGTTGCTCTTGTGTTTCAACCCCTTCCGCCACAATACTGATTGACAGTTTTTTTGCCAGTTCCAGTACCGAATCCAGTATCACGGTTGAGTCCTCACTGGCATTCACCCTCGCCACAAAGCTTTGGTCGATTTTGATGTAATCAATGTGCAGATCCTGCAGGTAGGACAAACCTGAATATCCCGTTCCAAAATCATCCAGGGCAATGGCAAACCCTATCTCATGCAGCGCATTCAGGGTCTTCACGAGATGTTCATCAACATGAAGCGGTTCACGCTCGGTCACCTCAACGACAAGGTTAAGATCCTGTCGAACAAAGCAGCGTTTGTAATGCAGACACTCATCAACAAAAGTGGAGGAGACGATGTGAGGCGCACTGAAGTTAATACCGACATGAAACCCTTCGGGCAGCAACGTTGAGATTGAATTCATATGCGCAGCAACCTGGCGCATTAAGCTCTGGGTTAAGGGAATGATTAAACCAGATTTCTCCGCAAGAGGAATAAATGAAGCGGGAGAGATAAACCCTGACTGCGGATGCTTCCATCTGGCCAGCACTTCTACCCCGCGCAACGATCCCTCTTTACCGCTCACCACGGGCTGGTAATAGGGAATGATTTCATCTCTGTCTATGGCGGTGCGCAGCGACTCTGCCGGGGAAACGTCCTTAGAACGATATCGCTGAAGAAGATACGCAGAAAAAGCGGAGATAAGCAGCAGGAATAACAGCACCCCGCCCGCCCGATTGAATAATCTCGTCAGGCTAAAAAATGGCGGAGAGTTAAATTCAATTGAGAAAGGATAATCAGATGCTTTAACCGCTAAAATCTCGTTATTTGAAGGTGCAGCTGTCGCCACATCGCCCGACAAACCTAAAAGACGATTGCCGACGCGTAGTGAATATTTCACGCCATTTAATGGCATATCCAGGGCATCCCGAACATGGCTGTCGCTGATGCTCACCATCACGCGGCTTCCGGCATGATGCGTTTGATAGAGGAAAACAGGCAGGCCGTTGACGGTACTGCCGGAAGGAACCAGTAGCAACGTTGTTTCAGGTAGCATAGAGCTGTTGACCAGCAGTACGCGGTTTCCCGGCAACGAGGAGCACCAGACCGCATCATTTTTCAAAATAACGATCGTTCTGAGATGAGGCTGTAGCGCTGCCTCAGTCCCTAGCCGATACTGCCCTTCCACATCACACTCATGCTCAGCAAGCTGCATCGCCATCTGGCTGGCATGATGCGCCTCTTTAAGAATGACAGTCATATTCCTGACGACATAATTGGCCCCGGCAAGGCTGTCAGCTCGTGCAGAATACCAGACCTGTAAATTGATAATCAAAACGCCCAGGATAAAAATTGTCGTGGCTGCAGCTAAGGGGATAGATGCATGGCGCATTTAAGGTTCTCGACCAGAGTGGAATTGTTATCGTCTTAAGCATGGTTGATAAACAAAGAAATACCATATAAGGGATCGGTAATTTTCTCTCAAATCAGGTTGCATCTGTGCACACTTTTAAACAACAAGGCTACCGCCATGTTTTTCTTCAATTCAAGCGCATGGCATTGCGGGCGCTGTCAGGTGTTTGCCCGGTCCAGAGCTGAAATGCGCGATAAAAGGAGTTGGGATCTTCGAAGCCGAGGAGGAACGCGATCTCTGCGCCGGACATCGTGGTATTTGCCAGGTAGTGGCGGGCGAGGCTCTCACGCACCCTATTGACCAGGGTTCGAAAGTTTTCCCCCTCCTCCTCGAGGCGACGTTGAAGCGTACGCTTGCTCAAGCCCAGTCGCTCTGCAGCTTTCTCGATGGTAGCCGCATTACCAGGCAACAGTTCCAGTAAGACAGCACGCACGCGATCCGCTGTAGACGCCGTCGCATCGAGTTCACTGAGCCGACGGCGAAGATCAGGTTCGAACGCGCGAAACATGCTTTCGTTGACCGTCAGAAATGGACGCAAAGCATCCACAGCGGCGAAAGCGATACCTGGACACTCCCCGTTTTGCACGGGCACACCGAAGAAATTCTCGTAACGTCGGGGATAATGAGCGGACGGAAGCGGCGGAAGAATGACGCGATGCGCCTTAATGGGCTCACGGGTAGCGAGTCTGGCCAGTCGGACGAAAAACGCAATCTCGGCCACTTGCAGCGAATGGGGCACATCGGTTTGCATCAACAACCAGCGAGGCGTTACTACCAGCTCGCCTGCGTCGCCCGTGTTTACTTCCAGGCTCATGGGAGCCACAAGTTGCTTGTATTTGGCGAGGCGCTGCATGGCCTGTACCAGATTAGCGCTGCACAGGGCAGCGAACAGTGGCGGGTTGAAAGAATCAGCCGAGAGGGTCTCGACGATGCGTAAGGGAAACATGACATTACTTGCCTCAGCTTCCAAAGCGCGCCAGAAACGAAAATAGTCTTCGGTAGACAGTCCTTGTCTCGCACGGGAGAGTAAATCGTCCGGAAGACCGGCCCGACGCAATACATGACCAGGCTCAACACCCAGGTCCTTCAGTATGGCCAGCCAGCCGATATCCATTGGAAACGTTTTGTTTTGCACCCTCAGAACTCCGTCATTATTGCTCATTCAACCGACGCTCAGAGTATAGAGCAGTCATGCGCTAATACTCCTTCAAACTGCGCCACAATGACAGCGCATTGCGCCATGCTGCAGCATTCCGGGGTTCTGGCCCCTGTACTGGCATCCCTCGCATTAAACGTGGCGCGGATTGCCAGAGCGTTGTCGCGGCTTGCGTCCTATAGTGAGCTGTAAACATCACACCAGGTCGGACACGCTCCATCTGTCCTGAACTGTCCAATCTGAACAATGGAGAAATTCCAATGAATGCTACCAACGCTATCGACCAACTGGCCCCCCAAAAATGGACCGAAACATCTCCCGCAGAACGTTTGCGCCTTCTGGAGGAAATCCGTGCAAACATGAAGAAGTACGGTGATGACCTTGCCCTCGCTGACAGCAAGATGAAGAATGGCATCCTCGGTGCGCCTCTTTTTTCACACTCCCTGTCTAAGGTTGCGACCGTCGTTCCTATGGCGAGTACAGTCTCGGCCGCCATTCTCCTTTACGAATCCATTCTCGACGGCAAGATGCCTCAGCCGCTGAGCGTGGAAAAAGTTAGCGAGGATCTCTACGACATTTATGTCTTTCCGCAGGAGCGGAAGGACAAGTTGATGTACGCGGATCAGAAGAGTCGCATCCGTGTGAAAGGTGAACTGAAACAAATCAATCCGATGGAAAAGCCTGCCGGTATTATTGCCGTGCTGGGGGCCGGCAACTACAGTTCGGCGCTCGAGGTGCTGAAAGCGATCTTCTTCGAGAACTGTGCGGTCGTGCACAAGCCGCATCACCTGAACGAAGAAACCGACAGGATCTGGGCGAAGATCATGCAGCCACTGATTGATCAGCACGTTCTGAGCTTCTGCGATGCCGATCAGGGACAAGACCTGACCGTCGACCCCCGCCTCTCCAGGATCTACTTTACCGGTGGAACCGGAACGGCCGAAGCCATCATGTCAGCCACTGAGACGCCTCTGATCTCCGAATGTGGCGGCAACAACCCGTGCATCATCGTGCCGGGCGACCGGCCCTGGACAAAGAAGGAAATTGAGCACCAGGCAGTGCAGATCGCCACCATGGCAAAGTTCAATGGTGGTGCGAACTGTGGTCGTCCTCAGACCCTGGTGACAAGTAAGTACTGGCCTCAGCGCAAGGAATTCCTTGATGCACTGCGGGTCGCACTCGCGGAGACGACCCCGGCGATGGGTATGTACTACCCAGGAGCTGACAAGGTGGTGGCGGGTTTTCGACAGGCCTATCCCGAGGCGGAAGTACTGCGCCCAGAAGGCGGCAAGTATCCGCATTCCGATGTCATATTGATCACCGGAGTTGAGCCCGGCGGCTACGCCACTTCACATGAAGCGTTCAGCCTGGTAATCGCTGAGGTGCCACTTGACCTGCCAGCCAATGCCACGGGCTTCCTCCCTGGTGCCGTCAAGTTCGCCAACACGCAGCTACTGGGCACGCTCGCCAGTGCGATCCTGATCGATGAGGACACCAGAAAAGCCCATCAGAAAGTACTCGAACAGGCTGTGTCTGACCTGGAATATGGTGCGGTCGCCATCAATGCCATGCCATCTTTCATTTTTCTTAACCCTTATCTTACCTGGGGCGGAAATGAGGCCGGCAAAAAGTTCGTTTCTGGTCGCGGCAACTTCGGCAATTTGCTCAATTACGAAAACGTCGAGAAAGCGATCATGGAAGCCAGGTTTATGTCACCAGGGCACATGCTGTACACGAACAAGCGCGCTTTCGACAACATGGCCGCGAACATGGCGTCTTTCGCAGTCGAGCCAACCTGGATGAACCTGACCTGCCTGATGGGGGATGCCATCCGCGATAGCTTCCGCAAAAAAGATTTCTGAGCCGGAAACTATTGCAGAGCGCATTGTTCCAGTAACTGAACAATGCGTCCTAATAACATTACTTTCTAAGTGGATTTAACAAACTATAATAAATTCACCCTTCGCGGCAACACACTTCCACCAACACACTGTAACTAAAGGGAAAAGGTGACATTATGAGTAAGCCATATGTTCGTTTAGATAAAAACGACGCTGCCGTTCTGATGGTAGACCATCAAACCGGACTCCTGTCCTTAGTACGCGACATTGACCCGGACAAGTTCAAAAATAACGTTCTTGCACTGGGTGATCTGGCAAAGTATTTTGGTCTTCCAACTATTCTGACGACCAGTTTTGAAAACGGTCCTAATGGCCCATTAGTTCCTGAACTTAAAGAACAATTCCCTGATGCTCCCTATATTGCCAGACCTGGCAATATTAACGCATGGGATAACGAAGATTTCGTTAAAGCTGTTAAAGCAACGGGCAAGAAACAATTAATCATCGCGGGTGTAGTCACTGAAGTATGCGTTGCCTTCCCTGCTCTTTCTGCCATTGAAGAAGGATTCGATGTGTTTGTTGTTACCGATGCGTCGGGTACTTTCAATGCAATAACTCGGGATGCCGCCTGGGATCGAATGTCTAACGCTGGCGTGCAGTTAATGTCATGGTTTGGCGTTGCATGTGAATTGCACCGTGACTGGCGCAATGATATTGAAGGTCTGGGTAACCTGTTCTCTAATCATATCCCCGATTATCGCAACCTTATGACGAGCTTTAATTTACTGAACGCTAAGTAAATTGATCCTTCGCAGTCCTCCGGTTAGACCGGAAGGGCTGCGATTTTATTCAGTTTTCTCTTTCCATTTCAGCTGTGGGATTATGAAAGGTTGGATTAACACCCCGGCGAACATCACCAATGCCGGTCATCTTCGGGCTGTGATTGTTAGCGACCTTTATCAGTTATCGGCACCAGATTTAACGCAGCTGTAAAACATGCTGGTATTCGTCGCCGGAATCCGTACCATACGCGGCAGACAAATATTGCCCCTGCTGGCTCCGAAGGTAGTACTCAATGCAACAGAATCAAGAAATTAACAAAAAAGAGCAATACAACCTGAATAAACTGCAAAAGCGACTGCGCCGTAACGTGGGCGAAGCCATTGCAGACTTCAACATGATTGAAGAAGGCGACCGCATCATGGTTTGCCTGTCAGGCGGTAAAGACAGCTACACCATGCTGGAGATCCTGCGTAATCTTCAGCAAAGTGCCCCGGTGAATTTCTCTCTGGTGGCGGTCAACCTTGACCAGAAACAGCCGGGCTTCCCGGAGCATATTCTGCCGGAATATCTCGAGAACCTGGGCGTTGAGTACAAAATCGTCGAAGAAAATACCTACGGTATTGTGAAAGAGAAAATCCCGGAAGGAAAAACCACCTGCTCGCTTTGCTCTCGTCTGCGCCGTGGCATTCTGTATCGTACCGCGACGGAACTGGGTGCGACCAAAATTGCGCTGGGCCACCACCGCGACGATATCCTGCAAACGCTGTTCCTCAATATGTTCTACGGCGGCAAGATGAAAGGTATGCCCCCTAAACTGATGAGCGATGACGGCAAACACATTGTGATCCGCCCGCTTGCCTACTGCCGCGAAAAAGACATTGAACGTTTTTCTCAGGCTAAAGGGTTCCCGATTATTCCATGTAATCTCTGCGGCTCTCAGCCGAACCTGCAGCGTCAGGTCATTGGCGACATGCTGCGCGACTGGGACAAGCGTTATCCGGGGCGGCTCGAAACCATGTTCAGCGCGATGCAGAACGTCGTGCCTTCGCATCTCGCGGATGTTGAACTGTTCGACTTCAAAGGCATCAACCACGAATCTGACGTGGTGAACGGCGGTGACCTGGCGTTTGACCGGGAAGATATCCCGATGCAGCCAGCTGGCTGGCAGCCAGAAGACGATGACAACGCGTTTGAAGAGCTGCGTCTGAACGTGCTTGAAGTGAAGTAAGCGATTAGCGTCTCAGAAATACCTTCTGAGACGCTTCATTCTTTATTTCAGCAAACGTACGCGACAGGTTTTACCTTTAATTTTCCCGTTTTGCAGCTGCTTCCAGGCTTTATGGGCAACGCCCTGGCGAACCGCCACATAGACATGCGCCGGGTGAATCGCAATCTTACCGATATCTGCCCCGTCCAGCCCCACCTCTCCGGTCAATGCACCTAATACATCCCCCGGGCGCATTTTGGCTTTTTTACCACCATCGATACACAGCGTCGTCATTTCGGCTTCCAGCGGCACCAGGCTGACGCCAGCAGGGGCATTCATCCAGTTAAGTTTCATCTGCAGCATCTCTGCGAGAATGTTGGCGCGTTGCGCCTCTTCCGGCGCGCAGAAGCTGATGGCCAGACCGCTGTTCCCGGCGCGTGCAGTACGACCGATACGGTGGACATGGACTTCCGGATCCCACGCCAGTTCATAGTTCACGACCACCTCAAGGGATTTGATATCCAGACCGCGCGCAGCGACATCGGTCGCGACCAGCACGCGGGCGCTGCCGTTGGCGAAACGGACCAGCGTCTGATCGCGATCGCGCTGTTCCAGATCGCCATGCAGCGACAATGCGCTCTGCCCGGCAGCATTCAGGGCATCACAGACCGACTGGCAATCTTTTTTGGTGTTACAGAACACCACGCAGGAGGCTGGCTGATGCTGGCTCAGCAATTTCTGCAGAAGCGGGATTTTCCCCTGCTGCGAGGTTTCAAAGAACTGCTGCTCTATGGCGGGCAGCGCATCTACGCTGTCGATCTCAATGGTCAGGGGATTTTTCTGCACGCGCCCGCTGATGGCGGCGATGGCTTCCGGCCAGGTTGCAGAGAACAACAGCGTCTGACGATCGGTCGGTGCGAAACGGATCACCTCGTCAATCGCGTCGCTGAAGCCCATATCCAGCATCCGATCTGCCTCATCCATCACCAGCGTGTGTAACGCATCCAGCGAAACGGTGCCTTTTTGCAGGTGATCCAGCAGGCGGCCTGGCGTCGCGACGATAATGTGCGGCGCATGCTGAAGTGAATCACGCTGCGCGCCGAACGGCTGTCCGCCACAGAGGGTTAAAATTTTGGTGTTTGGCAGGAATCGCGCCAGGCGACGCAGTTCGCCAGCGACCTGATCGGCCAGTTCACGGGTCGGGCACAGCACCAGCGACTGGGTCTGAAAAAGCGCCGCATCGATATGCTGCAACAGGCCAAGACCAAATGCCGCGGTTTTCCCACTGCCCGTTTTCGCCTGTACGCGCACGTCGCGGCCCTCAAGGATGGCGGGCAACGCGGCCGCCTGAACAGGCGTCATCGTGAGGTATCCCAACTCGTTAAGGTTATCGAGTTGGGCGGCGGGCAGAATATTCAGGGTAGAAAAAGCGGTCACAATTGTCTCTCGTGGTGATCTTTGCGGTCAGATGGCGCGTATCCTCGCAGATCTCGCGGTCCGATGCGACAATTTAATCGGTTCTTCATCGGGCGGCGGGTCGGGCATCGGCTGAGGACGCGGGATGGGATCGGGCATTGGCACCGGATCGGTCGGGGTGGGATCGGACTGTCGTGATTGTTGCAATAGCAGAGCGTTGAGGATGCTCATCATTCCCTCCAGAATTGACTGTCATCCCTTTTAGGGTAGACGCTGAGATTCAGGAGGCAAAAAAAAGCCGACTATGAAGTCGGCGTCGTACGAATCAATTGTGCTATGCAGTAATTCAAAAAAGGAAGTAAGACAATATGGAGCGCAACGCCCATCGCTTGACGTTGCATTCACCTGCGGGAGTAATAGTGCACCTTACGGGGTAAACGTTTATTGACTTCGCTCAATTAAAAGAGCGTTTTGACCCCGTCGAAAGGAGAAAAAAGCGTAAATTTACAGCCATTTACTACGATGCAACCACCATGCAACACCACCAATCAAAACAACTAACATGACGCAAAACGCGGTAAAGCCATAGCGATACGCACCACCCGGAATGCCGCCCAGGTTGACGCCAAACAGCCCGGTAAGAAACGTGCTGGGTAAAAATACCATTGCCATCAGGGACATTGTATAGGTTCTTCTCGCCAGCGACTCCTGCATCACCTGCGCAATTTCGTCCGCCATCACCGCCGTTCTGGCAATACAGGAATCAATTTCATCCAGTCCGCGGCCCAGTCTGTCGGCGATATCCTGCATTCTGCGACGGTGATCGTCATTCATCCAGGCAAGCCTTTCACTGGCCAGACGCGCATACACGTCCCGCTGGGGCGTCATATAGCGGCGCATCACGATCAGCTGCTTACGCAGCAGGGCCAGAAAACCACGCGGCGGGATCTGCTGATCGAGCAGGTTATCTTCCAGGTCGATGATTTTGTCGTGGAGTTCCTCGATAAACTCACTTGCGTGATCGGTCAGCGCATCACACACGTCCACCAGCCAGCTGCCGCAGTCGACAGGCCCGGTGCCCTCTTTCAGATCGTTCACGATGTCATCCAGCGCCAGCACTTTACGCTGGCGGGTGGAGACAATCAGCCCGTCGTCCATATAGACACGCATCGCAACCAGCTGATCCGGACGTTCATCCGTGCTGCCGTTAATGCATCGCAGGGTGATTAGCGTACCGTCACCCATGCGGCTCACGCGGGGCCGCAGGCTTTCCCCGGCCAGCGCATCGCGCACATTGTTAGGCAAAAGCGGCGTTGAGGCCAGCCAGTCAGCACTGTCCGGGTGGGTGTAGTTCAAATGTAACCAGCAGGGATGCGCATTATCGATCACATCGTTGTCTTCCAGCGGTCGGGCACCGCCACGACCATCCAGCACCCACGCAAATACTGCGTCAGGAACGTTAAGTTCAGATCCTTTAATGCTTTCCACAGCGCCTCCACCATTTAACTCTTTCGGTGTCAGTCTAGCTTTCATGAAGGGTTAAGCAACAAAAATGCGTTGTGCAATGTATTGATATCGTGGCGGAGTGTCGGCCGGGTAAGCACGCGCCACCCGGCAAGAAAGGCAGGTGTTGTCAGAGAGAGTGCTCTGGCCGCTGAAGGAAGGCGGGTGAGCCGGACGATAAGGAGGAAGGTGTGCCCTGGTCAAGCCGGAAATTACGCGTGCGGGCCTGCAGTTCAATCACCTGGTTACGCAGCACATCAGAGGAGCCGTTAAGTTCCTCCGCCATTGCCACGTTACTTTGCGTGACCCGCTCCAGCTCTGACAACGCCAGCGTAATCTGAGATATCCCTTTCTCCTGCTCTGAGGTCGAGGCGGAAATTTCGTCCATTAGCCGGCTGACATTCCCTGACCCCGCCACGATCTCCTGCATATTCTTCTCCGCCTCCGATACAACGGTGGCACCCTGGCTGACGTTACTGCTGGTGACTTCAATCAGCGCTTTGATATTCTTCGCGGCCTCTGCACTGCGGTGCGCCAGGTTTCTGACCTCTTCTGCAACGACAGAAAATCCCTTTCCATGATCTCCCGCCCTCGCCGCCTCAACGGCCGCGTTGAGTGCCAGAATATTCGTCTGGAAGGCAATGCCGTCGATCAGCGAGATAATCTCTGTCATCTGCTGAGCGCATTCGGTGATGGACTCCATGTTGGTGGCGACCTGCCCCATCAGCTCCCCGCCCTTGCGCGCCTGTCGCGTCGCCATGTTGGCCTGCTCGCTCGCCAGGCGGGTGTTATCGGCATTGTTTTTGGTACTTGCCGCCATTTGCTCCATGCTGGCTGCGGTTTGCACCAGAGACGCCGACTGCTGCTCGGTTTTCACCGAAAGCTGCGCGCTACGCGACGAGAGTTGATCCGATAAGGTCATGGCGGTTTGCGATGACGCCCTGATCTCGCGCACCAGCGTAGCGATGTTGCCCGAAAGGCTATTAATGCCGGGAATGAGTCGACCCGCGCAGTTGTTGCCAAACTCGGGAATAGACACCCCCAGATTGCCCGCTGTCACCTCTTCAATACTTTTCTTCACCGTATTGATCGGTGTCACAAGATACTTCGTCATATAGATCCAGAGCAAAAATAGCGCAACGAAGTTGATTACGTTAAGGGAAATAAAGAGAGAGGGATTGCTGGAAAATAGAACAACGACACCTGCAGTTATCAAAAAAAGAGATAAAAGGAACCCGATAATAAAGGTCCTGACGCTCATATTTTTTAGCATGATGATACCCACAATTTATATTTTGGTCGGCATCTCGTTTTATAGCATTACCTCAACCGTTTTTCATGGCAATCGTCACTTGTTTTTCTTTTCGCCGTTAGCAACCTGAGATTTTGCTTAAGTTAGATAAAAAACGTGTATTAGTGAAAATGTTCTGCGCGACATGCTGCAATACTGGTCTCCGGCCACGTTAAGCGATACCATCGCCTGCCATGAGACGAGACAATCGCTCTCATATTTAAGGTGCTTTGCTACTATTATTCATTTATGTTTAGCAATGCTTAACAGGTTAATGAAAGAAATATATTTTATATTCTTAACGCGCTTCAGGGTATTAATATGACTGGTCATTTTTCACGATAAATAACTAACCTTGTTTGAATGCGCATGTTCGTTGCCAGATAAAGATGGACCCGGCAGGCGAAATTGGTGACCCTCTCAGGTGTGGGATTGCATAATGCTCAATATATCGTGGGACCCTGTGTTAATCGCTATTTCTTATCTGGTCGCTTTCATCGCCTCTTTTGTGGCGCTGGACAGCGCCGGGAAAATCCCCCTTTCCAGCCGAAAGGCGGCCATGTTCTGGCGCATGGCCGGAGGGTGCTCGCTGGGCATCGGGATTTGGTCGATGCACTTCATTGGCATGCTGTCGATGCAAATGCCAATGATGATGAGTTACGACCTCTGGTTAACCCTTGCCTCTCTCGGCGTCGCGGTGGCGGCATCGACCACGGCCATTAATATTGCCGTTACCGGCAAAAAACTCTCTCCTGTTCCGCTGATCCTTGCCACGACGATCCTGAGCGCGGGCGTGGTATCCATGCACTACATCGGTATGGCGGCCCTGATGCTCAATGACAGTATCCTCTGGGACTGGCGCCTTGTGGCATTGTCCGTCGTAATTGCCGTCGTCGCCTCCGGGGCGGCACTGTGGCTGGCATTCCGCCTGCGTGATAAACACAAAGGGGTCTTTATCGATCGCCTTCTCGCGGCCCTGGTCATGGGTGCCGCAATCAGTGCGATGCACTATACCGGCATGAGTGCCGCCCATTTTCAGGAAATGGCGCACACTGTGCCCGGCGGGATCGGCGAACTGGGGTTGTCCATCTGGGTTTCGGTTACCACGCTTTGCCTGCTCGGGGTGATGTTAATCATTTCGCTTATCGATTCTCACTGGCGTACCAACCGGCTGACGGATAATCTGCGGCAGCTCAATCGCCAGCTTGAGCTACAGGCGCGCTTCGATGCGCTCACCGGGCTGGCTAACCGTCAACAGATGGATATCCGCATGCAGGATTGTCTGCGCAGTGCGTTGCTGAGTAACAGGCAATTTGCCGTGATTTTCCTCAACGTCGATCACTTCAAGCGGGTTAATGATACCTGGGGCCACAACGTCGGGGATGAGTTACTGATCACTGTTGCGCAGCGCATTACGGCCCGGCTCACCCGGGAGATGACCCTGGCAAGGCTGGTTGGGGATGCCTTTATCCTGCTGGTACCGGAATGTGACGACGACAAACTCAACGCCCTGCTCAACGCCTTGCTTGGGGATATGCGACGTCCGCTTTCGCTCTGTGGACATACGCTGAGCACGACAATCAGCGCGGGCGTCAGCCGCTACCCTCAGGATGGCGAAACGCTGCATGAGCTGAAGCTCAAGGCCGATGCTGCCTTACACCATGTTAAAGAAGAGGGCCGCAATGACTGGGCCATTTACAGAACCGAGATGTCAACCGCAGTCCCGGCAAAACCCGGTTTTCTGCAGGAGCTGTCTCAGGCGCTGGAGCGTGACCAGTTTGAACTGTGGTACCAGCCCACCTGGCATGCGGAAGATAAAACGATACATGGTTTTGAAGCCCTTCTTCGCTGGCGACATCCTGAGCAGGGTGTGTTACTGCCTAATCTGTTTATCCCCACGCTGGAACAAACCGGCTTAATCATTCCGGTGGGTAACTGGGCCATTGAAGCGGCGTGTCGGCAGCTTCATTTCTGGACGGAACAAGGTTTCAGCCAGTGGACGCTGTCGCTCAACTTATCCCCCGTCCAGTTCGAACAGCAGGACATTTTCTCTGTCGTGTCGTCGATGCTGGAAAAATACAACCTGTCGCCGTCCAGGTTAATTCTTGAGGTGACAGAAAGCACCGCGCTAAAAAATCTCGACCGCAGCATCGAGTTACTGGAAGCGTTTAATCGTGCGGGGATCACCGTCTCGATCGATGATTTTGGTACCGGCTATTCCAACCTGCTGATGTTGAGCGTACTCCCGGCAAAAGAACTGAAAATTGACAGAAGCTTTGTCACTTCGATGCTGGAAAATGAAAAAAGCTACAAGCTGGTCGAAACCATTATGAGTATTGCCCGCACCATGGAGATGAATGTGGTGGCAGAAGGGATAGAAACGGAAGCACAGCAGGCGGAGCTCACCCGTCTTGGCTGCGACTATCTGCAGGGATACCTTTTCTCTCGCCCGTTACCTGCCGAACAGGTCCCGTGGCTGCTGTTGCAGAAAAACTCAGACAAACAAATTATCCCCATTAATAAAACGCAAACCGACAGCGCCTATATTTCACAAAAAAATCATGCCTGACGGGGTTAAGTAGAGTATGTTTCAAATGAGTACACGCGAGTTAATTCGGTCATGATGGTCAGGCACAGTGTGCCGATGAGCAGGAAACGCCTATGTCACAACCTTGTTTTGATACGCTGAATGTTATTAAAACCCCCGTGTGGCTCATTTCACCCGTGTCGGAACAGATTATTTTTGCCAATGTGGCCGCTCTGCAGGTCATGAGTAATAAAACTCTCGATGCGCTGCGTAAAGGCACCTATTCCGCAACGGCGCAAACCCTCCTGTCGATGTATGTCCCTGAACTCAAAACAGAGCAGGAGATCGTCGAAATCTGGACAATAAGCCGGGATGGGCAGGATACACCATTAAGTTGCCGTCTCTCGCTGGCCCGTTACGCCCCCTGGGGAGATGTGATTGTTTTCGAGGGGTTCGCCCCGCAACTCCTCACAGGATTGAAGGCCAGTCGCTCGGCAACCTACCGGCGGAAAAAACAGGGGTTTTACGCCCGTTTTTTCCAGACCAACAGCGCACCGATGCTGTTAATCGATCCTGCGCGTGACGGCCAGATCGTCGATGCTAACCTGGCCGCGCTGAATTTTTATGGTTATTCGCATGATGATATGTGCAGTAAGCATACCTGGGAGATAAATACCCTGGGGCGAGATGTGATACCCATTATGACGGCGATCGCCGCGCTGCCCGGTGGCCATAAACCGCTTAACTTTGTTCACCGTCTTGCCGACGGTACTACCCGTCATGTTCAGACGTATGCCGGCCCCATTGAGATCTACGGTGACAAGCTGATGTTGTGCATCATCCACGATATCACCGAGCAAAAAAGGCTGGAGCAGGAGCTGGAACATGCTGCGTTACGTGACTCCATGACGGGATTACTCAACCGGCGCCAGTTCTACGCGATTACCGATCAAAGCGACCTGAATCATCTTCCCGCGCAGCAGCAGTTTAGCCTGCTGCTGGTGGATACCGATCATTTCAAGAACATCAACGATCTGTTCGGTCATCTGAAGGGCGATGAGGTGCTTATCGCTCTCTCCCGAACGCTGGAATCCTGCAGCCGAAAAGAGGATTTGGTCTTTCGTTGGGGTGGAGAAGAGTTCGTCCTTCTGCTGCCGCGTACCCCTCTCGACACTGCGCTGCAGATTGCCGAGTCGATCCGTGCGGCCGTTGCCCGTATAACGCTTCCGGGGTTGCCCCGCTTTACCGTCAGCATTGGCGTGGCGCGACATAATCAGGGGGAGAGTATTGATGAGCTGTTTAAGCGTGTCGACGATGCGCTGTATCGCGCTAAAAATGACGGACGTAATAAAGTCCTTGCGGCATGAAACTGGAGTATCCGACAAAGCCCCGCTACAATGCCTGCCTCGGATAAAATAATTTCAGGTGGGTAGAATCTGCAATGGGAAAAACAGAAATAATACTCACCATAATTATTTTACTCCTTATTATATTTGGCTTCTGGTTTATCTTTAGCGGTGAAATCTGGTATTTCGTCGCGTTTCTGGAAAATACCCTTTACCCGACCTTCGATGCCCCATAACGCACGTTTAATCTCTTGTTTCACCTACCGAATTTGTCAGGTACCTGCATGCCGTACTGCCGCGTAAGATACGCGTCGTTATCCTCCAACAACGTTGATAACGAATCACTTATTCACTTGCTTATGTTGCCCGTTCTCTGACGGGCTTTTTTATTTCCGGCAATTCAGCCACGCCAGGCTATATCTTAATCATCTTTGTTGATAAAGGTGAGGAATGATGAGCAAGAAAATCCTGATGCTGGTGGGTGATTACGCCGAAGATTACGAAACCATGGTGCCTTTTCAGGCGTTACAGATGGTGGGCCACCAGGTCGATGCAGTCTGCCCCGACAAACCGAAGGGCGACTACATTATAACGGCGATCCATGACTTTGACGGCGCGCAGACCTACAGCGAAAAACCCGGCCACCGTTTTACCCTTAACGCCGACTTTTCCAGCGTTAAAGAGCAGGATTATGACGCCCTGCTGATCCCCGGCGGCAGAGCGCCCGAATATCTGCGCTTAAATGAGGACGTGTTAAAGCTGGTTCAGGCATTTGACGCCGCACGTAAACCGATTGCCGCGGTATGTCACGGCCCGCAACTGCTCGCTGCCGCTGGCATACTGAAGGGACGGACCTGCAGCGCCTACCCGGCCTGTGCGCCTGAGGTCCGTCTCAGCGGCGGACATTACGCCAGTATCGGCATCGATCAGGCCCATGTTGACGGCAACCTGGTGACCGCCCCCGCCTGGCCTGCGCATCCGCAGTGGCTGGCGAAGTTTACTGCGCTGTTAGAAGGATAAAGCTCAAAGAATCCAGATGACGTGAGGCTTCCTCAATACTGACTCCGGGGGTGTTACCCTCCCCCGGTGCGCTAACCAACTGACGCAGTTGCTCTTCAGCCGGTACTGCACTGGCAAACGAACGGGTTATCTGCCAGACCATCGTCTTCAGTTCACTTCCCGTCAGGTATTTTCCCTTCTGATGATCCAGCGCATCCAGCTTTGCCGACAGCGCCTGAAGTTGCGTCATTCCCTCATTCCAGCCCTGGAGCTTGCTGGCGGGCAGCGTCCGGGCCATCTGATACTGCTCCCAGCGTTTTACCAGCTCACGGGTTGCCGGGTCGTCCGGCCACAGGGTTTTTGCCTGCGTCACCAGTCCCTGGGCATAGCGAAGCCGCCATCCCGGCGACTGGTTCATGACCCCGTTGACCTGATTCGTTATTCGCTCAAGCCAGATGGCAGATTCTGTCCGGCTGTTATCCGTCTTCCTGAAGGCATCGATTTGCGGGGCAGTCATGGGGTCAGGCAGCGGGGCAACGGAGGCGGCCAGGGTATTTGTGGCGTCATCCGGCTGATGCAGGACCTGCCACCCAAAAGCCGTTGCTGCGCCCAGCACCAGCGAGGTTGCCATGCCGGCCACAAAGACGAGCCACCGTTTTGCTTTAACTGTTGGCATCTCTGCCACCCGCACTCTGACCTCGGGCTCCTTATGGATGACATAGACCAGCTGGCTGGCAGGTCGCACCGCTTCCTCAGGCAAAGCAGTACCCCGGGAGGTCTTCTCATGCAGAGCACCGTTTTCCAGGCGACTTAAGGCACTGCATATTTGCTGCAGCAGGGATGCCGGGTTACAGGCGTATCTGAGTTCCTGACGCTTCAGAATGTCGTCCAGCGCCTGCAGTTGCTTTTCAGCCAGCTCAAGGGCTGTGAAATCAGCAGGCTGCAGTGACCAGGTGCGGAAAAGTTTCTGCAGGCGCTGAAAAAGTCCACTGAGAATTTCAGCCCGGGCCTGCACCGGCTGCGGCCAGAACTGAGCCCACTGGTAACTCAGCATCGCTGTCAGGATGGCCAGCCCCTCGTTAAGCCCCCCTGACCTGCGCCAGCTGGCTGCGTGCAAGGGTATACCAGGCACCGGTCTGCAGCTCAACACCGTTGATTTCAAACAGGGAAAGCGCCAGTTTTTCCACCTGCATCCAGTCGACGTCCGGACGTGCCGGGTGTGTCAGTTTGCTCATCTCATCGCGCAGCGCCGTAAATTGAGGCAGTGAACGCGGATCGCCGCCGGTTCTGACCGGACGGGGTTGTTCGTCATGCATGTTTCATTTTCCGGGGAAAAGCGAGCCAGAGTCAGGCTCAGGGTTTACTCAGGAAGCAAAGGGGCAATCATCGTAAAGAATGCCTCTTCATCAAACCGGGCAGGATCGCCGCCCTGCACGCCGGCCGGACACCAGGTCCAGTCATTCTGTCTGCCGCTGCGCATAAACAAACGGTACAGGGGCCGGATAGCGTCCGGCGCATGCAGACAAGCCTCAATACAGCCGGTCACGCCCGGCCCGTACAGGAAAATGGGGGTAAACCGGATGCTTCGCTTTCCGTAGTGCAGGGTGATACCCGGCACCGAAAACGCGCTCCCGCCGATGAGAAATTCAACCAGCGCAGTGGCTGTGGCTTCCGCGCGGATTTCTGTTCCAGCAAGCCACGTGTCCATTGACGCCTGGAGCTGGCTGATTCGCAGGCGAAACGCCGCAATATCCGCTTCCGCCTTCGTGTCAAAAGCTTCACAGCGGGGATGCTGGTCCTGCAGTTTTCTTAAAAATCGTGCTTTTGCCGACATGGTTTTACTGTCCGTCAGAAGATTAGAGGCGGGTCCGGGCATCAAGATACTGCTGCTGTTTGAGGTGACGGATCAGCACACGGCCTTCGGGCATAAACGCCGTGCCATAACGCACCAGACCAATCCCCCTGAGTTCAGCATCAATCGCATAACGCAGCTCACCCGGAATAGTCTGCTCAAGCAGAACCACATCAATTTTCTTAAGCCGCGGTTCGTACTTAAGCAATACCGCCGATAGCGTGCCCATTAGTTCATGCGCGGTACCCGGCATGCCCTGAAGAATTCTGGTCATATCCGGCAGACCGTAGTCCGGCAGGTGCGCCAGCGTGCCGGCGCGGCAGTTCAGGATATGTTGCATGTTGTCCAGTACCGAAAGGATAACCTGATTCTCTTCGCTGACCTGATGCAGATCGAGGCCGCCGGTAAAGTTGCCGTAAAGCGTTTCATACAGCGATGGACGGAAGGACTCACTCATCTTTCAGTGCCTTCAGCGTCAGCCGGTTGTCACCCGCTTCAATCACCCGGGCCTTGTCCGGATCAAGCTCATCGCGGCCCAGTACCACACGCCAGGTGTTGTTCTCCTGGTCCGGCGACATAAACATTCCGGCTACCGCCACATACTGTGCCTTTTCGTCCATCGGCATATCGACCATGACCGCCCCGCCCGGCTGCAGGCGAATATCTTTCTCCGCCACCAGGTCTGCCCTGAGGGCCTGACTGTCGGCTTTAAAGAGTGACGGGTAGTCCGTACTGTCAAACGTCTTACGGTCCTTAAGCTGGTAAATACGCACCACCGTGGACAGTGCCACCCCACCGGCGTTGTGGTTCACCGCCTCACGGGCGCGAATGTCGAGATGCAGGCTGTTCACCTGTTTATAAAATATGGTCCTAGTCACAGCGACAGTGCCGTCCGTGACTTTCTGAGTCAGGCCACAGCCTGCCAGTATCAGTGAAATACCCGCGGCCAGTACGGCCAGGGGAAATTTACCAGCGGTAATCGCCATCTTCATCGGTCTCCCTGCGGTGAATAGGTTCCTGTACCCGCTCATAGCGGCCAAGATTGATGGTTATTGTTTTGGGATGCGTGGCGGTGTTTGCCGCATTCAGCGGCCGCATCACGGCGGTGCGGCCCAGCTGCACCGCGCCGGCTCCGGGCTGAGTGTTTATCGTCGCGTCAGGTAACAGGTTACGGTCGACACACAACTGCAGGCGGACATCGAGGCGCGAACCAAGATACACGTGCAGCAGCGCCAGCAAATCCGTGTGGAGCTCGCCGCCGGGTAACCAGCCCGTCACTTCCGCCGGGTCCGTGGTGGTCAGGCGCATCAGCACCTGGCTATTCACGTCGGTGGCGTAGCTGCCCATCACCGGGCGGTTTGCCAGGGTAACCGGCTGGCGAACATGCATCGCCAGCGGGTTCTTCAGCGGTACACGGCGTTTGTCATGGTGCCATATTTTTACCTGAGTGTTGGGCGCCAGCAGACGCACAACAGAGGCCATGCCTTCCGCCGTGCGCCCTGGTAGCAGCATCACCGGCAGCAGCGCCAGAAAGCGTGAAGCCGGCGCGGCGATGCTGTCCGTACAGCCGTCAATCCCGAGTCCGGCCAGCCCCAGCAGGTACTGCGAGGTTTTGTCCCTGCCGCCTTCTTCAAAGGTTGCCGGATACGAGTACTTACGCCAGATACGGTAGTACTGGGTAATCAGGCGGTGATTGAAGATATCGAGGAAACCGGCAGTGGCCTCATACCCTTCCCGTCTCCGGGTGATGTCATCGGTATAGTGCGTCGGCAGGGGGGATTCCACGCCGTAGAGCCCCATAAAGGTGATGCGCACCGTCGGCGGCAGATGGGGATGCTCGGGTAACTCCACCCCTTTGATTTCAGAAGCCGGGAACCCCATCCCGGGATGGGGCCGGAAGCGCACCGGCTCACGCTTAACCTGCCAGGTGCTGCCGGTAACCGGTTGACCCGGCTGGCTCTGCTCCAGCAGCTGGCAAAAGCGATAAAAGTTCATATACGGCAGGTACTGCCGTAGCTGCGCTGTCAGCCGGGCAGCCGCGGACTGTGGTTCTCTTTCCACCGGATACATTTTCCTTCTGGCTGAACGATGAGGGTGAGCTGGTTGAACTGGTTCATGTCGGCATAGAGCGCGAAGAAACGGTTGAGCATTTCGCCAAACAGGTGAATGTCCCCTTCCCCCGTAAAACCGTTGCTGTCGAGCGTGACTTCGATATCCAGCCCACGCAGCAGGTAACCCTGCTCGAACCGCTGCAGGCGGTGATGCGTCACCTGCTGTATCGCCTCCAGACGGCGGGTGTTCAGTTCATCCTCCTGCCAGTTGTACAGCGCAAGCGTCCCGCGCAGCACTTCAGCAGTACTCATCATGTTCAGGAACCCGGAACCCAGGTGACTCAGCACCCGCCAGTGAAAACGGTCTTCCGCAGGCGGGTAGACGGGCAGCGTCGGCCTGCAGAGGTTGCGTACCGAAAGCGGTGTACTGACCACCTGTTCACAGCGGTCAAGCAGTGTGCTCTGCAGCGCCCGGCGCGGTAACTGACCGTTGGTACCGGTGATTTGCAGCGACACGGCTTCGCGCTCAAACAAGCGGTCATCCTCCCACTGGTGCCCGCCGAGAATAAGCCAGGTGTCATACAGCCCGGTCACGCTGCGCTTCACGCGTGTGTGGTAGTAGCGCGGCGGCGCATGGCGGCGCATCATTCCGCCCTTGTGGCGGAAACTGCTGAACGGGACGTACTCCGCGTCATGAGTCCGGTTTGAGCCGGTGACTGAATCGACAGAATAAATCTCGGTATGTCCGTCCTGCAGACGTTTCGGGCGCAACAGGTACTCGCTTTCAAGCCCGGTGATGGTGAGCGGATCCGCTTCCAGGGTGAACAGGTTAATCACCGGCACGCAGTGCAGGCGAACGGCCTCTCCGGTAACCGGCAGGTCAGACGGCCATGGCGTACTGAACACCACTTCAATGTCGAAATACTCGGCCCCTGCTGGCGGCGTGATGCCGTCAAGGCCATTGAGGTGGACAAACATAAACTTGTCCCGGAAGGTGAAGTATTCCAGCAGCAGCTGGTAGCCGCTGAAGGCGGTATCCCCTTTCGGCCAGAGTCCGTCTTCCTCCGCAAAGCCGCCCGGTGAGAAATATCCGTCAAGATGAATACGGTCAGTCTGCCCGGGCAGGCGCAGGTACAGCGCCGCCTGCCGTTTGGTCAACATCAGGTGCAGCTGGCTGCTGACCGGGGCATCCGCCCCGAGATACAGGCTCAGACGGCTGAGGTCAGCACCGGACCAGTCCGCCTGACGGCTGCAGGCAAAGCGCATCCGCAGCAGCGAGCGACCGTCGGGCTCCGTCGTCATGGTAACACCCGATATGCTCAGGGGATTGAGCATCACATCCTGAGTGGTGCGATAACGGCAGACGGTATTTTTCGGCCCCACCGGCCGGGAGTACACCTCAAGGCCTGCGGGCACCACTTCCGCCGTTTTCATGGCATGCAGCGCCGGGGTCAGTGCCACCACCGAGAGTGACGGAATGGTGCGCAGGTAGTGTGGCCAGAGCATGCTGACCAGCCCCTCGGTAAGCTCCGGCAGGTCGTCGTCTATCTTTTCACGCAGCCGCCCCACCGAGAAGGCAAATCCTTCGAACAGACGTTCAACATACGGGTCGGGGGTCCCGGCCTTATCCAGGTCCAACATCGCGGCCCGGTCCGGATGGGTCTGTGCAAATTCTCTGGCGGCTTCACGCAGGTAGCGCATTTCTGCGTCGTAATAACGCAGGGTCAAATCTTCCATTTATTCTTTTTCCTGTGGATCTAACCGCAAAGAACGGCGGCGCGGGCAGGGTCAACGGTAATAAGCCCGGCCAGTAACTTATCCATCACCGGCGTCAGGCGGGCCCTGTCTGCCTCACTGCGACCCGCTTTCAGTCGCAGGAGTTTCAGGTGCCGGGCCTGGACTTCAAACAGCAGCTCAGGCTCCCAGTCGCTGAGGGTGATGTCACCGGCTCGCTCACCGAGCTCAGCAAACAGGTGTACCGCCAGCTCATTTTTGCCGTACTGCTCAGCAATACGCCCCATCAGCAGGCGCAGCAGCCACTTCTGGCGTTCGGTGGTTATGCCCGGGCGGGTCTGTAGCCATCCCAGCGCCGCATTCGGGCCCTCGCTGTCCGCCAGCGCCACGGCTTCCGGCTCCAGCGCCAGAATGTCATCGTTTCCACTAGACACGTGCGCGGAAGGCATGTCATTACCCCACCCGTCCGCCGTGTCCAGCACGCTCTGCCGGATCCAGTTCAGCGTCACCTCATCCGCAAACGGCGTGCCGTCGCTGAAGGCCAGCGTTTCGAGCCCGGAAAGGCGGGTCAGCAGCCCTTTCAGGTCAGCGGCGATGATGTCGGCCAATGTCTCCTGCCCGGATTTCGTCAGCGCCTGATGGATATACCACTGCAAATCCAGCCACAGGTGATTAGCACCACGGGAAAAGGCGCTGTCGGCCGTTTCCAGCATCTCAGCCCAGTTCTGCTGCAGGTAGAGGCGTTTGAGCAGCGCGCGCTGGTCCGCCCGTGGCGGTTCGATGCGAGTACGGCCCTGTGCATCCGGGGCCGGAATGGCCCACAGGGTGTCATGCCGCAGGCTTTTCATCAGATGGTGCGCTGACAGCCAGCCGTCAGGCTGTTCGCGCAGGTATTCACTGAGCGTACGGGCCTGCGCCAACAGATCCTGGCCGGATGCGATCCGCCCGATAACCGGGGCATCGCTATGGCTCGCCATGGAAGGTATGTCACTGATGCCAGCATTCTGCGGGACCACCGCATCCACCCCGCCAGCCTTCTGCAGACGACTTTCCAGCGCACCATACAGCGCATTAAGATCAGGCGGCTCGTTTTCGGTAAGCTGCGCTATCAGCAGCAGCGCCCCGGTGGTACGTACCGCTTCTTCCCGGACCACTTCCGGGTACAGGGAAAGGGAGTCGGTCATACGCGAACCGGCCAGCCACTCCAGTGCTGCCGTACGGCTGCGCTCCCGCCGGGGATGCAATTGCGCGCCAAAGCGGTCTATCAGACCGGCCAGCAGTTCGAGTCCTTCGGCCAGCCCCTTTTCGCCTTCCCGGTGAAGTTTCGCCCAGCAGTACCAGGTTGCCACACGGATATCTTTCGCAACGGTGGTTAAAATCTTTTCTGCATGCTGGCAGATAAGCGCAGTGTCTGCGCCAGAGAGCTTATTGATTTCCTCGCGAATTTGCTGGAAGTCATCATCATAGCCCGGGTCTTCACCAGCGGACGATGAACCGGACAGCGGCTGCAGCCAGCGCTCCCACTGCGCCACGCGTTCCCGGGTGGCGGCAAGCAGTGGGACCTGTTCGGCCTGGCAGGCGCTGAGTAAGGCGTTCAGCATGTTCATCAGTAAACCTCCTCTTCATCACTGATAACCGGGTCTGACACGGCCATGTCGGTTGTGCTGAAGATGGTCTCCGGCAGGCGGAAGTTGCGCAGCTTCAGCAGTACCAGCGGCCCCTCCCCCGCTTCGGTACGCAGGGTGTAATTGAGCACGCGACCATCCTGGGCTTTCCAGCTCAGGCTGTAACTGCTGTCGGCCCCCGGGTAAGCGCTGACCACAGCCTTATCGAGCAGGCGTACCCAGCCCCAGGTACCAGGGATATCAGCATACTGACGGGTCCCGGCCTGGGTGCTTATCCAGCTTAAGACCGCGCCGGGCGCCTCCGTATCCGCAGGCCAGCTAAAACGCTTCCACGTCGGCATCTGGTTCACGTAGGTGAGTTTCTGGCTATCGATAATCAGGTCTGTCTGCATCACGCCATCGGCAGTGCCCGGACGCAGCTCGAAGTTCATCCCGGCGTTGCCTTCGGTGAAGGCCACATCCGAGATATGGCTCAGGGTGTTGACGGCATTAATGAATGCCGGGTTAAACACCAGCCCCTGGGAGTTGATACTGTCCGGCACCCAGTGGTTACCCTCTTTATGCAGCACACCCCTGAGGCGCGTCTGCAGGAACTGGGCAATCCGCCCGGAATCCGCATTGAGGTATTTCGCCAGCAACGGCAGAGAAACATCACTGGTAGCGTTGTTGAACGGATAACGACCGCCAAAGGCACTGTTCCACTCAGCCACCACCGCCTGTTGCCACTGGGCATTAAGACTCTCCGCCGCCGGGGTCAGCACCTGCTGCCAGGCCTGCTCCATCGGAGTCACAAATACCGAGCGGCCAAAACCGCTCCACTCCTGCCCCAGGCCGGCGGCAATCAGGCTGCCGTAGTCGCGGGTTTCGGTCAGGTCGACAGCTTTGCCCTGGAAAACCGTCTGAGCAATGGTCTGGGTCATTGCCTGCGGATCGGCGGCATTGGTCACCTGCTGCAGGCGCAGACGCACCTGGGTCACCCGGGTGAGGTATGACTGCAGGCTCTGCACCTGTTCGCCGGTGCGGCTTTTATCCATCAGCGCCAGTACCGGGCCAAAGGTCGCATCCAGCGGACCATGGACGCCAGCGCTCTGGTCAATCGCGTCCTTATCGTCACCACCCAGCAGGTTTTTGGCTGATTTCACCAGTGAATCGGAAATCGCCTCGCCGGTCTGTCCGGTACGTCCCTGCACGTTCAGGGTGTTCATCAGCGCCACCAGAGGCGACTGACGCACGTCGGCCATCAGGGTCAGTTGGTCAATGGAGTCCGACAGTGTGGCTGCCGGGTTCCAGCGCAGGCTGTTGAGAAATTCCAGCCATGCACCCCCAAAATCGGCAAAATAACGCGCCGTCAGGCGATTTTTAAGTGCTTCCGGAGAGATTTCATCCTGCTGACTGACCGGACGTTTGCTGTCAGTCAACACCCAGTCGAGCTCGTCGCGACGCGCCTTCACCACTTTTTCAATAGCAGGCTGCACCGCCTGCTCCCAGGCCTGGCGGGTAAACATACCGGGTACGATTTCCGTGGTGCTGAACAGGCGGGCGGCATCGGTATCGCCGGTCATGTCTTCGAGACGCATATCCACATAGAGATGCGCCACCTGAGAGAGCATTTTCTGGTACAGCGTCGATTCACTGTTACGCACGCCCATCAGGCGAACCAGCAGCGACCGCGCCTGACTGATCATGTTCTCATCGGCACGGAGCTTCCACTCCGGATGCGTGACAACCTGCGCGCCAAAGAACGACAGCAGCGACGGAGCCATGCCCTGCCAGATACTGTTTTTCACGCCGTCACGCGTCGGCCAGGACTGAAGCAGTGCTGTACTGAACCAGGCCGCATCCATATGCTCAGGACGCGCCAGCATCAGGTAAAGTTTCAGCTGGTCATAGGCCGTTTTTGCCCTCTGCTCGCGCAGTGGACTATCCGGCGGCAGCGCATTAAAGGCATTAAGCCGGGTCTGCAGGTGAACCGCGGCGGCATCACGCAGCAGCGGCAAGGCGCTGTCCTGGTAGCGTGGCCAGAGTGCCGCCAGCAGCGCCTTGTTCTGGCTCAGCCCGGCCTGCTCATACCACGGCACGCCGTGCTCTGAACGGTACTGCAGGCGAGCAAGGGTTTTCTGGAGTTCAGCCAGGGCGTGCAGACGCTGCTCCGGCGGCTGATTTTGCCGTAAAGCCAGCGCGGCCTGGGCATTCGCGGCCTTAATCTGGCTGCGGTTGGTCACATACGCGATACCCATCCACATCGCCCAACCCGCCATCGTCAGCACAGCAACAGACACCATCACCCTGCGCCACGGAATGCCAGGCTTAACGGGACGCAACGCGGCAGGCAGCATCCGGACAGTTTCAGGCAGGACATCCCAGCGCCTGTCCATGCCCCAGTGATGTTGCACGTCACGCTCAGCGCCGGCAGAAGGCTGACTGAACACCACGCCGGCCAGCGGCAGCGGGCGGTACGGATTGAGCATCACCGACAATGGCGCGGTTACGCTCTCCGGTTCGTGAATGAGCTGGTCGGCAAGCGTCAGTAAGAAGTTGTGTTTCACCTCATTACAGGTCTGCTGCAGGCCTTGTGAGGTCAGAGCCGGCGTCAGCGCTGCGAGTTGTTCAGCCAGCCCTTCAGGACTGCACCCTGCAGGCAGCAGGCAGCCTGTCGCCTGCACGATGCGGCCTTCCGGCTTACCGGCGCGCGGATGCAGGGACCAGACATATAGGGGGAGTTTCCAGCCCAGCGCATCCATGCGGTTGCTGATGGCATGAGACAGGAAATCCATGGTGCTTTCAGAAGGCACCGGTAGTGGTCGTTCCAGACCCGGCGCTGAAAGCTGGTCAAAGGCCGAGGTGACCCATACCAGGCCATCCACCGGACGGAGGCGCAGTTTGCGCAGCGCGGTCAGCCAGGCGCTGTCGACTGGGGTATTGAGGTCACCGCCCCACAGCAGCAATGTCCCGCGATCTTCCTGCCAGAGCTGGGTGGTGAGGCTGGGGGTGAGTATTTCAACGTCTGTGGTGGTGCCGGTTATCAGCAGGATGCGCGTTTTGCGTCCCCAGCGACGGCCATAGAGGTTACGCATGGCTGCACGGATGGTGTCGACGGTGACGTTGCGTGGTGCGGTCTGTTTAACACGACCTTCATCGGCAGGCAGGACATTTTTACGCTTTGCCTGAAAGCGATGCCAGCCCTGCTTGATGGCAAGGCCAATTGTTTTACCATGACGAAGCATCATTAACAAAAACAAAACACCGGCAAATGCCAGACTCTTCAGAAACGTAGTGCGCAGCCCAACCTGATCGCCAAAGTTCCAGATTAACCCGGCAATTCCCCCTGCAATGAGGGAAGAGAATCCCAATCTACCCCAGCCTCCCCGCCATGACGAATTACCTGTTGTCATTATTTCGGTTCCCTGTTTGCACTGTATTAATAAATTTCTGGTCGCCATCGGTAGAAAGCATCAGACAATCTGCTTTCTGGATATTCACAATATCACTGACCACAGCGCTCATTATCCAAGGGGAAAAGGGGCCGCTGAGTCCAGCATATTGCTCCAGCCAGTGGAGCTGTTCAGGCTTCCAGGACCCCGCATGCTTAGCCGCCACTTCAAGCAGGTCCGGAAATAAATCGCCCCAACCAGCCTGATCGCCGATGATATTTTCTGTGGCACAGGCCTGAGTCTGTGTTGAGAAAAACGTATCCAGTGATTTATCTATACCCCTCATATCTAACGACATTGGCCGTAGCAGGCAGGCATCATGTGTAAGTTGATATTTAGTGGCAACATCATCTGATGTCAGCAGAAGCGCGACCAGAACATCGCTATATTGTCCTTCCCCCTGAATCTGATGTACCAGAATAAGATCTACATCCAGCGTTGGCGATTTGATCCGTTCTTCCAGCCAGATAAAGGTCTTTGCGGTCTGTATATTCAAAACAGGGACAGGGCGCAAAGGAACTGAGTCCTGCCAGACCTTTGCAAATTCGTCCTGAAGTGTCAGGACATCAGTCTGCGAATCTGTCAACAACGTGACGCTAAGGGGTAAATCCGATGGAACCTTAGCCAGGGCATCACCAGCACATTCAAGTAGTTGCGAGAAGCAGCTTTCGGCAGCTGGGTAATGTAAATGCCGCGTCAATGTTGTGTGCTGCATCTGCTCAGCAGATGCCTGCAAAAAACGATATGGCGTCAAAGCATCCGGAAAAATGACACTGCTATGCAGCACAGCAATGTTGCGCCCGGCCCATTCAGTCCATTGTTGCTGGGCATAATTAGCTTCATTAGCCTCGAATTCGTACTTTTCAAACGCACTGTTATAGAGCCAACCCCGCAGGCAAAGGAAGAAAAACCAGATAACTATTGGACTTGCGGTTACGGCCCAACGATTGAATTCCTGTAAAGGTCCCGAAAGCTTGTTAGCATGCAGGACGAACAGCATCACACTCCCTACAACCGCAGTAAGCCCCAATATAAGCCACAGAACAAAAGAAGGTTCTTCAGGCTTCCCGGATACCGTTGATTTCTCACGCTCCCAGCTCATTAATTATCCTATTACACAATCCGGTGCGCTGGATATCAGCTGACAACCACATTCACAGCGGCAACCATCCACAGCAATCGCTTTACCGTCTGAGGACCATTCAGGCGAACCTTCAATAATTGAGTTGATGCCATGACCAATTATTGGGCAGCTAACTTTATCCCCAATCAGTGCAACCTTTTTACCATTAACTATCATGGTGGATGAAGCAGATATAACCTGACCACCATGGGTAGTTTTATCACCGAGTAATACGAAGCCTTTGGACATAACAATTTTCCTTTTGCTATAAATAAATAATCGATTGACTGGCTGTACGTTTTCAATAATCGTCCAGAAAACCAGATTCGGATCTTTCTCTGGCGATATTTTCACAAATTACTGAGATTCAATAATTCTTATTTCCTGCACAACGGCATCAACGCCACTTCTTGCCGAACCACAGTTCTTTTCATCCGGGGAATTATTTAAATCCTTGCAAATCATAAAATCACCCAACACTTTTACGGCACTGCCTTTCTTCGGACTAGATAATTTCGGTTCTACAAAAGGATATGAAGCATCACCATGCGATACCGTAACAGCACGATTCATTTCACCTTTAACATCGAAGGAGGTGATGTTAAAATCACCAGAGAGATTTATTTTTATTAAATCGCCTTTATCAGTAGTTACTGAATAAAAGTACTCATCACCGGCAGGATATTGTACAACTTCCAACCCTGCATCGTATTTGTTAAAAAGTAGTTTGTAGTTCTAACTGCCATTGTCAATATTATTCTCCGATACAGCATTCGTAGTAAAAACATACCAAGCAGGCTTTGATCGCCCCTCAATTAACATTGCTATTTTACGTTCATCTTCAAAACATAAACTTGTTTTACTTTATATTTAACACCACTTAAATACGGCAACAAAATTTTATTCACAATTCCACTTCGTGCATTAATTGATAATATCGCAGAGACCCCATACCCATCCCTATCTTCGATAGATGCACTGGTATATAAAGTATCTCCCTTATCAGAAAGGGAAGCAAAATCGCCAAGTGATTTAAGTGAATATTTAATGCTTTGGGGAAGTGAACACCTTTTAACTCATTTTTATCCACGACCTTTGATAAAAGAGAGAAATGCTTTTCAAAAAGGGCAATGGTTATATTGTTTTTATCGTTAATAAAACTCGCCGAGGTTTTTCTGATGCATCGAGTTTTGCACCGGAAAAATTAACCTTGGACACGGAATTATTCATACTGTAAGAGAAAATATTTACCCCGTCGGTAAAGACACAATGACCATCATTTGAAGAAACAATAACATTGTTTATGGGAGCAACACTGGAGTACACATCTCTCGATGGAAATAGCATCTTCTTAACACCAGACTTAACATTTGCACCCCATAAATAACTACTTGCCCCACCCACCCCGCCACAGATAATCCCGGTAGTAGCATTGAAGTCCATGCCGCCTGACAAATTGTATCCAATTAGCATTCGTTCTTTAACATCTGAACCGTTCCACAAGTACAGATTGAAGTTCTTAATGTCTTCAACTAGATAATGCTGACTACTCGCAAGAGCACTTAATGAAGATAGCAACGAACAAAAAACAAGAATAATTTTAGAAATAGTTAAGCGCATAGATAAATCCTTACTAATTTTAAGCTAATTGTTAACTACGCAGCGAAACACACCAACGTTATAATTATATACATCTTCTTCTGGTTTCGGATTAGGTGGTGAAGATTGTCTGAAAATCGTTAACGCATATTGGTCATCCCCACCTACAGCTCCGCGCTGAACTTTCCTCTCACCTTTAGTTGGTCCCTGTGGATCTTTAACCGGAGAATGCGAATAATAATCTGATGCATACCAGTCATTCGTCCATTCTTTTCCACTTAAACCCATATCATAAAGGCCTAACGGATTGGGGGGGTATTTACCAATTGGGTATATAGGAAGATAGAACCCGCCTGTATATTGCTGCAATTCATCATATGTTGGATGATTCCTACCCCGTTCTATTTTTCCATTATCAGTTGCAAAGGGTAAGTACTTCCCTTCTGAGCGCGCGGCATACTCCCATTGAGCTTCTGTCGGTAAATCGAATTTTTTTCCTGACAGCTCCCCTAGCCATAGGCAATAATCCTTTGCTCGCTGCCAAGTAACACTTGCAGAATAATTGTCACTCAGAAGCAACGGAGAGCCTTTAGCAAGAATATCAACAGGGGGGGGAGGGGTACCTGTCACATCCAGATATGTTTTATAGTCAGCATTTGTGACCTTATATTTCGAGATCATAAAACTGCTAAGAACAACCTTATGAAGTACTTTATCATCTTGTTGAATACTAATAGGTAATTTTTCCCCGATCAGCGGACCAAAGTCTCCCATTAGAAAATCACCACCTTTAACACTCACCATACTTGCAATTGATTTATCAACAAGTTTATTAGCTAATTCTACATTCTTTGATGAGCTATCACAGGCAACCATTGTAAAAATAAGTAAGAACAATATTTTTTTTGCATTTCTATTTTTCATTACAGCCTGCCTTATGCCATTTGTGTATTAGAGTTGTGATTGTCATTTATCAAGGCGATATATTGTTTCATTTCGTCGTGAGGAATTGGTTTAAAGGGCTCATCAGGATCAACTGTGTCAGGAAGTCTTTCATAAAGTGTATGTAAGTTTCGTTCATATTGGGTGGAGAAATCCCCCATAAATTCAAACTCAGTCGTCCCTAAGAAGTGAAACAATGCCTTTTCATTAACTTCTGCACTACCCTTTCCTTCTGCCGGTATAGCTGTCATATGTTGCATCACATTATTATAATCCGCTTTACTCTGCACCCATTTGAAGCAATACATTATTGCTGTTTTCCTTAACTGCATCACCCCCCATTTTCTTGTATCTTTTTTTTGATTTCTGTGGTCTATCATATCCAATGCATTTACATCCATTAACTGCGATATTATAGATCCTTTTGTTTCTGGTGGTGTATATTTCAACTGGTCTGGATTAGCAATAATGCTATTCATTAGAGCCACGCGTTTATCTTCGTTATCAAGAGCCTGGGTGAATTGTCTTAAAATCCCACGAATGTCACTATTCAGATGATTAAACATATCAGCACCAACTTGAATCTTCTCCGCAGCTAATATTATTGGTATAGCGCACAGTGACTGAAATGAGCCTGGTTGCATCATGTCCTCAAGCTTCTGGTAGTCAACATTTCTGAGCATATACATAAAACTTTTCATAAATGCCGCAAATGAATTACCGTCAACTTCAAAGCCTAAAGACCCTTTGGCACCAACACCCCAGCAAAGTGCTGCCTTACAATAAATTCTGAAGCGGCTGTTAATATATGTCACGTAGAAAACGGCAGATCCACCAGCCCCGGCCTGAGCAGTTACTCCAAGAGACAGTTTGGCAATTGCTGTGAATTTTTTCTCTTTGGCAACAATTTGCTTATTACTATCGTGAGCAATTTGCTTGTCGTCATCAGGATGCGGATCAAACCATTCAATAGCCCCGCTGACATTGCCGCCTGCCTGAACGCCCGCAAAAGCGCCTATTTCTCCCCCAGCCTGAACATCTGGCTGGGGAAGGGTCAGATTAATCTGCCTCTGGCCAGGAGGTGGCGGAGGCGTCAGTCGCGCCGGGCTTCCCTTAATTCCGTAGCCCTTACCCATTTCGCCACTAAAATCAGCTTCCACACCCAGCTCAATCCCCAGGCTTGCTCCGGCATTGCCGGACAAAACCGCATTGATCGTGTAACGAATAGCCCCCATATTACAGACATTCCCCACAGCATCCGCAGAGGCTCTGGCAGGAAACAACAACGCTATACCAAGTCGATCGGGAATAAATAGTTCAGCGGACGCCTTTGCCTCTCCCAGGGCAAAACTTGCATGGCCTTCCATCTTCGCGGAAGCTTTCTTTTCTAGAGGGTTAAATTCTGCAGACAGCCCGGCTCCCTGGCTGTAGCGCATCAGTTGAGCCTGTGCACTGATGTCGACGTACTGATGATAAGTTGATTCATCATCAGGCTTGTCATTTTCTTTGGGCCAGGTGAGCCCTTTATTCATTTTTTTCGCCCAGTCAGTCAGAACAACGTTACTGTCTTCTAACAGTTCATCTTCAAACTTAAGACTGACCGAGGCTTCTTTTAATTGTTTCTTAAGCTCTTCGGTATCTATTTTCCCTGACCTGACTGTTTTTTTGGTTTCATTACCGTCCGCATCAATACCTGTGACTTCTTTATTTTCATATTTAATGAAGCTGGCTTCACCACTTTTCTTATCCACTTCACTGAGTTTGTACTTCCGCCAGTGGCTGCGAATTTTATCGGAGCGGACATAGGTACTTTTAAATCCGGCAGTCTTCTGAAGGGGAATCAACTCCATAAGGCCGATAGCCGACTCTTTAGAATTTTCATCTAGCAGTTCACCCTCAGGAACATTTGCGGTCAACGCTTTCAGCTCAGCCTTTAATTTTTCATTTGCCTCATTGAGTTGTTGATAGGCACCCTGAAGTTTACTGTCATAAGCACGTTGTGGTTTTTTACCTGCCTGAGTCAGCATCTCATAATTGAGTTCATCCAGAGCAGTCTGCGCTTTTTTCTGCTCTTCCAGCAGCGCGGTCATTTTCAGCTGTTCCTGTATGAGTAAGCGGTTATCTCTGGCGTCTACGCAGAGTAATGTTGCGCTACCAGGGTGAAAATAAACCTGGGGCCCGTGCTCTCCGTTGACGACAGTGTTTTTACTCACGTTATCCAGACTACTTTGCTGTGTACCTTTAGTCATTTTCTAAGTCCCTGAATTAGCCACCGAGCAGTTCAATACTGATTTTGCTTTTTGCCGCACCGAATATTTCAGCCGTTTTACCTTCACTGTCAGTGCGCCCTTCATAAACAGCACCATCGGCAGTGGTGATCCGGTATCGCGTGTTTGCCAGTTTGTCCCCAGACTCTTTATCTTGTGCAACAAAACGCTCACTATACCCTTGTGGAAGTTCAGGTTTAGGGGCGTCATAGTCCGCGCTTCCCATTTTCTGGACATTGGCACACTTCAGTAAAATATTGCCCGGTGCACCGAGTTCCATATTCCCACCAGCGAGTTTCATAAATGCACCGTCACAGTTAACGACCAGTTCTGTTGCACCCATGATTACCACTTTGCCTTCTAAACTGGTCACCGTGACGTCTTTCTTCGCAATAGCCTCCATCGCATCATCCTGTGCCTGGATTTCCACCTTTCCCTTAGCCGCAAACAGCTTCATCCCGGCCTTTCGGGCCAGCATGCTCACAGCTTCACCCGCCGCCACCGTAAAACGCTTCAGCGCGCTGATATCAGTATTCTGTTGGGACATAATTCCTACGCTGGCAGTACCGGAAGCTACCCGCACCGCCTGCGGGCTGGTGATGCTCACACCATCCGGGGCATTCAACATGATCCCTGGTTTAACCAGTTCTTTGAGAGCTGCGTTGAGTGTATGCTGACTTGCAGTATCTGCTGGTAGAGCTTCAGCCCCTTCAGCAGCAGATGACAAACTTTTTGCTATCGTCAGAGCATTTTCAAGCTGGGCAATAGCCTCTTTCATAGAGAGCATCTTGTCCCCAGCCAGTGCTTGTTTATCGGCTGTGATAAACACCCCGGCCCCTCCCCGAATGGAAACATGTCGGTCAGTACGAAGTTCAGCGCCTTCGCCGCGAAGTTTCCTGGAAGCGTCAACATTGTGCCCTAAATTAAGCTGCGTCTTGCCCCCGTACTCCGTGCTGAGCTTGATATGCTCCTCACCACGCTTGTCCTCCATCCGCAGCTTGTTCAGGCCGGCTGTGCGGATAACATTGCGCGTGCTGTTGGCTTCAGTGACGTGGTCAACGTGGCGGGAGTCGTGCAGAGCGTGGGCGATATACGGTCGGTCCGGGTCCCCTTCGTGGAACGCAATGGCAACTTCAGTGCCCTGTATCAGCGGGAAGTGGAAGCCGTATTTATCACCGCCATAGGGTTTGGCGAAGCGCACCGGCATACTTTCCATGCCCTGACGCTTGTCGTCGCGGTCGGCATCAAATTTCACCCGGTACATGCCCGATGCATCCTGCCAGGCGTAGATGTCGTTGTCCCTGGCGCTGGTGACGCGGGCCATCAGCGTCCCACTCACCACCGGGCGTTTTTTCGCCTCCGGGCGCCAGCAGCGGTTCTCGTAATACGGCATGGCCACCCAGTCCACCTTCAGCGCGTTCCTGCGGCTGGCGGTGTAGCCTGCGCTGATAATCACGACTCCGTTTTCCGTTTCCCGGGGCAGCGTCGGGGGTATGGCTGTTTCGCTGATGGTCAGCACCTGCGCCGGGCCGAGGGTGTGGTCGGTGCTGCTGCCGGTTATGGTGGTCTGGTTCGACAGAAAACGCTCATGCTCCAGACGCGCCCAGAAATTGCCGGTTTCCACCGCCGGGTTTATCTTGTCGCCACGCTCAAGGTGGCGCGGACGGTAATGGTACACATCGCCGTAGGTGTTTCCCTCGCCGTCACCGCGGGTCATGTCCGCCGACACCGAGGTCAGGATGTTCTGCGCTTCACGGTGGTTATAGTCGCTGGCCGTCACCGAGCGCGCCACCACGTTATGCCGGACATTCACCCCCCACACCGAATCAGCGCCGTTGTCATTCGCCCCTGACGGGCTGTTCAGCGGCAGTTTTTTACCGAACGTCCAGGCACTCTGCTTGTCCGCAAAATGCACCACTTCTGTCAGGGTGTCGGGCTGCAGGGTAAAGAAGTAAAAAATCCCCACCTCGGCCAGCAGGCGTTCAATAAAACCAAGGTCGTTTTCCTGGTACTGGTTAATCTGCTCGCGTTTCGGATAGTCGGCCCTGAGGGTGAACTCATACTCCCAGCCCCTGAGACCATGCTCCTGAAGGACTTCTGCCACCACTTCCGGGACCGATTTGTTGACGAAAAAGCGGTGGGTGCGGAACTGGTTACCCAGCAGCGCCAGAAACGGTTCAATAATAATCTGATAGGTAGCCTGGTCACGTGAGCCACTGATGCGCTTAAAATGCGTGACCACGCCATGGACAACCTTCTGTCCTGTCAGCGCCATCAGTGGCCCCGTCCCCATGGTTAGCGTGGCCGGTTTATTCAACAACTGCGTGGCATCAATGTTCAAATCGCTACTCGTGAAGCGAACGTTGTAGTAATACAACTCACTCAAAAATTCTTTACCGCTGAACTCTTCCACATCCAGTGATGAGGTACATGAAGGAATATCCAGGCGATAGCGATTCAACCCCGCATCCGTAACGGCGGATAATGTTTTATTCAGCGTATCTGTCAGACTCATGATGATTGGCTCCTGAAACACCCTGTTATCCATAACTCTTTATATGCCTACAGGCAAAGCACAGTTTTAATCAGGGGGAGTACTCAGTGAGTACGGAAATAATGATTACAAATCAAGCCCTGATAAAATTTACGAGAGCTTTAATCTGTAATACAGTTATTTTAACATTGCTCATCAAATATTTCGCATCGATACCGATGGGAATTAACCAGTTTAAAAAAATATTAACGTGTTTTATAAAATTACAAGTGAGTGGCATTCACCCTTACTATTCGGAAACCTGAATCGAACCATAAGGCCTTGCAATTTCACGATCCGTTAAGGGAAAATTATAAACTTTCCCATGTCCCACCCCGACACCGACAACAAATTTCCGTGGCGCATCATCATATTTTTTTGATATTAATAAATATTCAACAACAAACTGTCCCTCATCAGGGAAGTGATAAAAAGAAGGAGGGATACATAATTTTCCATCAGCGATGGTCAGGCCAGGGGAAAAATTAAAATCTTTTTCCTTCGAGGGTGTCCCACGTGGGTTTATTCCTATATCAGCGGGCTGATAGTCCTGGGCATCGGCAATGCTAAAACAGACGTTTTCCCCCTGTTTGCTAACAGAGGTTGTTTCATTGGGGATAAACCTGTCACCCGGTCCTGGGCATCCCGTTAATATCAACAGGCACATGCCAGAAAGTACAACAGGAAAAAATAGACTAAAACCAGGTACTTTTACCATGGGAACCCTCGTAATACAATTTTGTATCGTTTACGTATTACTGACTCAGTCGTATCGCCATCAAGCGTGATTGTTGGGTTTTTACCTCCCCACAATCGATGCCACACCTTATATCCCTGTGTTTGTAGCGTAAAATCATCCGCAATAATCTGCGCCTGTTGTTCCATGGGATATTCACTTAACAGGCGACCATCAAGGGTATAACGATAGCTGACCAACCAGCTTACCAGGCCCCTGCCAATGACATTCATTCCTTTCGTCCGTTGCCAGACATGGCTCATTTCATGAATAAACAGATGCTGCATATCATCGGTCGACTGCGAAAAGTCATCATGGTACTGGTTCCGAAAATAGAGCTCACCGTTCGGTGTCATCGCCGTATTTTCATTTTGCAGGTTAAAAGGAAGATAACTGGCTTTATGGATCCAGACTTTTGGATACTCGATAGTAGACGCAAATACCGACTGTGCCAGTTTTATTTCCCCCGTCGTCAGCAATCTGAGACCGTCTTCCTTTAAATTCTCCTTATCCTTTTTTTTCTCAGTCATGAGTAAACTCCATCACAATGCCCTCTCCCTCATCCCATCCGAGCATCAAAGAGTGTGGTTTTTGCTTCGCCGCCATATGGATTAACAACTGCTGGCTCAGTACCGGCAGGATCTGCTGGTTCAGCAGGCTGTCGACGTTGCGCGCACCGGTATCCGGCAGCAGGCAGGCCGCCGTCAGCGCGTCATACAGGCTCTCATCAACCTGCGTGGTCAGCCCGTAGTGTCGGTGCAGGCGCCGGCTCACCTGCCCGAGCTTCATTTCCACGATGGTGCGCATGGCGGCCTCGCTGAGCGGCCGGTAAATCACCGTCTGGAAGCGGGCCAGCAGCGCGGGCTGGAAGTGGTCGCGCAGCAGCGGGCGCAGCCGTTTATGCAGGTCGGATTCAGTCGCCTCCGGCTGTTCGTCCAGCAGTTGCATGATGTGGTCGCTGCCGAGGTTCGAGGTCATCAGGATAACGGTGTTGCGGAAGTCGATTTCCCGGCCTTCACCGTCGCGCATAAAGCCGCGATCAAAGACCTGGTAGAACAGGTTCATCACGTCCCGGTGCGCCTTCTCCACTTCGTCGAGCAGGACTACGCTGTACGGGCGTTTGCGCACCGCTTCGGTGAGGATGCCGCCCTGGCCGTAACCGACATACCCCGGCGGCGAGCCCTTCAGCTGGGATACGGTGTGCGGCTCCTGGTATTCGGAGAGGTTAATGGTAATCAGCGATTTTTCACCGCCGTACAGCACATCTGCCAGCGCCAGCGCGGTTTCGGTCTTGCCGGTGCCGCTCGGCCCGGTCAGCAGGAACACGCCCTGCGGACCGTTCTCCGGCGCCAGGCCCGTTTTACTGGCGCGCAGGCGCTGTGCGATGGCGTTCAGCGCCGCGTCCTGACCCACCACACGCCTGCCCAGGCTCGCTTCGAGACTCAGCAGTCCCGTCTGCTCATCCTTCATCAGCGAAGAAAGCGGCACACCGGTCCAGTCAGCAATCACCGTGGCAACGGTGCGGACGTCCACATCCAGGCCCAGCAGCGGGGTGTGCTGCTGAACAGCCGTGAGCTGCTTCTGCAAATCCGTCGTTTCTGCCTGGCGGGAGATATCTTTGCGGCAGGTAAGAAGCGCTTCCGTCAGATTCAGCTCCTGGCCGTACTGAGTTTCCAGCTGGTCAAGCTGCAGGATAATACGGACTTCGTCCTGTTCGATGGCGGCAAGGCGTTCGCCGTGGTTGCTTTTGCCCAGGGCGGTATCTTCCAGCAGCGCCCGCTTCTCCATATCCAGGGCAGTGAGCTGCGCCTTCAGGCGGGTCAGTGGCTCCGGCACCGTATCAAGACTCATGCGGATGCGGGCGGAGGCGGTGTCCAACAGGTCCACCGCCTTATCCGGCAGCTGGCGGCCGGTCAGGTAGCGGCGGGAGAGCGTGACGGCGGCGCGCACCGCATCGTCACTAATGTGCACCCCATGGTGCTCAGCGTAGCGGGATTTCAGGCCCCTGAGCATCAGACACGCCGTGTCGTCGTCCGGCTCGTCCACTTTGACCATCTGGAAGCGGCGCTCCAGCGCGGCGTCGCGCTCGAAGTACTGCTTGTACTCGCTCCAGGTGGTGGCGGCGATGGTGCGCAGTTCCCCGCGGGCCAGCGCCGGTTTCAGCAGGTTGGCCGCATCGGCCCCTCCCGCCTGGTTACCCGCGCCAATGATGGTGTGGGCCTCGTCAATAAACAGCAGCACCGGCAGCGGGGACTGCTGTACCGCCTCAATAATGTTCTTCAGCCGCTGTTCGAACTCCCCCTTCACGCCCGCCCCCGCCTGCAACAGGCCGAGGTCGAGGGTACGCACGGAGACGGGTTTCAGCGCGTCCGGGACGTTGCCTTCCGCAATGCGCAGCGCCAGCCCTTCCACAAGTGCCGTCTTGCCGACTCCCGGCTCGCCGACCAGAATCGGGTTGTTCTTGCGGCGGCGCGACAGGATATCAACCATCTGACGGATTTCATTGTCACGACCAAACACCGGGTCGATTTTACCCTCGCGGGCGCGGGCGGTGACATCGAGGGTGAATTTATCCAGGGCGTTCTGCAGCGCCGGATTCAGCCCGCCCTCTTCCGGTTCTGCACCGGCAGGACGGCCGACAAACTCCACGTCCCCGACACTGGCCAGTTCCGCCTCCTGCTGCACGTCCGGGCGTTCGTCGGACTGCGCGTCCAGTAACAGACGCAGGCGCTCCAGCTGACTCCGGCCCAGCGTCAGCAGCGGCCACAGACCGTCGCAGCGGACCAGACTCTGTTTTTCAACCAGCGCCATCAGCAGGTGAACACTGCGGATCTGCTCTTCACCACTGAGCGAGGCAATCATCCAGGCGTCCTGCATCAGCGTCCGGATGTTCCCGGAGAGTTGAGGTCGGTGGCGTACCGAGCGAGGTTGTTTGTCCAGCCAGCCAAGCAAATCCTGCCACAGGCTGTCCATATCCCACTCGTAACGACGGGCCAGCACCGTCAGGTCACCCTCGCCCTGCTCCAGCAGTTTCAGCAGCCAGTGTTCAGGCAGGATTTCCGCGTGGGCGCGGGTCTGGCACAGAGAAGCGGCGCCTTCCATCGCGCGGGCACAGTAAGGGTTCAGACGACGTAACAGGATGGCTGGATTTTCCATGAGATTCTCTCTTTGTCGGTTCCTGGACACGCTACCGCCCCTCGCTGTTCACCAAAGCGCATAAGGTCAGGCAGGCAGAATGTGTTTTTCTTTGCTGAGCGGCTGCGTCTCAGGCGCTCAGCAAAAAACTGCGGACAGGAAAGCCCTGCCCGCATCAGGATTACGCGGTGGCGCGTTCGTTCCAGGAGTCGGAATGAATGATGTTGCCGTCCTTGTAGGTCCAGGTGATTTTTTCGTAGCGCAGCTCCACGCGCTCAAGATGGTTGTGTTTCTCTTTGGAAGGATCCTTGATGTCGTACATTTCAGGATTCACTTTCACCACTTTCACGTTCTCAAGTTTGGTGTTGAAGTACTCCACTTCCTGACCCGCGTCGTTGATTTTGTACCACTTGAATTCAGCAGACTTAAGGGTCTGACCGGTGGTCACTGCCTTGTACAGATACGGGCTGGAGGAGTCGATTTCCTTGGTGAACAGGAATGGCGTGTGGATACGCGTGCCGGTCAGCTTGCCGGTGTTGTTATCGGTCGGGATGTACAGGTTGTGCTCCTGTGCCACCACCTCGATACTGCCTTCGCGGTCCTGAACGTCCACAGACCCTTTAATGTCCGCGCCGCCGTCGTCTTTCAGCCAAAGATAAACAGGAATTGCCATGTTAATTACTCCGTTTTATTTTCTGGGACGCCATCATCCTGCGATGGCACCGGGTTTTTGCCGGGTATCTGACAGGCACTGGCCTGCGGTACCAGACTGATTTCGACACGGCGGTTAAGGGCACGCCCTTGTGCCGTGTCGTTAGAGGCGACAGGACGGCTTTCGCCATAGCCCTGCACCGCAAAACAGCTTTCCGGCACGTCGCCGGTATCACGCATCCAGTTGCGCACGGACTCCGCACGCTTCAGCGACAGCGCCTGGTTGGCCTGTTCATCGCCGGTACTGTCGGTATGCCCCGCCACCACAATCAGCCAGCCTGGCTTCGCTTTGATGCCCACCAGGGAGTTCACCAGCAGCTTCGTCGAGCCAGGTTTAAGGTCGTATCTGCCGGTATCGAACAGCGACATGCTGTCGAGGCGTACAGTCTCCGGTCCCTGGACAATCTTTTTGATAACCGGGGGCGGTGGCGCCCAGTCATTGATGGCAGCCTCTAAAGGAGGCACCAGACGCAGCCCCTGATACAACCCGAGGCGGTAACGCAGGGGTTCACCCCGACGCAGCCAGTCGTCCAGCAATGCGCCGTCGGCCCGCAGCCGCTGCTGTGCCCGCAGTTTCGGCGCCACCGGTGTACCGGTGAGGTGGTGGTACAGGGCAAGATGGTCGCCGACATTACGGATCAGGCGCTGGTTGTTCATCCAGGACGCCAGCATGGCCAGCGCGAGGAAAATCCCGCCCAGTAATCCGACGTAACGCCAGAACACCATCCGGCGGCTGACGCCCCGACGGCGCGGCAGCCCCGACAACAGGTGTTCAGGCAACGGCAAAGGCTCACCACACTCAGCCGCATCCGGCGGCAGGGCGGTAACGGAGGCGATGTGCTGTTGCCAGAGATTGCCGGCAACACTGTTCACCGGCACCATACACAGCCCCTGTACACAGAGTTTCAGGACCGGTAGTTCCCCCTGACGCACCGACAGCAAACTGGTGACAGCGCGGTCCAGCCAGACGAGCCCACTGTCAAACCACAACCCCAGGCTCAGGCGGGAAAGTCGCTCACCCGCAGCCGTTTCACGGATCCAGTCTGCCAGCGACAGATTACCCAGCCCTGGCTGATATACCTGAACACCGGCCCGTTGCCTTCCCGTGATAAACCAGACGGGCTCTGCGCCTGCGCAGGCTGCTAGCGGTGATATCCAGGTCACACTCCACAGAGGGGGGATCGTGCCGAATGCCGCACGGCACTGTACGACAGCACGCTGCCAGCTCCGCAGGGACTGGGTAAAATCATCACAAGAGGTGTGATGCTCAGGTACCACCGCCAGCATGACGGAGATTTGCGAAACCAGCGCCGGGCGCACCAGACTCAGGTGCTGCGCAAACAAGGGCAACTGCTCAGCATTCTTCACGCGCAAATACCATCCCTGACGGGTCTCACGGTACGGAGTACCCTCAGCGAAAAGCGCGCGGTTATCGCCGCACGTCAGAATGACTGCGCCCTGAAAATCTTCCGGGGGCAGACTCTCGTCCGCAATATCCCTGCACGCCTGCGCCTGCATCCGGGATGTACGGTGATGACGCCACAGCATTCCCCCGCACACCAGAATGACCAGCAGGCTGAGCGCCACGCGACTCCCGGCCGACAGAGGCCAGAAACCGAGGACAAGCCACAGCGCCAGTACGCCCGCCAACGCGGTTAACAGACTCCGGTAAACATCACGCATGGCTTACCCCGGCCTGATCGTCTGGCTCACCAGTTCGGTGAGAGAGGAAGAGAGGACGAACCACAGTGCTGCCAGCGCCGCTGCACCGATAATCCAGGACAACCAGTACAGCTGGCGGCCGCTGCGCAGGTGGGGTGCCCTGACGACAACCGGCGCATCCTGCGAAAGCGCAAAGGCAGGCACCCGCTCGCCCAGCGCACGTACCACGTCTTCACGGCGCTCATCATCCTGCGCCCGGTACTGGCCAACAAACCCCAGCTGCAGGGTGCGGTACATGCAGGTCAGCACCGCCGTGTCCGGTGCAGGCTCTTTCAGCAGGTTGCGGATACGTTCCCACAGCTCCTCACCCGCATTCAGGGTACCGAAGAAACGGGCCTGAAGTGGGTCCCGGCGCCAGGTCAGGTAACCCTCATCGGTCGTTCCCCTGTTCAACACGCTTTCATCAAGCAGGGCGCACAGGGCATACACCATATGGTCGCGGCTGAGATCACTGAAACCGGCGTCCGTCAGTGCACTGCGGGCCTCCTGAACCAGACTGCAGGCCCGGCGATAGAGTCCCTCCCCGTCCCGGACTTCCTGTCCACCCCGTAACTGGCTGGCCATCAGCCAGCCCGGGTAGAAAATACGTTCTGTCTGACTGAGACTGGATGTATTCATGTGCGCAGCACCGCAAAGAGTTCAAGTTTCACATCCCCCAGCGAGCGCGGGGTGTAGAAGGTACAGCTTTCCGCTTCTAGCATCGCCCTCGCCGCATCGGTACTCAGGTCCAGAGAGAAGTACTGGTTTTCAAGGCGCAGAGGGATCGCCGCCGGAACATGGCTGAGTGGTTTGATAACCATGCCGCTCAGCGCCACGTTCACCACATCCGAGACATCCTCAAAACTGCCGGCTTTACACAGCTGCGGGAATTTCGTCTGCAGTTCGTGGTTCGGCATGGAAGCGCGTACGGAGAGGTAGAAGTCGGCCCCTTCGCGCAGGCGGGCATCATGCAGCGGGCCTTTCCAGATCTGATCGACATGCTCCAGTTGAATACTGATAACCCGGGAGGGAAGACTGGCTTCCAGCAGTTTATCCAGCAGCGTCAGTAATGGCGGGAATACACGTTCAGGCGCATCATGCCGGTAAACGGGAATGTCCCCGGCATCGTGCTCAAGTGAAAACGTCAGCAGGCTGCCCGCAAGACGGGTCAGCTCGCGGTAGATCAACTCAGGGTGACGTCCCGGGGTCTGCAGCAGTTCGGTCAGCACAGGCTCGGCGCTGTTCAGGGCATTGAGCAGCCAGAACAGGGAAACATCGGCCACAGCAAAATCTGCAAGACGCTCGTTGCTTTCACGCCGCATCGCCATCAGACGCTTGCGTCGTGCCTGCAGGCGAACCAGCAAATCGCCCAGTTCGGTCACAAGCACCGGGTTTGCCGCAACCGAGAGCATCGGCGGGATAAAGGACGGATCACGGCTCCACTGCCCCTGCACATTAGGCACCAGACGGGCCACCGGACAGGTCAGGTAAGCACTGTTTTCCTGCGTGGACAGGCGCAGCGTGATGGCATGACGCAGCACGGCCACTTCACCACTTTCATGCCCGGCAAGCTCCTGCACCACCACACGCTCGGCTTTCCAGCGGCGCGGGCGTTCGCTGTCCTGCCCGTTATCCAGATTTCCGCCATTCGCGCTCAGCAGCGGCAGTGCCGCCACGACATCAACGGCTTCACTGCCGTTTGCAGCGGATAAATCACAGACCGGAGGAAGGTTATCTGCCAGCTCGGTATCAACAATCGTGCCGTCCTGAAAACGGACCACCAGACGGGTGGCATTCAGGCGCGAGAGTGCGAGCGCCGCATCATCAAATTCTGCCGCAACCACACCCCAGGGGTGGGAAATCCCCATCCCGGCAACGGTGTCGGCAATATAGGCGTTCCAGCGGGCCTGCTGCTGGAACTGTTGCGGGGCCAGAACGGCCCCATCCTCCCAGAGTGGGCGGTAAATTTTCATCCCTGCCGCCTTATGCTTTAGCCTTCGGCATCCGGGAAACCAGCGACAGGTTGACATCCATCCCTTCCACCTGGAAGTGCGGCACGGCGTACAACTTCACGCGGAAGAAGCCCGGGTTGTCTTCGATGTCTTCCACCACCACTTTCGCGTCACGCAGCGGGTGAGAGGCCTGCAGCTCGTCTCCTGGATCGGTCATTTCCGTCACCAGAGTGCGCACCCAGGTGTTGAGCTCCAGCTCCAGCAGGCGACGGTCTTTGGTGGTCCCGATGTTTTCGCGCTGGATAAGCTTCAGGTAGTGGGCGATACGCGACAGCAGGAAGATGTACGGCAGGCGCGCGTTGATACGGCTGTTGGCGGTCGCATCAGCGGTGTCGTACAGCGCGGGCTTCTGGGTCGAGTTCGCCGAGAAGAAGCACGCGTAGTCACGGTTCTTGTAGTACGACAGCGGGATAAAGCCGAGATTCGCGAACTCAAACTCGCGGGTTTCCGGGATCATCACCTCAGACGGGATTTTCACCTGATTGCCGGTGCCGAGATCGTACAGGTGGATCGGCAGATCCTGAACCGCACCACCCGCCTGCGGGCCACGAATTTGCACGCACCAGCCGTTGTTAATGAAGCTCTTCACCATGTTGGCCGCAAAGGCGAACGAGGCGTTGGTCCACAGGTATTTGTCGTGGTCCGGGCCTTTGACCTGCTCAACGTAGTTGAAGCTGCGTACCGGGACGGTGTCAGGTCCGTACGGCAGGCGACCCAGCACGCGCGGCATCACCAGGCCGAGATAGCGGGAGTCATCCGTCTCGCGGAAGCTTTTCCATTTGATGTACTCGGCGCGGTCAAAGTAGTTGCCGATGTCTTTGATGGCCGCCACTTCTTCCATTGAGGACTTCATAAAGAACGCCGGACCCGCGGAGCCAATAAACGGCATGTGGGCAGCCGCAGACACTTTTGAAATATTACGCATCAGCGCCACGTCCTGCGCAGACGCATCAAACTCATACGCGGAAATCACCGCAGCAATCGGTTCGCCGCCGGGCGTGTCGTACTCCATCGTGTACGTCTGACGGTACAGGCCACTCTGGATAATTTCCGGCGAGTCCTCGAAATCCTGACGCAGTTCGTTTTTGGAAAGATCCAGAATCTCGATTTTAACGTTCTGACGAAAATCAGTCTTATCCACCAGCGACTTCAGTCCGCGCCATACGGATTCAACTTTCTGGAACTCATCGCTGTGCATCACTTCATCAAGCTGGCGGCTAATCTGGAAATCCAGTTCCGCGATGTGGTGATCCAGTAATGTCTTATCGAGTTTCTCGACTTTCTGGCCAGACTTCTGCAGGCACTGCATAAAGACCTGGACGGCTGCCGTAACGCGCGCATCAGCGGACGTTTCCGCCATTACGGTATTGTCTTCAAAACCATTCAGGTCACCAATTTCAGCAACCGGTGTTAAATTAATTTTGTTGAACAGGGACGCATAAACGCCATTCTGCGGCAGCGTCTTTTCAATTGTCGCGCCGCCTGTCTGACTCTGGGATTCATTATTGACTGACATAAGCATTTTACTCGTTATTATTCCGTTAACAGGTTCCGGTAGTTAATCCTGGGCCGGGGCAAGCGCGTTCAGTTCGCGGCGCAGTTCATCAGTGAGCGCCGGGTCCTTTAAAATAGTTTCCAGTTCTTTCCTGAAAGTGACGTTATCCAGAAGATTGGATTTCAAATCCCGCAGTAAATTACGCATGGCGAGCATTGCACGAAGTTGTGGAATTTGGCGTGCCACCGCTTCTGGCTCAAAATCTTTCATATTCTGAAAAGCCAGCTTCACGTTTTCTTCAGAGCCATCGTTCGCCAGGGTATTTTTAACGGCGATATTCACTTCGGGATGAAGATCAGCGAGAACGCTGTTGAAGTTATTTTTATTGATGTTGATTTTTTCGCGTTCTGAAAGGGTCCCTTCCGCCCTGCCATTGCTGTAATCGCCGACACTCAGCAGCTTCAGCGGCAGCTCAACTTTCTTCCGGGCACCACCCGTGACCAAATCCAGTTTTATATTTACGCGTGCGCGGGGTATCTCGTTCTGAAATGATTCAGACATGGTTATTTATCTCCTGAATAAATTAATCCCTTGCCGGGTTGAATATCGCCACATAAATGCAGGGGCGTTTTATTTTAACCAGTAACTTTCGTTGAGACAAAACGGCTAATATAAAAATTAATTTCAGTACAACTTACTGTACATTTAAACCTGAATTAACTACCGCGTCCGGACGGACATGATCACCAAACCGGCAGACCACTCGGTCAACCTGCAATAAAATGGCTACAAATTAAGACTTATCCCGGATGATATTACAGGATAGTGCTTAATACTGAAAAGCCCTGGAAATGTCCAACAGTGGACTTATGAATAAAACTCGGGATAACCAGAGAGACTATTTAATATATCTGGTATATCAGATTTAAGACAATCATCCACTGGATGCATGGAATGTATATTCAGGAAACGCCATTCAGCGCAATATCAGAAAAGTGATACTTCTGCTGTGGCGGGAATGGTCAGAAGGAGAAACTGGCGCGACAAACCGCGCCAGTTCAGGGTTTAGTGATGGTAATCTGCCGTTAGCCAGAGGTCAGTACACATCAGTGCTTCTCAATATACATCGTCCGGCTGTACGCCACGTCTTCCGGGTTATTAATCGGATATCCTTTCACCCACGGCTTGATAAGACGACCATTGGTGTACTGGTAGATGGGTGCGATAGGCGCCTTCTCCATGAGGATTTTCTCCGCCATGTTGTAGTCGGTATTACGCGCTTTCGCCGTGGTTTCCAGCGTTGCCTGCTGGATCGTCTTATCGTAAGCCGGATCGTTGAAACGCGAGATATTGCCGCTGTGGGTTGAGGTCAACAGAGACAAGAAGGTAGAGGGCTCATTGTAATCCCCCACCCATGACGCGCGGATCACATCAAAATTGCCGGTATTGCGGCTGTCGATATAGGTTTTCCACTCCTGGTTTTGCAGTTTGACATCCACGCCAAGGTTTTTCTTCCACATGGACGCCACCGCGATGGCGATTTTCTGATGGTTTTCCGAGGTGTTGTACAGCAAGTTCAGCTTCAGTGGGCGCTGAGGACCGTAACCTGCGGCCTGCAGCAAGGTTTTCGCCTGCGCATTCAGCTCCTGCTGCGACATTTGCTCAAACGGTGAAGGCTCAGGCGTGAAGCCCGCCGTCACGTCAGGGGTGAAATGCCAGGCCGGCTTCTCGCCGGTCCCCAATACCTTTTCCGCCATCAGGCGGCGATCGATAGTCATACTCAGCGCAAGACGGACCCGGGCATCGGCCGTCGGGCCCTTTTGCGTGTTAAACGCATAGTAATAAGTTCCGAGCTGCGGTGGCGTATAAACTTGTCCCGGAATGTCCTTCAGGAGCTTCTGATACATGTTTTTCGGGAACGACTCGGTAATATCGATATCCCCGGCCAGATAGCGTTTCGTGGCAGCGGATTCCTGATTAATCGGAATGAACGTGACTTTTTGCAGGACAGTTTTGGCGTTGTCCCAGTAGTGGGTATTCGGCACGACAACCAGTTTTTCATTCACCACGCGATCGTTCAGGACGTATGCGCCATTCCCGACCAGCGCGCCCGGGCGCGTCCACTCTTTACCACTTTCAACGTTCGCTTTTTGCACCGGGTAGAAGGCAAAGTTTGCTGTCAGGTTGCTAAACCACGGCAGCGCTTTATCCAGCTGAACGCGTAACGTTCGGGCATCCACCGCCGTCACGCCCAGGGTATCAGGCGCCGCTTTGCCGTCAATTATCGCCTGTGCGTTGCTGATCCCCGCCAGGGCCGCAAACCAGGCAAACGGAGAAGTTGTTTTTGGATCGACCAGACGCTGCCAGCTGTAGACAAAATCCTGTGCGGTGACAGGCGAACCGTCAGACCATTTCGCATTATCGCGCAAGGTGAACGTCCAGATACGGTTATCGTTGCTCTGCCAGCGCGTCGCCACGCCCGGGGTTAGTTCCCCTTTCTCGTTCTGATTCACCAGCCCTTCGAACAGATCGCGAATCACCTGAATCTCTGGCAACCCAACCGCTTTTGCCGGATCGAGCGAAGCCGGTTCGTCTTTAATGTGTCTGACCAGCTCCTGTTTTTGCGCCAGTACCGTGCCCTGTGGCACATCAGCAGCGTACGAGAGTGTAGAAAGTCCGCACAGGCACAGTGCGGTGAAAAGACGCGAAACAGGATGCTTCATAAGATCCCCTTTAATAAAGGCAGGTAACAAGCAGATGCGTAATTATTTGTTTCGACAATAAGAAATGCAAATACCTTCGTCAGGAATAGTGATTTAAGGCAATTCTCAACCGTTGCGGAAACTATTTGATTAACCGCGGGTTTTGCACAACACTGCCAGTAGAGACTTCTTTATCAGGATTTCGTATGGCAACCACCCGACCACGAGCGGAACGCGGCGCCTTTCCGCCGGGCGCAGAGCAATATGGCCGCTCATTCTTAGGCGCATCGCTGATCTGGTTCCCGGCCCCCAATGCCGATCGCGACAGCGGATTGATCATTGCCGGCACGCACGGGGATGAGAACTCATCCATCGTCACGCTCTCATGTGCACTGCGAACGCTGACCCCTTCTTTACGACGTCATCACGTGATCCTTGCCGTGAACCCCGATGGCTGCCAGCTTGGATTGCGGGCGAATGCGAGGGGCGTCGACCTGAACCGTAATTTCCCGGCGGCAAACTGGCGCGCCGGGGAAACCGTTTATCGCTGGAACAGTACCGCCGAGGAGCGTGATGTGGTGTTACTGACGGGGGACAAACCGGGCTCGGAGCCAGAAACGCAAGCGTTGTGCCAGCTTATCCATAAGATCCAACCCGCCTGGGTTGTCTCCTTTCACGATCCGCTGGCCTGTATTGAAGATCCGCGCCACTCCAGCCTGGGCGAGTGGCTGGCACAGGCGTTCGCCCTGCCACTCGTCTCCAGCGTGGGCTATGAAACACCCGGTTCATTCGGTAGCTGGTGCGCTGATTTGAGCTTGCCCTGCATCACCGCAGAATTCCCGGCGATCTCCTCCGACGAAGCCAGCGAAAAATACCTGAAAGCCATGATGCAACTGCTGTGCTGGCAGCCTCAGAGATGAAGCACGCCGCTGGTAAAATGGAGCGCTGGTGAGACGTCAACAGCGAGCCATGTCGGGCCATCCAGATCGGCAAAACGCACCTGCGTGGCCAGCGGCAGCGCCGCGCTAATCGCCCGGGAGGTGCAGAGCATACAGCCAAGCATCAATCCGAAGCCCTGCGCCCGGGCTTCTGCCGCCAGTGCCAGCGCTTCTGTCAGCCCACCAGTCTTGTCGAGCTTAATGTTGACCATGTCGTAGCGGCCTTCAAGTTCGCGCAAATTCTCACGGGTATGGCAGCTTTCATCCGCACAAACTGGCAGCGGATGAATAAAATTCTTCAGTGCGGCATCATCCTTCGCCGGCAGTGGTTGCTCCAGCATGGCCACGCCCAGGTCAGCCAACAGCTGGCATCGTGCGGCAAGCCCTTCGGGATGCCATGACTCGTTGGCATCAACAATCAGCGTGGCTGCGGGAACCGCCGAACGAATGGCGACCATTCGCTCGCTAATCAGACGATCGTCGAGCTTCACTTTTAACAGCGTGGCCCCGGCGTCAAAAAGGGCTTTTGCGCTGGCTGCCATCTGTTCCGGCTCACCAATCACCACCGTTTGCGCGGTAATGACGGATGTCGGCAATGCTACACCCAGCAAAGACGGCAGCGATTTTTGCCGCGTTGCGGCTTCGAGGTTCCATAGCGCACAATCAATGGCGTTGCGCGCCGCACCGGCGGGTAAACGCGTCTGTAATGCTTCACGCGTGAGCCCTTTTTGCAGATCAGGGACCAGGGTCATGATCTGTGCCATCACGGATGCCAGACTTTCCCCATAGCGTGGGTAAGGCGTACATTCCCCGACACCTTTAACCCCCTCTTCTTCAATTTCAACCACCACCACGCTGGCTTCGCTTCTACTGCCGCGTGAAATTACAAACGGGGTATGCAATGGCCAGGCTTCTTCATAGACCTTAACGCTTCTCATCACTGACTCCTTGCGGCCCGTAAAGGCGAAAAAATTGGTTTGCCGTGTTATCCGCTGATGGCATACACTAGCCCCGACGTTAACTATATGTAAACAGGAAGATATCTATGTCACAACTCGTTCATTTCCAGGGCAACCCGGTTGCTGTAGCAGGTTCCATTCCGCAGGCTGGCAGCAAAGCAAAGGCTTTTACTCTGGTGGCTAAAGATCTGTCTGACGTCACACTGGCTCAGTTTGCGGGTAAACGCAAAGTGCTGAACATTTTCCCAAGCATTGATACCGGCGTCTGTGCCGCATCCGTGCGTAAATTCAACCAGCTGGCGACTGAAATGGACAACACCGTTGTGCTGTGCATTTCCGCAGACCTGCCGTTTGCCCAGTCTCGTTTCTGCGGTGCTGAAGGTCTGAGCAACGTCATTACCCTCTCCACGCTGCGCAGCGCGGATTTCCTGGAGAACTACGGCGTCAGCATCGCGGAAGGCCCACTGAAAGGTCTGGCTGCACGTGCTGTACTGGTTCTTGATGAAAACGACACTGTTGTCTTTAGCGAACTGGTTAACGAAATCACCACCGAGCCGGATTACACTGCCGCGCTGGACGTGCTGAAAGCATAATAAGTCCTTAGTATTCTATACAACGTATTCTCAACCTCGCCACGGCGGGGTTTTTTATTTATTTTCAGCTGAATCGTTAAAGCTAATCTGGTCATACTTCACATTTTGAGCGCAATAATATTTTGTACATTCATCTTTTTGTGATTGCTCATACATAAAACTTGTTCTGTTATCACCTTTTATTGCGCAGTGAGACACATCACATTTCCTTTTTCGGCAAAACATTAGATTTGCTTACGAAATCAAATAATCGTTTCAGCAAAAAGGGATAAACATGAAGATAAAACTGGCTTTAACGCTTCTTGCGGTACTGGTTTCAGGTCATGCCGCGGCGAAAACCTGGGTGCTGACAAGCGCTGAAAGCAGCATAGAAAAAGGAAACTGGAAGATTTCCAGCAATGAGCTGAACGTTAAAAATCAAACGTTCAGCATTGAGCAAAAAGTCTTGCATGGCGGTAAGCAGGAAGGCAGTAAAGTCATCATTATTCGCAGCAAAGATGGCCTGACCATTGCCTTAAGCCCGACGCGTGGCATGAATCTTCTGCATGTTGAAGGCTTTGGTACCCGACTGGGGTGGAACTCACCCGTCAAAGAGGTGGTGAACCCAGCTTATATCAATTTTGAAAGTCGTAACGGTCTCGGCTGGCTGGAAGGATTCAATGAGATGATGGTCCGCTGTGGCTATGAGTGGACAGGCCATCCGGTGACGGCCGACGGTCAGATTTATACGTTGCACGGCAAGGCAGGAAATACGCCAGCATCACAGGTTGAGGTGGAAGTCGCGGATGCTGCACCGCATGAAATCCGCGTCAGGGGATTGATCAAAGAGAGCACTTTTAAAAAAGCGGATCTGCAAACCCTGACCGAACTGCGTTACGTGCCGGGCACCAACCAGTTCAGCCTGCACGATGTGTTGACCAACCATGCAGATTATCCTCACGACTATCAGATCATCTATCACAGCAACTTCGGTACGCCTGTCCTCGAGGAAGGCGCACGTTTCCTTGCCCCGGCAGCCAGCGTGAGCCCATTCAATGACTACGCCAAAGCGGGTGTTAACAACTGGCAAACCTATGCAGGGCCGACAAAAGACTTTGATGAGATGGTCTTTAACATCAAACCACTTGCGGATAATAACCATGAAACGCTCGCGGCCGTGGTCAATAAAGCCGGAGATAAAGGCGCGTCAATACAGTTTGATACCCGCCAGCTCCCCGTACTGACCTTATGGAAAAATACCGATACGCTGAAACAGGGTTACGTCACGGGGATTGAGCCGGGGACCAGCTACGCCTACCCCGTTACCATTGAACGCGAGCAGAAGCGGGTTAAGCAGCTGCAGCCTGGCGCCAGCGCGCAGTTTGATCTGACCTATACCCTGCTTCACAGCCCGCAGCAGGTGAAAGAGGTCGAAAACAGGATTGCGTCGATTCAGGGAGAGACAAAAACCGAAATCGTGACCACGCCTCTGGCGAAGGAATAAGCGGATAGTAAAAAAGCCTCTCTACAGAGGCTTTTCGTTATTCGTCACCCTTTTTGTGATTTAAACCGTACTCACGGAGCTTATTCGCAATCGCGGTGTGCGAGACACCAAGACGTTTTGCCAGCTTGCGAGTGCTGGGATAACTGCGATAAAGCTGCGTCAATACCGAACGTTCAAAGCGGCTGGTAATTTCATCCAGTGAGCCTTCCATTGCCTCTTCACCCACTGACACCGTTCCGGCGTCGTAATCCGGCAGCAGGATATCCTGCGGTCGCAGTTCATAGCCTTCCAGCTGCGTCAGCGCCCGATAAACAGCGTTTTTGAGCTGGCGAATATTTCCCGGCCAGCCGTAGCGCATCAACACCGTACCGAGGTCGGAAGAGAGCTTAGGCCGCGGAACCCCCTGCTCGTCGGCGAAACGGGCCACAAACAGCTCGGTCAACGGCATGATGTCCTGCGGACAATCGCGCAGCGGGGGAATATTCAGCGTCAGGACATTGAGACGGTAATAGAGATCTTCGCGGAAGATCCCCTTTTGCACCAGTTCGACCAGGTTTTTCTGGGTGGCACAGATGACGCGCACGTCCACATGCACTTCATGATCTTCGCCGACGCGGCGGAACGTGCCGTCGTTCAGGAAACGCAGCAGTTTGGCCTGCATACGAGGCGACATCTCACCAATCTCATCCAGCAGTACGGAACCGCCGTTAGCCTGCTCGAAGAAGCCTTTCTTCCCTTCCGGCGCATGACCAAACAGCTCGCTTTCAACGGCATCTTCCGGGATAGAGGCACAGTTCAGCGCCAGATACGGTTTTGCCGCACGCGGGCTCGCCAGGTGCACAGCGTGCGCCAGCAGATCTTTCCCGGTACCGGTATCGCCGGTAATCAGCAGCGGTGCGGTCAGGCTTGCGAGCTTGCGCGCCTGGTCAACCACATGGCGCATTTTCGGGCTGACGGCAATAATCTGGCTGAAGGCGCCGACATCCTGACTGGAGAGGTTTTGCAGCTGACGGCCCATGCGTAACGTCGATCGCAGCATGATCACCGCTCCAGTTAACACACGTGCATTCCCTTCCCCTTTCAGGTAAACCGGCGTGATCTCCATCAGGAAGTTCTGCCCGTTAATCACCACATGCTCGCTGTGCGTGTTCTGCGGATTACTGTCCAGCCAGCGCTGGAAGTTGAAGCCGGGGATCAGCTGTGCGGCGTTATGATTACTGAGCTTCTCCTGGCTCTGGGCGAAAAGCTGGCAGCTCGCGTGGTTTACGCGCTCAACTTTACTTTTTAAATCCAGGGAGAGGAACGGCTCCGGCATCGCTTCCAGTAGCGCGCTCAGTGCAAGGTGCTCACGCTCGGATGGCATCCAGGGAATGGTGCGTACATCCGTAACGCCAGCGATACGGCGGATTTCAGCCATCAGACTGCTGAATGTATTAAATTCAATTTCGGCAAAATTGAGGTAAATTCGCCCGACAGGATCGATCTCAATGCCACGTAAATCAATGCTACGTAAAACAAGAAGATCGAGTAATTCGCGGGTCAGACCGAGACGGTCTTCACAGAAGACTTCAAGACGCATGGGAAATTCACCGTTTTAAGCCAATAACATTAAAATGATATGTCAGAACACGGTAAACCGGAAGATGGCTGTCAAGAAATATTGACAGCCCGCACGCTTAGTGAACAAAACCTCACGGAGCCGGTTTTTTATTGAGCGTCTCTTTGAGCTGGCCGATCAACTCACGCCTGAAATCCCCCAGCCGGGGTTTATCGCCGTCAATCCACGGGAGCGGACGGCAGACCTCCATCGCTTTAATACCCAGGCGTGCCGTCAGAAGGCCTGCGCCGATACCCTGAGCTGCGCGAGCTGAAAGACGCGCCGCAAGATCCTGCGACATCCAGTCCATGCCCACTTCGCGGACCAGTTCACTCGCCCCGGCAAAGGCGATATTGAGCAGGACCAGCTTAAACAGTCTGATCCGACTGTAGTAACCCAGCTCTATGCCGTAAAGGTTTGCGATACGGTTGATCAGGCGCAGGTTACGCCAGGCGATAAAAGCCATATCAACCAGCGCCAGCGGGCTGACGGCAATCATCAGCGTGGATTCCGCCGCAGAGCGGCTGATTTCACGCCGCGCCTGAGCGTCCAGCACCGGCTGAACCATATGGGAGTAGAGCGTCACCACTTCCCGATCGTTCTGGGTTTCGTGAATGGCGGCATACCAGCGCTGGAGTGCCGGGTGCGACTGATCGATTCCAGCCTGGCTGGCCAGCTTTTCACAGAACACGCGGCCTTTACCGGTGCCGTGACTGTGCAGCAGATCCCGGGCCTCATCACGCTCGTGCGCGCGCTGTCGCAGACGCCAGAGCCGACGCCACTCGGTGGCAACCGATCCAACGCCCGCCCCGACAATCAGCGCGCCCGCGGCACATCCGCCGAGCGCAACCCAATCCTGGGTTTGCCAGGCATTCATCGTCCACTGTACACCCTGCCCGATCACGCTTACGCCAAACAGCGTCAGACCCGCGGTCACCATTTTACGCCACAGGCTGCGTTTCGGACGCAACGCGGCTTCCACGGCCGCCTCCGCAGGTCCTTCCTCAACGCCCGGCTCCTCCGCGAGCGCCGGGGCAAAATTATCTGCCTGCGCGCCGCTGAACGTCTGCGCCGTTTTAAACGCCTCCTGCTGCGCCTGCTCAAGCGTTCCGGTAAAGTCTATGCGCGGTTTTAACGGTTCCGTCATCGCAATTTATCTCCAATCAAAAACTCCAGCGCCGCATCCAGACGGATGTGGGGCAACGGGGTGTCGACGCTCATGGCCTGAGGGCGGAAGGCTTCAAACTGGAAGCCCTGGCTCTGCCAGAAGGCCTGGCCCGGCAGGCGCGAGGGCACTTCGCCCGGATAGACAGTAAGCGGTTCGCCGTCGCTGAGGCGATTCCCGCGTAAGGCCGGAATTTTCTCGCCGTTGAGGTCAATCAACCCGCTTTGCGTCGCCTGCACGGACGCAAGTCCCAGGCAATCCATGCTGATACCTTCAAACGCGGCGTTTTGCCAGGCATCCTGCACCAGTTGCTGCAGCAGCGATACCATATTGGCATGCTGATCGACCGTCACGTGATCGGCTTTAGTCGCCGCAAACAGCAGCTTATCGATCACCGGTGAGAACAGACGGCGAAATAACGTCCGCTGCCCGTAGTGAAAACTTTGCATCAGCTGCGTCAGCGCGAGGCGCATATCGTTGAAGGCCTGCGGCCCACTGTTAAGCGGCTGCAGACAATCCACCAGCACGATCTGACGGTCGAAGCGTAAAAAATGGTTTTTATAGAAACCCTTGACCACTTTTTCACAGTAGTAATTGTAACGTTCCCGCAGCATACCTGCGTTGGTGTGCTTGTCGGCCTGCGCCAGCTTCGCCTCTCCGGTACCGTCCACATCCGGCCACGGGAAGAACTGCAGCGCGGGTGCCCCTGCTAAATCCCCCGGCAGGACAAACCGCCCTGGCTGGATGAAATGCAGACCTTCCTGCTTACACTGATGCAGATACGCTGTCCAGGCCTCAGCAATAGCCGCCAGACGGTTTTCATCTGCTGGTGCCAGCGGATCCAGCCCTTCGCACAGCTGTCGCCACGTCGATGACCACTCTGCACGTTGCCCCTGCAACAGCCCCGTCATCTGCCGGGACCAGGTGAGGTAATCCTGCGCCAGCATCGGCAAGTCGAGCAGCCATTCGCCGGGGTAATCGACGATTTCGAGGTACAGCGTTGAGGTGTCCTTAAAGTGGCGCATCAGGGATTCATTCGAGCGGAAACGCAGCGCAAGGCGAATTTCACTGACTCCTCGTGTCGGCGTCGGCCAGCTGGGCGGATCGCCGTAGAGCTGCGCCAGCCCTTCGTCATAGGTAAACCGGGGAATACCAAAATCGCGTTGCGGAACACGCTTAACGCCCAGCAGACGCTCTTCCCGAACCGCGCCAAGCAACGGCAGGCGCGCGCCAGCGTGCAGATTCAGGAGCTGGTTTACCATCGCGGTGATAAACGCCGTCTTACCACTGCGGCTTAGCCCGGTCACCGCCAGACGCAGATGACGGTCAACGCCGCGGTTGACCAGTGAATTGAGTTCATTTTTTAGTCGCTTCATCGCCATCCTTCGTTGCCCGGAAGCCATAAATACCTTGCTTCAGAATACAATACATGGGGGCAGATCGTTGATTATCAATTCTTATTTATTGCTATTGCCGTTTTCTCTCCAGTAAGATGAACGGTATTGCTGTCAGTCCTGAGTGAGTAAGGTGTATGTCACCCACCATCTATGATATCGCACGGGTTGCGGGCGTATCGAAATCAACCGTTTCCCGCGTTCTGAATAAACAAACCAATATTTCTCCCGAAGCGCGGGACAAAGTGCTGAAGGCGATTGACGAATTAAATTATCAGCCCAATAAACTGGCCCGTGCCCTGACCTCTTCAGGTTTCGACGCCATTATGGTTATTTCTACCCGCTCAACCAAAACCACCGCCGGCAACCCTTTTTTCTCCGATATCCTTCACGCGATTACGGCAAAAGCGGAAGAAGAAGGTTTTGACGTCATTTTGCAAACGTCAAAAAGCAGTGAAGACGACCTTTTGAAATGCGTGAATAAAATAAAACAGAAGATGATCAAAGGGATCATTATGCTGAGCTCACCCGCTAATGAATCCTTTTTTACCACTCTGGATGCCTATGGCGTCCCGGTTGTGGTGATTGGCAAAGTGGAAGGGGATTATCAGAATATCTATTCCGTTGATACGGATAATTTTCATGACAGCGCCACGCTGACGGAAGCGTTTATTAAGAATGGTCGCCGCAACATTGCCTGTTTGCATGCGCCACTTGATTATCACGTGTCGATTGATCGCCTTGCAGGGTATAAAGCTAGCCTGGAGAAGCACAATATTGCGCTTAACCCGGACTGGATTATGGATGGCGGTTATACCCATGAGAGCGCGCTAACGGCGGCGCTTAAACTGTTGTCCTCACCCACGCCACCTGATGCCGTATTCGCCACTGACAGTATGAAATTGCTGAGCCTCTATCGCGCGGCGGATGAGTTAAACCTGATGATCCCGGAGCAGGTGGTGATAGCCGGATACAGTGACCCAATGCTGTCGCTTATTTTAACCCCCGCGCCTGGTGGCTTTGATATTCCCACCCGCAAACTGGGTGAAGAGAGCTGCGACCTTCTCTTCAGGCGAATTGCCGGTCGTCCCGCTCCGCAGAAAGTGCTTGTTGATACGCATTTTTTGCTGGCCGCCTCCCTGCGCTAACACCAGGGGCTGGCTGCCCCTGGTGACATCGGTCAGAACGCGTAGTTTACGCCAACCCCCGCATAGTGGAAGCGGTCGCTTTCGCCCTCATCGTGGTTTTCCCACTCATAAGCGTATTCCAGCGTCATGGACAAACCATTATTAAAGTCATACGCGTAGAGCATACCGAGTCGGTTGAAATCATGCCCTTCACGCTCAGGATCGTCCTGCCAGTCCCAGTTTGACCAGCGATCGAGCCCCAGGCGGGTATACGGCGTGAGCGTGGTCTGGCCTAATGAAATGGGCAGATAGGCACGAATTTCCTGCGTGGAAAATTCGCCGTTATTACGAGAACCGTCCATATTAAAACCACGCTCCAAATAGTAATTCACTTTTGCCGCAAAGGTTTCGTTAAGGGTCCAGGTAAAGCCGGTTTCAGTTTCGACGCGGCTGTCAGCATAGCCGGTTTTTTCCAGATCGTTGGCAAACTGATACATGGCAAACCAGCCGCCAAAACGCCAGTCGTCGGTTAATTTAATATCCCAGTCAGGCTGGATTTTATAGCGCTGCATATTCGCGCTACCGTCTTTCGCCCCGTGCACATCTTTGAAGTGGTAGCCGTAATTACGGAAACCACCGGTCAGGCCGAGGGTAAAATCATCGGTTCCGATAAAGCGATAACGTAATTCAAATTCCGGGCGATCAAAATAGGTGCCGCGAGTCATACTGCTGTAATCAACCGGCCCCTCCTGATACATGGCCAGCGAAATTGTCCACGCGTCCCAGGTGGCATTAAACCAAACGGACGGTTCATATAAGCCGTCTTTATCCTCGCCCTGCCCTTCGACGTTTTCAATTTCATACATCGCGCCAATATTAAATTCCCACTGCGTCGCTTTTTCAGTTGCCTGCGCACAGCTAACCCCTGCGCACAGAACGAGCGCAGCACTTCTTAGTAGAGTACTCATGTAATATTCCCTTTATAATTAACAAACAAAAAACCGGAAACGTGAATTTCCGGCAAACACTTTTTTATCTAATAGCCGCTTCGGTTTCCGCGTCGAAGAAATGGCACTTATTCATATCGAACTGAATACCGATATTATCCCCTGCGGCATAATCATTCGCGGCTCCTGCGCGGACAACCAGCTCATGTCCGCCGACGGTGGCATAGAGCATAAATTCCGCGCCAGTGAGTTCAGCGACGCTGACTTTCGCCGCAATGTCATCATCACGGTTCTGCAGGGTCAGGATATCTTCCGGGCGGATGCCAAACACCACCGCTTTACGCTGATACCCCGCGTTATTCAGAGCCGCAAGTATCTCCTGTGGGATTTCCAGGCGCAGGGTTTCCGTGACGAAATAACGATCGTCTAACGCGCCGCGAATAAAATTCATGGCAGGCGAGCCAATGAAACCCGCAACAAACATATTCGCCGGTTCGTTATAAACCTGCTTTGGTGCCCCCACCTGCTGAATAATGCCGTCCTTCAGGATGACGATGCGGGTGGCCATCGTCATCGCTTCCGTCTGATCGTGGGTTACGTAAATCATCGTGGTGTTGAGCTTTTGATGCAGCTTGCTGATTTCCGCTCGCATCTGCACGCGAAGCTTGGCATCGAGGTTGGATAACGGCTCATCCATCAGGAAGACACCCGCTTCACGCACAATCGCCCTGCCTAACGCCACGCGCTGGCGCTGTCCCCCCGACAATGCGACGGGTTTACGCTTCAGGTATTCACGCAAACCCAAAATCTGAGCCGCCCAGTTAACCCGTTCCTCAATGATCGCCGGGGCGATTTTTTGCATTTTCAGGCCAAACGCCATGTTGTCGTAGACCGTCATATGCGGATACAGCGCATAGTTCTGGAAAACCATGGCAATATCGCGGGATTTGGCCGGCACGTCGTTCATGCAAACGCCATCAATTACCAGTTCCCCTGCGGAGATCTCTTCCAGCCCCGCAATCATGCGCAGCGTCGTCGACTTGCCGCAACCTGACGGACCGACGAAAACGATAAACTCTTTGTCCTCTATGTCGAGATTGAAATCCTTTACCACATGAACCTGGTTATCATAGATTTTCTGGATATGTTTCAGAGACAATTGCGCCATTGTTAATTCCTTATCAATACGTCCGGGATGCCCAGAAATCGGTCAGGCATTTCCAGGTCAGTTCCCGCGTTGAATGAAGTTGTAATCCCGCATGGTGCAGGCCCGATCCAATCCCAACCGATAGCATTCCCGCGGCGTTGATCGCCTCAACGCCTGCGGGGGCATCTTCAATACCGATGGCCGATTCAGGACAAACCCCCAGACCAGCGCAGGCGGCGAGGAAGATCTCCGGGTCAGGTTTCGAACAGACAATGAGGGAGGCATCGGCACAAAAATCAAAGGCGTCCTCAATGCCGAGCGCCGTCAGTATGCGGGGCGCATTCAGGGAAACGGAGGCGAGCCCAATTTTGACCTTCGCCGCACGTATCTCCGCCAGCACCTCGCGGATGCCCGGCAGCAGCGACGCCTCGGTCAACGACGCCAGAGACGCGACGTAGAGCGCATTTTTCTTACCCGCCAGCGCCAGGCACTGTTTATCGTCGAATGCCCCCTCTTTTGAACCGTGTCGCAGGATCCGCTGCAGGGATTCCATGCGGCTAATTCCCTTCAACTCCTCGTTAAACACCTCATCGATGGCAATGCCAATCTCCTGCGCTACCGCGCGCCAGGCGAGGAAGTGCAGATGCGCGGTATCGGTGATGACGCCGTCAAGATCGAAAACAACAGCTTCAGGCTTCATGGCTGGCCTCCGTGGTAGCGGTCCCATTATCAGGCGTAAGAAAATCCCTTAAGGACAGGGCCTGCCGCTCCGTGACGCACAACATTTTTCCCCAGAGGGTTAACGTGACGGGTGCGGTGGTATCGATTGTTAGCACGTCTTTTTCAAAGGCAAAGCGCATGCGCGCGTTCCGCCAGCGCAGCGGAAATGCAAGTTTGCGCCAGTGAGCGGGCAGCTTCGGCGCAAGATGCAGTTCCCCTTCTACAATCTGCATACCGGCAAATCCCTGAATCACACCGGACCAGATCGCGCCGGTGGCGGCAGCATGAATGCCGTCGTCGCTGCTGTGGGGATCGTCCCCCAGGTCAATGGCGACACCAGCACGCCAGAAAGCATAGGCCCCTTCCGTATCGCCGCAACGGGCCGTCACAATGCCGTGAATGGCCTTGCTCAGCGAAGAGTCATGGATCGTACGGGGCTCGTAGAACGCCAGGTTGGCGGCACATTGCTGCGGCGTAAACCGTTCGGGCAACAGGTAGTTAAGCATCACAACATCGGCCTGCTTAAGGATCTGCATCTCATTCACTTCCGCGCGGGAGTAATCGAGCAGAATGGTCTGCTTCCCCGCTTTCGCTTTATAACGGCTCAAATCAATAGCCGGTTTCGCCATGAAGGTATCATCCTGTGGGATCACTCCGTCTGCATCGGCTTCCGGTAACCATAATCTCGCCAGGAACCGGGTGGCATTCTCCGTAAAACGCCCATCTTCACGCTCAAACATCGCCATAAACCGACATGCACTGGCAACGTTGTGCCAGGCCAGATAGTTGGTGTAGGCGTTATTGTTCACGTGTTCCGTGTATTCGTCCGGTCCAATCACGTCATGGATTTCCAGACGATCATTGACTTCCGTTGCGCGCCCCATCCAGAACGCGGCGGTTTCCATCAGCAACGTCAGACCTTCTTTGCGCATAAAGGCATCATCCTGCGTCGCCTGCCAGTAGGCGACCACGGCCCAGGCAATGTCCGCCACGATATGGTGTTCAGCCAGCGCGGAGGCCACCTTCTGGCGCGTGCCCGTTCGGATGTTGATGGCGGCAAACTCCGGCGTCTCTTCCTGACCACTTGCCGCACTCTCCCAGGGGAACAGCGCGCCCGGCCAGCCGTTGCGACGGGCTTTTTCCCGGGCGCCGGCCAGGTTAAGCCAGCGATAGCGCAGCAGGCTCCGGGCGACCTGCGGACGGGTAAAAAGATGGAAAGGCAGCAGGAAAATTTCCGTATCCCAGAAGACGTGGCCTTTATACCCCTCTCCCGTCAACCCTTTTGCGGCAATGCTGCTTCGCTCATCATGGGCCGGGGTCATGGCGGTCAGATGCCAGACGGCATAGTCCAGCGCCATCTGATCCTGACCTTCCGTCGAGTCCACCTCTACCCGGGCGTCGCGCCAGACTTCTTCCCAGACACAAGCAGAGCTTTCCAGCAACGCGGCATAACCCCTCGCCGCACACACTTTGAGATCCGCCAGCGCGCTGCGTGCAAACGACGCCTGCGACAGGGCTTCATCGCTGCGGTGAGCAACCCAGACAAGTTTATCCAGCGTGACAGTGTCACCTTGAGCCACCATCAATGAATAGTGCGCCAGCAACCGACGATTTTTTGCGGTGAAGCAGCTATCGCTGTTAGCAGACAGCTGACAAAACGCCGAGATGACAACCTCAGAGCCCCGGTCCTGCGTTTCATAGACACCCTGCAGGTAATGCTGGTCAAACACTCTGACCGACGCTTCATCCAGATGCTGTCTTCCGCTGTTGGTTTGCGTCGCATCAATGCCGGTGTTCAGCACGACCTGCGAGTCGGCATCAAGCGGCGTAATCGAGAATTGCATCGCCGCTAACGGCAACTGATCCAGCGAGACGAAACGGCGGCTCTCCAGACGGTAGCGTTTTCCGTTGGGCGAGCGCCAGACGACGCTGCGCCGGAGTTCGCCATTGGCAAACACCAGCTCGCGTTGCCACGTGAGGATCTCGCCTGAAAGCAGCGTAAAATTCACCCCATCCAGTTCAATATCCATACCGGTGATATCTGGCAGGTTGATCAGTTCCGTGGTCTCGTGACGACCCGCCTGATGATAAAGCCCGGCAAGATACATGCCTCTGGTTTGCCGGGTGTACTCTTCTTCATGCGTCGCCCGGATCCCCATGTAGCCATTACCGCAGGCCATGATGGAGGCGTATTTATTCAGGCTGTGGGGACAAAAGCCCGGCTCGGTTAAGACAGAGACGTTTAGCATAATGAGACGCTTTCCCCTGTTTCTGCCGACTCATACAGCGCGGCGACAAGCTGCTGGATAACCAGCCCCTGCTCTGCATCGGCGATCGTTACGGGTTCCCCCAGCACATGACGGACAAAGGCATCCATACTGCGTAAATGGCGCCGATCGTCCGCCTCTTCTCGCTGCGTGAGGGTATGTAAAACACCAGCGTCGTCGTGATAAATGTGGGCCGGGAAAAGCGTGGCCCCTGCCTTTTCACCGCAGAATGTGACGTTCATGATCGATTGCTCACGGATATTCAGCGCAAACGAGGTGTCCAGACGCAGAATGCCGCCGTTGCAAAATTCAATGGTGCCGAACAGGGCATCTTCAACGGTAAACTGAGCGGGATCCCACGTGCCAAACTGGCCGCTGCTTTTGCGGTTTCCCAGCCTTTGAAAGCTGTGCGCCGTCACCCGTTTAACCGCCGGGAACCCCAGCACGTACATCGCGGCATCCAGCATATGGATACCAATATCAATCAGCGGTCCACCGCCCTGTAACGATTTGTTGGTAAAGACGCCCCAGCCCGGCACCCCACAGCGCCGCAGCGCCTGCGCCGTGGTGAAATAAATTTCACCCAATGCGCCGTTCATCACGGCCTCACGCACCTGTTGCGTATCCAGTGCGAAACGATGGTGAAAATCATACGCCAGTACTTTTCCCGCCTTACGCGCAGCGATGCGCATCTGGTCGGCCTCTTGTGGCGTCATGGCTGGCGGTTTCTCGCACATCACATGGCAGCCGGCTTCCAGCGCTGCCATCACGTGTTCAAAGTGAAACCGGTTAGGCGAACAGACGCTCACCACATCCGGCTTAACCGCTTTAAGCATCTCCCGCACATCCTGCCAGGCAGAGGGGATGGCATGACGTTCCGCAAACGCCTGTGCCTGTTCAGGGTGGCTATCCATCACAGCCACCATCTGAACATCCCTGCGTGTGGCGTAATACGAGGCATGCACTTTTTCCGCGACCTGCCCGGCGCCAATAATGGCGACGCGCAGGCACGAAGGTGTAGAGGGACTCATCACGCTCGTCATCCTTAGCATTCACGCAAATAAGTGAGAGAGTCCTGGTACGCCTGAGCCGGGTCGTCGGCACGAACACGGCACTCATACACCACATAGCCCTGGTAATTATCCGCGCGCAGCTGATCGAACAGGCTGGCAAAATCGAGGCTACCGCTTCCCGGCTGATAACGATGATTATCGGCAATATGGACGTGACCAAGCAGATCGCGGTTGCGATGCAGCGCCTCCGTCAGTGAATCTTCTTCGATATTCATATGGTAGAAATCGCCGATGATCTGTACGTGTTTCAGCGCGTTCTCTTCGATATAACGACGCGCGTCCGCCAGGGTATTGATCATGTGATCCTGATAGCGGTTCAGGGGTTCCAGGTAAATCGTCGTTCCGGTACGCCCCGCCACCTCATCCAGCCAGCGCAGCGAAGCACTCACCGCGTTGCGGTCGCCTTCGAGGCTGCGTGGGGAGGTCATCGGTGGCAGGCGGAAGGTAAACATTCCCCAGGCTGCAGGCACGATAATGCCCTTGCCCCCTACCTCTGACAGGGCCTCCAGAATACGTTCAATCTGTGTTAACCCATTCAGCCGACGCTCTTCGATGAAGTCGCCAATCCAGCCATCGTATCCCCCACATGCTGTCGTCACCGGCAGGCCAGTGGCGTTGATCGCGGCTTTTACCTCATCAAGGTTTTCTACCAGCAGTTTGCCGTCAATTTCATAGCCATCAAAACCCATCGCTTTGATGTACTTGAACTTCTCCAGAATCGGGGTTGGGAAAAAGGCCTGGTTTTGGGTTGCGATTTTCATTGGTGCTCTCCTTAGCTTAAAAAGTGACGCCCATTTTGATGCTCAGTTCAGGATGCTGATCGACATACTGCATGTAGCTTTCAGCGCTGGTGGTAAAAGTGACAACCGGGTCGATCAGGTCCTCGCAGTTGAGATAACCGTTCATCAGCAGCTCCCAGCAGGTCTCCTCAATACGTTTGCGGTTCCAGCGCGGGTAATCCGGATTGGGTTCGCTGCAGGCGCGCGAAAAGACGATCTTCGCGTTATTGAAATGCGCTTCGCGACCGAGGTTGAAGCCTTCTGCGAACGGTTTCGCGAAGGCGACGTAGGAGATAGTGCCGCCGTAGGCGAGTCCGCGTAGCGCAGACTGCAGTGCATCAGCAAAGCCGCTGGTTTCGATGATCACATCCGCGCCCTGCTTCCCGGTCAGCTTTTTGATCTCCAGGCCGATGTCCGTACCGACTGGATTAAGGCAGTGGTCTGCCCCATGGCGGCGGGCAATCTCGCAACGGTGGGCGATAGGATCGACACCGATGACAATTGACGCGCCGGCTTTTTTCGCCAGTTGGATCGCAATCTGGCCAATGGCCCCAAGCCCGACCACGACCACAAAATCCCCGACCCGGACGTTGGCATCGCGCACGCCGCTCATGGCGAACTGTGCCGGATCGTAGCAAACGGCGTTTTTCCAGGACGCGCCCTGCTGCATTTTACGCAGCTTGTAGTTATTGACCGCGTTAACAATGACCGTCTCCTGCAGCGGACCATAGCAGCAGACGCTGTCGCCTGGCTGGTATTCCGTCACGTCAGCACCACATTCAATAATGTCGCCAACAATCATATTGCCCAGCTGGAACTTACCGAATTCGATCCCGCGGGCAGCACCGGGTTCACGCGGCGTGAACATCTGCCACTCCGCGTTGAACTCTTCATCAATAAACGGGCTTGCCGCGCGGAAATCCACAACTTCGGTGCCGTGCTTCGGTGCGCCAAAGCGGGCACGAATTTTCACTTCATGGACAGCAACCGGACGATCTTCATACTCCACCAGCGCCGCCAAACGAGGCGCCGTTGCAACTAACTTTTTCATGACTTGCTCCTGGGAAAAAATACTGGCCGCCTCAGCCCTTAACGCCGCCGGCGGTCAAACCACTTTTAATAAAACGTTCTGATAATGCGTACATGATGACCACCGGAAGTGCCGTCACCAGCGATGCCGCCATCATGCGACCCCAGATATAATCTGGCGTGCTAAAGAGGGTGTTCAGCCCGACCGGCAGAGTGAAATTGCTGGCACTCGAGAGGAAAATGGAGGCAAACAGATAGTCGTTCCACGCCACCATGAAGCAGTAGACAAAGACCGACACGAGACCGGAAATCGCCAGCGGCACGGTGATGCGAAAGATGATCTGCAGGCGATTCAGACCGTCCATCATCGCGGCCTCTTCTATTTCGTCCGGAATGGTGTCGAAATAGCTGCGCAGCATGAAGACGGCAGTGGGCAACGTCTGGGTCACCATGGTGACGATCAGCGCCAGTTCTGTGTCATAAATGCCGAGCGCGGTGATGATTTTGAACAACGGTACGACCAGCAAAATCCCGGAGAACATGTAGACGGTGTAGAAGCTCGCATTGATCGTCGCGCGTCCTTTAAAACGCAGTTTGGACAAGGCGTAAGCCCCGAGCGTACCGAGAAATACGGCAATCACCGATGAGATCAATGACACCACCATGCTGTTTCTGAAGTAGTCCACAAACGGGAAAATCAGCGGGTTGAAAATGTCGACGTAATGCTGCAACGTCCACTCCTGCGGCAATATGGTAGGGTGCAGGGATATCGCCTCTTTTGCGCTTTTGAACGACGTCATCAACATCACGAAAAACGGGAACAGTGTGATGACAAGAAACAGCAGCAGTCCCAGATAAAAACCAATACGGCCCAGTACGCGTTTATTTGTTGCCATTGAGGTTTACCCTTTTTCTGGTCAGCAGGATCACCGCGAAGATGATCACGAACAGCACGACGGAGATCGCGGCTGCTTTACCCAAATCATTGAAAGCGAAAGCCGTTTTGTAGAGATAGACGCCCAAAATATCGACCTTGGTCGTCAGCAGGTAGACATCCGCAAACATGTAGAACATCCAGATAGTGCGGAGCGTCACTACCGTCGCCAGCACCGGCATAATCGCGGGCAGCGTGACGATACGAAAACGCTGCCAGGCATTGGCACCGTCCATTTCCGCGGCTTCATACAACGATTTATCAATGGTCTGCAAAATCGCGAGAAACGAAATGAACGCGTACGGGAAGTAACGCCAGATGGCGAACAACACCACCAGCACAAAGCTGCTGCCTGGATTGTCGAACCACAGCGGCGCCTGGTCATACAGATGCAGCAGATCAACGCCCAGATAGTTCACAATCCCGTAGCCGTTGTTGAACATGTATTTCCAGGCAAACACCAGTGATATGGACGGGGTGACATAGGACAAAATCACCAGCGAACGGGCTGTTTTGCGCAGGCGAAACTCGCGGTTAAAGAAAAGGGCAACGGCCAGCCCCAGCACCGTACTCCCCATCACAACCAGTGCGGTGTACCAGAACGTCATCCACAGCGAATGCCAGAAAGCGGCATCACTGAGAATGCGAATGTAATTGTCCAGCCCGACAAACACGGCACTGATGCGCGGGTTAAGCGGCAAACGTAAAAAGCTGATTTCAATGTTGGAAATCATCGGCCAGGCCACCAGGCCCCCCAGCAAAATCAGGCTGGGGGCCAACAGCAGCATGGCGAAAGGCATATCTGAACGACCAGAAAACAACGTCTTCATAATTTCCTTCCGCAAAGCGCTCCTATCGTTGTGACATCAGGTCAGTCAGTTGCTTCTGGCTGCTGCTCAACGTCGCGCGGAGATCGTGTTGCCCCACCGTGACGTTATGCACCATGGAACTGATAATCCCGGACCCCGTCACATCCCCCATGCGAGTGAAGTTTTTGTCCCCCACGGCGCCAAACACCTGGACATTCGGGAACTGCGCGATCAGTTCGTAAGGCAGTTGCCCAAAGGCTTTGATCACATCATTGTTTTTCCAGGTATCGGTGCCGACGACCAGTTTGTTCACCGGCAATGCCGCGCCGGGCGACATCATTACCCAGTCCGTTGCCTGTTGAGCCTGTTCCATCCAGGTGACAAACTTCTCTGCGGCTTTCGTTTCGTCTTCAGTCTGACCGGCGGTGATCGTCAGGGAGGTGACCATGCCGTAGACGGCAGACGACTTTTCTGTTGGCACAACAAAGCCGAGGTTGGCCGGGTTTCCGTCTTTAAAGACCGCCGGCAGGATGTAGGTGGAGTAAACGGCCATGGGAGCAGAACCGTTCATGAAGGCATCTTTGATCTCCATGACATCGTTTGAGCCAGGCATGGTGTTCGCGGCCAGCGCTTTATAAAACGCCAGAGCGCCCGCCATTTCAGGGGTATCGATATTGATATTCCCTTTTGCATCAAAAACGTTCGCGCCACCGGAAAGTGCAAACTGCGAGAATGCCTGCTCGGTCATCACGCTTTCTGCGGTTGGCAGCGCAATGCCGTAATGTTTCCTGGCCGGGTCGTTCAGGCGCTGGCTGGCGTTAAGCAACTGTTTCCAGTTATGCGGCTCGTCAATACCCGCCGCGGCAAGCACATCTTTGTGGTACCAGACACCGGACAACCAGGCGCTGATCGGCACCCCCGTCCATGCAGAACCGTCTTCCGTACGAACAACGCGCAAGATGCCGTCATAGAAGGTGTTTTCACCGACCGCCTTGATGGCTTCGCCGATCGCCTTGCGATCCAGCAGTTGTTCCTTGTCCATCACCTTCGCGTAGTCGTGGCTGACTTCAATCACTTCGGGCAGCGCGCCGGTTCTGGCCAGCGTAATCACTTTGGTGTTATAGGCATCTTCTTCTACCGGCACCTGTTTTACGGTAATGCCGGGGTTCTCTTTCTCGAATTTTTCGATCAGTTTCGTAATAACCGCCTGACGCTCCTGCTCAACCGACGAGTGCATAAACTCGATGGTGACAGCAGAGGGTTTGTCATCCTTGCACCCTGATAACAAGGCGCACGAAACCAGTGCTGAGATCAGCACAATTCGGGGCATTTTCATGTTTAAGGTCCTTTTTTAGTTTTCTTTAATCCACAACACCTGCCATGGAGTAAGGGTTAGCGTTGTATCGGTAATAGCATTTCCGGCGATCAAATCCCTGCCAACTGAAATATCGGATTGCACCGTTTGTGTACGTTCGCTGAAATTAAATATTGCGGTTATCTTTTCACCCGACGCCGCAACGCGAGTGATTTTTAAAATAGCGCTCCCGGATGTACTAAAATACGCCTCACTGTCAGGATGAAATGCTTTTTCCATCCGTCGCAGCGCAATTAACCGGCTTAACGCGGAATAGACCTGATATCGCAAACTGTTTTTATTTTCCAACGCGCCATCAATTTGGCCTGCAACATATTTCTCTCGATTAATCGCACGGTTGTATCCCAGGCGCTTGACCCCTTCATAATCATTACGCGAACCCAGAATACTTTGAATATAAACCGCAGGCACACCCGGAAAACTTAACAGCACGGCGTGCGCCAGAATAAAGCGGGCCACGCGTTGATTATCATTACAATCACGCGTACTTAATGCATCCAGATAGGTTACGTTAATTTCATAAGGACTTCGGGTACCATCCGGGTTATTTTTCCAGTTAACCAGCGCCCCTTCGTGCTGAAGTTTTTCAACCAGGGAGAGGATCTCTGATTCGGGTAAAATTCCCCGTAACGGATTAAGGCCAATCCCGTCATGCGAGGCCAGGAAGTTGAACCAGGTGGTGTTCGTGGAGGGCAGCGTTAGCGACGCAGCCCACTCACTGAGAACACGAACATCCTGACTATGAACCGCATGCAGTACCAGCGGAGGCAGCGAGAACTGGTAAACCATCTGCGCTTCATTTTCACCGTTGCCAAAGTAAGAGATGTTGTCTTGATGCGGAACGTTGGTCTCCGTGATGATCACCGTGCCAGGTGCAACGACGTCGGTAATGGCGCGGAAGAGCTGAATGAGGAGATGCGTTTGTTCAAGGTGGATGCAACATGTTCCGGGCGTTTTCCACATAAACCCAACGGCATCCAGCCGGATGTAACGCGCCCCTTCAATCAGGTAATGCAGCAGCACGTCAACCATCGCAATCAGCACCTGTGGCGAGGCGAAATTGAGATCGACCTGGTCGTCACTGAAGTTGGTCCACAGGTGGCGTACGCTGCCATCATGAAGCGTGAAAGGTGTAAGAAGCGGTAATGCGCGCGGACGCGTTACGGCGGAGAGGTCAGTTTGAGGATCGACAGCAATAAAGAAATCGTCGTACCCTGGGGTTTGTTTAAGATAATTAGCAAACCATTTGCTTTTGGCTGACATGTGGTTACAGACAAAATCAAACATCAAACTGGTTGACTGTTTTAATTCGGCAACGTCTCGCCATGCTCCTGTTTCAGGTGCAACTTCATGATAATCAATGACAGAAAAACCGTCGTCCGAAGACCATGGATAAAAAGGTAAAAGATGGACGTGAGAAAAAGAAGCAGAAAGCCATTTATTATAAAAACGTGTAAAAACAGGAAGTGCCTTCTCCCCTTCTGCCGAAAACTGATCGGCATAGGTAATCAGGACAACATCATTTTCATCCCAACTCGTTTTACGCGTTTCCGTAATAACAGAAGCGGCCTTTCCGATATTTTCCAGTAGCGCATTGAGCTGGGCATCAGAAAACATTTCCCCGTAAATACGATTAATAAGTTCTTTAATTTTTGCGTTCACTTTATTTTCCATGGTAGCGGTCCCACGGATGGCAATCTACTCCCATGGAAAATATCTGTCAACGGACCGGGAGGCTGAAAAAGGGCACTGCAAAGCAGCTCAACGCAGTATTGTGAGCTGCCGCAAAGAAAGGATGGGGAAAAGCGAAAATAGCGTTAACTGTCGCCAGCCCTGCTCACGAAAGAGAAAGGCCAACGCGAGGGGACATTACCGGGTGAAATAACGGCGTGAAAGCCGTTTTGCAACGTTTTGCAACAGCGGTTCGAGTGCCACGGCCAGCACCATTCTGACCGGCTTGCGGGCAACCGATTTAATCGCCCACCCCGCTACCCCAGCCGGCCCGTAACGTAACGCGGTCATCAGGACCAGCTTACCTGCGATTTTCAGGCCGGGTTTTACCTTCTGACCGGCCTGTTGCCAGTGTTGTTTCATCTCTTTTCTCTCTTAAAGCTGACGGAAACGACTTCTCAGCGTAAACGTATCGGATGTGACATAACGTTCCATTTCCCGTAACCGCTTCTCACCGGCGGCGAGTTGCTCATCCACAGCATTGAGGAGATCGCTGCTGGTGGGAGCACCTTCCGCAGCCAGTTCCCCTTCCGGCATCGGGTCAAGAACAAACGACAGAATGATGTACGCCACCAGGGTAATAAATGCCAGACCGAAGAAGATCGACAGCACGGTGACCACGCGGACCAGTTTTACCGGGACATCAAGATAATGGGCCAGCCCGGCACAGACGCCTCGCACCATGCCCTGCTGCGGAATACGCCACAACTTTTTGTTCAGATTCAGTCCAGACATTAACGATCCCTCCAGTTTGGGTGTTCGGCATCGAGAATGGCTTCCAGCGCCTGAATGCGTTCGCGCATTCTGTTTGCCTCTTCAGAGAGCTGTGCCAGACGCTGTTGTTCACTCTGGGAAAGTTCGCCCCGTGAAGAACGGTTGCTGTAGTGCAGCCAGAGCCATATCGGCAATACGAACAGCACGAAAATAGTCAGGGGAATAGCCAGAAAAAGCGCGCTCATGTGTACTCCTTGTCTTACGAGGCGGCACGCTCAGGTGCCGCAGGCATTATTATTGGTTATCTTGCTTCATTTTGGCTTTCAGTGCCGCCAGTTGCTCGCTGATTTCATCATCGGCTTTCAGATCGGCGAACTGTTGATCCAGCGACTTCTGCTTGCCGATGCTGTGGCTTTCGGCTTCCGCTTCCATCTGGTCGATACGACGTTCAAACGATTCAAAACGCGCCATCGCCTCATCCAGTTTGCCGCTGTCCAGTTGACGACGCACGTCGCGGGAAGAGCTCGCCGCCTGGTGACGCAAAGTCAGCGCCTGCTGACGCGCCCGCGTTTCGCTCAGTTTGTTTTCAAGCTCACCGATCTCTTTCTTCATTCGGCTGAGCGTGTCATCCACCAGCGTCACTTCATGCTCAAGAGTCGCCACCAGCTCTGCAAGCTTCTGTTTTTCAATCAACGCCGCACGGGCCAGATCTTCTTTGTCCTTACGCAGCGCGAGCTCCGCTTTCTCCTGCCATTCGTTCAGCTGAGCGGTAGCCTGCTCAATACGACGCGTAAGCTGTTTTTTCTCCGCCAGCGCACGGGCGGAGGTAGAACGCACTTCTACCAGCGTGTCTTCCATCTCCTGAATCATCAGGCGTACCAGTTTCTGCGGATCTTCCGCTTTCTCAAGCAGCGAGTTGATGTTGGCGTTCACGATGTCGGCAAAACGAGAAAAAATACCCATAATCGAATCCTCATAGTTCTGTAATCGGGCGATGCCCTGCTGTACAGATAATTCAAAACCCGTGCCAACTTTTATCTTATTGATTTTTATGAGTCTGATTGCTTTTCAGGCAGCGCGCAACTATGCTTACCTGGTGAATATCGCTAAGGAGTGGTTAATTTCATCATGCCTGGATACAAAGACAATTTACTCGGTGAAGCCAACAATTTTCTGGAAGTGCTGGAACAGGTCTCCCGCCTTGCGCCGCTCAATAAACCGGTGCTCATCATCGGTGAACGCGGAACCGGAAAGGAGCTGATAGCCAACCGTCTGCATTATTTGTCCGGGCGCTGGGATGGCCCCTTCATTTCCCTTAACTGCGCGGCGCTCAATGAAAATTTGCTCGACAGCGAGCTCTTCGGCCATGAAGCGGGCGCGTTTACCGGCGCCCAGAAGCGCCATCCCGGACGCTTTGAACGCGCCGACGGCGGCACACTGTTTCTCGACGAACTGGCCACCGCGCCGATGCTGGTGCAGGAAAAACTGCTGCGCGTGATTGAGTACGGCGAGCTGGAGCGTGTCGGCGGCAGCCAGCCGCTGCAGGTCAATGTGCGCCTGGTCTGTGCCACCAACGCCAACCTGCCGGAAAGGGTCGCGGAGGAAAAATTCCGTGCCGATCTGCTTGACCGGCTGGCTTTTGACGTCGTTCAGCTTCCCCCGCTGCGCGAGCGGCAAAGCGACATCATGCTGCTGGCAGAACAGTTTGCTATCCAGATGTGCCGTGAACTGGGTCTGCCACTGTTCCCCGGCTTTAGCGACTATGCCCGGGAGACGCTGCTTGCTTATCACTGGCCGGGAAATATCCGCGAGCTGAAAAACGTCGTCGAGCGTTCCGTCTATCGCCACGCCAGCAGCGAGACGGAGCTGGACAACATTATTATCGATCCTTTTCAGCGCAGCGCCCCCCCGGTACCCACTCCGTCGTTGTCGGCCGATGCGCCCACCCTTCCCCTGGATTTACGTCAGTTCCAGCACGACCAGGAGCAACAGCTGCTGGAACAAAGCCTGAAGGCAGCAAAATATAACCAGAAACGGGCAGCTGAACTGCTGGGCCTGACCTACCATCAGTTAAGGGCATTGCTCAAAAAGCATCAAATGCGCTGACAATATCAGCACTTACCCGCAGACATTTTTACGAAGCAGGCGTAAGTGCGATACACTTTGCAGATCGAACCTAAAAACCTTAAAAATTATGCGTCTGGTTTTATCGTCCTTTTTTGCACTCGGTCTGTTCAGCAGCCTGGCCTTTGCTGCGCCCGGGCAAACGCCGCAGCCTGACATTCGAGACAGCGGCTTCGTCTATTGCGTCAGCGGCCAGGTGGACACCTTCAACCCGCAAAAAGCGGGCAGCGGCCTGATTGTGGATACCCTCGCCGCCCAGCTTTACGATCGGCTGCTTGATGTCGATCCTTACACCTACCGTCTGGTCCCCGAGCTGGCGGAGAGCTGGGAAGTACTGGATAACGGCGCAACCTACCGTTTTCATCTTCGTGATGATGTGGCGTTTCAGCGCACGCCGTGGTTTACCCCCACGCGCAAGCTGAACGCGGACGATGTGGTCTTCACGTTCCAGCGTATCTTTAACCGCAATCACCCATGGCATAACGTCAACGGCAGCAACTTCCCCTATTTCGACAGCCTGCAGTTTGCCGACACCGTTAAGAGCGTGCGCAAGCTGGATAACCGGACGGTTGAATTTACGCTGACCCGCCCGGATGCCTCTTTCCTCTGGCACCTGGCGACTCACTATGCGTCCGTTATGTCGGCCGAATACGCGGCGAAGCTGACGAAAAAAGATCGTCAGGAGCTGCTCGATCGCCAGCCGGTCGGCACCGGTCCGTTCCAGCTGGCCGAATACCGCGCCGGGCAATACATTCGTCTGCAGCGCCACGAACATTTCTGGCGCGGCACGCCGCTGATGCCGCAGGTGGTGGTCGATCTGGGTTCAGGCGGAACGGGACGTCTGTCAAAACTGCTCACCGGGGAGTGCGACGTGCTCGCCTGGCCTGCTGCCAGCCAGCTCACCATTCTGCGCGACGACCCGCGCCTGCGTCTGACGTTACGTCCCGGCATGAATATCGCTTATCTGGCCTTTAACACCGATAAGCCGCCGCTGAATAACCCTGCCGTTCGTCATGCGCTGGCGCTGGCGATCAACAACCAGCGCCTGATGCACTCGATCTACTACGGCACAGCGGAAACCGCCGCCTCAATTTTACCGCGCGCCTCGTGGGCCTACGACGGTGAGGCTAAAATTACGGAATACAATCCGGCAAAAGCGCGCGAACAGCTGAAGGCGCTGGGCGCGGAAAACCTCACGCTGCAACTTTGGGTGCCCACCAGTTCCCAGGCGTGGAACCCGAGCCCGCTCAAGACCGCCGAGCTGCTGCAGGCGGATATGGCGCAGGTCGGCGTGAAGGTGATCATCGTACCGGTAGAGGGCCGTTTCCAGGAGGCGCGCCTGATGGATATGAATCATGATTTAACCCTGACCGGCTGGGCCACCGACAGTAACGATCCGGACAGTTTCTTCCGTCCGTTGCTAAGCTGTGCGGCGATAAACTCGCAGACCAACTACGCCCACTGGTGTCACCGGGAGTTTGACGCCGTGCTGCAAAAAGCGCTTGCTTCCCAACAGCTGGCTTCCCGCATCGACGCCTATGATGAAGCGCAGAAGATCCTCGCGCAGGAGCTGCCGGTGTTGCCGCTGGCCTCCTCCCTGCGTCTGCAGGCCTATCGTTATGATATTAAAGGCCTGGTGCTGAGTCCTTTCGGCAACGCCTCGTTCGCCGGTGTGTCGCGTGAAAAAGAACAAGAGGTGAAAAAACCATGATTATTTTTACCTTACGTCGGCTCCTGTTGCTGCTGGTGACGCTCTTTTTCCTGAACTTTGTCGGCTTCAGCCTGAGCTATTTCACGCCGCATGCCCCGCTCCAGGGCTCTTCCCTGTGGGATGCCTGGCTCTTCTGGTTTAACGGTCTGCTGCACTGGGATTTTGGCGTGTCCAGCATTAACGGACAGCTGATTTCCGAGCAGTTAAAAGAGGTCTTCCCGGCCACGATGGAGCTGTGCATTCTGGCCTTCGGCTTTGCCCTGATGGTTGGCATTCCCGTGGGGATGTTGGCCGGCATTTATCGCAACAAATGGCAGGATAAGTTTATCAGTGCGCTGGCCCTGCTCGGCTTCTCTATCCCGGTCTTTTGGCTGGCGCTGCTGCTGACGCTTTTCTTCTCGCTGACCATGGGCTGGTTGCCGGTCTCAGGCCGTTTTGACCTGCTTTACACGGTAAAAACGGTGACGGGCTTTGCGATCGTTGACGCATGGCTCTCCGATTCCGTGTGGCGCGATGAGATGATCGTTAGCGCCCTACGCCATATGGTATTGCCGGTGCTGACCCTGGCGGTGGCACCGACGACCGAAGTGATCCGCCTGATGCGTCTCAGTACCATCGAGGTGTTTGACCAGAACTATGTCAAAGCCGCCGCGACGCGCGGGTTGTCGCGCCTGACCATCCTGCGTCGCAACGTCCTGCATAACGCCCTGCCGCCGGTAATCCCACGTCTGGGATTACAGTTTTCCACCATGCTCACGCTGGCCATGATCACCGAGATGGTCTTTAGCTGGCCCGGGCTGGGACGGTGGCTGATCAACGCCATCCGCCAGCAGGACTACGCGGCGATTTCGGCAGGGGTGATGGTGATTGGTTCGCTGGTGATCATTGTGAACGTGTTGTCCGATATTCTGGGTGCCATGGCCAACCCATTGAAGCATAAGGAATGGTATGCCTTACGATAGCGTATACAGTGAAAAGCGCACACCCGGTGTGCTGCGTACCGTGTGGCGTAAATTCTACGGCGACACCACGGCCATGATCGGCCTTTATGGCTGCGCCGGTCTGGTAGTGCTTTGCATTTTTGGTTCGTGGTTTGCGCCTTATGGTATCGATCAGCAGTTCCTTGGCTATCAGCTGCTGCCGCCTTCCTGGTCGCGCTACGGTGAAGTCTCCTTCTTCCTGGGAACGGACGATCTCGGACGTGACGTGCTAAGCCGCCTGCTGAGCGGTGCTGCCCCTACCGTGGGCGGGGCGTTTGTGGTGACGCTTGCGGCAACGATCTGTGGGCTGGCGCTGGGTATTTTTGCGGGCTCCACCCATGGTCTGCGTTCGGCGGTGCTTAACCACATTCTCGATACGCTGCTCTCGATCCCCTCTCTGCTGCTGGCGATCATTGTGGTTGCCTTTGCCGGTCCGCACCTGTCGCATGCCATGTTCGCCGTCTGGCTGGCTATTCTGCCCCGCATCGTGCGCTCGGTTTACAGCATGGTGCATGATGAGCTGGAGAAAGAGTATGTCGTCGCAGCCCGTCTGGACGGCGCAACGACCTTCAATATTCTGTGGTTTGCCGTTTTGCCTAACATTGCCGCCGGGCTGGTCACCGAGATCACCCGCGCCCTGTCGATGGCGATTCTGGACATCGCTGCGCTTGGCTTCCTCGACCTCGGCGCGCAGTTGCCGTCTCCTGAATGGGGCGCGATGCTCGGGGACGCGCTGGAATTAATCTACGTTGCGCCGTGGACGGTGATGCTGCCGGGTGCGGCCATTATGGTGAGCGTGCTGCTAATCAACCTGCTGGGCGACGGTATTCGCCGTGCAATTAACGCGGGGGTGCAATAATGCCGCTTCTTGATATTCGCAACCTCACCATCGAATTCAAAACCGGTGAAGGCTGGGTTAAAGCCGTCGATCGCATCAGCATCACCCTTGCTGAGGGTGAGATTCGCGGGCTGGTGGGGGAATCCGGCTCGGGGAAAAGCCTGATTGCCAAGGCCATTTGCGGCGTAGCGAAAGACAACTGGCGCGTGACCGCAGACCGTATGCGCTTTGATGATATCGACCTGCTGCGCCTCTCCCCGCGCGAGCGGCGTAAGCTGGTCGGGCATAACGTCTCGATGATTTTCCAGGAGCCGCAGTCCTGTCTCGACCCGTCCGAACGCGTGGGCAAACAGCTGATGCAGAACATTCCCGGCTGGACCTATAAAGGCCGCTGGTGGCAGCGCATTGGCTGGCGCAAGCGTCGCGCCATCGAGCTGCTGCACCGCGTCGGGATCAAAGATCACAAAGATGCGATGCGCAGCTTCCCCTATGAGCTGACCGACGGTGAATGTCAGAAAGTGATGATTGCCATCGCGCTGGCCAACCAGCCGCGCCTGTTGATTGCGGATGAACCCACAAACGCGATGGAGCCCACAACGCAAGCGCAAATTTTCCGCCTGCTGTCGCGTCTCAACCAGAATAACAACACCACCATTTTGCTGATCAGCCATGACCTGCAAATGCTCAGCAAATGGGCGGATAAAATTGATGTGATGTACTGCGGGCAAACGGTCGAAACCGCGCCGAGTGAAGACCTGATCACCGCGCCGCATCATCCGTATACGCAGGCGCTTATCCGCGCCATTCCGGATTTTGGCAGCGCCATGCCGCACAAGAGCCGCCTGAATACTCTGCCAGGGGCGATTCCGCTGCTGGAATCCCTGCCGATAGGCTGTCGTCTGGGGCCACGGTGTCCCTATGCTCAGCGTAAATGTATCGAGACGCCACGCCTGACCGGGGCCAAAAATCATCTATACGCCTGTCATTTCCCGCTGAACATGGAGAGAGAGTGAAATGGTCGAAACCTTGCTGGAAGTCCGCAACCTGAGTAAGACCTTTCGCTATCGTACGGGGCTGTTTCATCGTCAGACGGTCGAAGCGGTAAAACCCCTGAGCTTTACCCTGCGTGAAAAACAGACCCTGGCGATCATAGGAGAGAACGGTTCCGGCAAATCCACGCTGGCAAAAATGCTGGCGGGAATGGTCGAACCGACCGACGGTGAAGTGCTGATTGACGATCATCCGCTGGCGTTCGGCGATTACTCTTTCCGCAGCCAGCGCATTCGTATGATCTTCCAGGATCCGTCGACCTCGCTCAACCCACGCCAGCGCATTTCGCAGATCCTCGATTTTCCGCTGCGTCTGAACACCGACCTGGAGCCCGAGGCGCGCCGCAAGCGTATCTTCGAAACCCTGCGCATGGTTGGGCTGTTACCGGATCACGAAAGTTACTATCCCCATATGCTGGCTCCCGGCCAGAAACAGCGTCTGGGTCTGGCGCGTGCGTTGATTTTGCGCCCGAAAGTGATCATTGCTGACGAAGCGCTTGCCTCGCTGGATATGTCGATGCGTTCGCAGCTGATTAACCTGATGCTGGAGCTGCAGGAAAAACAGGGCATCTCGTATATCTACGTCACCCAGCATCTGGGGATGATGAAACACATCAGCGATCAGGTGATGGTTATGCACCAGGGGGAAGTTGTTGAGCGCGGCAGCACGGCGGATGTAATGGCCTCCCCGCTTCACGAGCTGACAAAACGACTGATAGCCGGTCATTTCGGTGAAGCACTGACAGCCGATGCGTGGCGCAAAGACCGGTAAACAAACGTTGCACCGCTTAATAAGGATTAAATAGCCTTAATACGCTGTTTAATCCTTAACTTTTTCATCTCCACAGCTGCTCCATATTTTCAGCAAAATACATCAACAGTTCTTCTCCAGAATATCCGGACATTACGGAGGAGAAGAAATGAACAACGCCACTTACATTCTCAAATATACCGAGTATCTCATCAGAAAATGTCGTTCATTTTTAATGACAGACCTGTACTTTCATACTGTGAGGCTCAAGAAAAAATCGGGGAAGCACCCTGACATTAAATCCCCCACGACGTTGAGTGAAAAAATATGTCATCGTCTGGTTTATGACCACAATAACGTCTATACCCTGCTTGCCGATAAACTCGCCGTTCGGGAATACGTAATCTCCAGAACAACGCGAGTCAAAACGGTGCCATTACTCGGCGTCTACAGTAAGGTGTCACAGATTGATTTTTCGACGCTCCCTGAAAAATTCGTCCTTAAGTGCAACCATGACAGTGGCAGCACAATAATATGTACAAACAAAGCGCAATTTAATGTCAGGGAAGCGTGTAAAAAACTTAGTCTCGCGTTAAAGAAAAATATGTACTACACCACGCGCGAATGGCAGTACAAAAACATTACGCCAAAAATACTTTGCGAACCGTTTGTCGATCTCTTCGATGATGCAGACAGGAACACAGCGCCCGAAATGCTGAGGATCCATTGCTTTCATGGCGTTGCCCACTATGTTGAAGCGGATTTTACGGATGATAACGGCAAAGGGTTTATCAACGTTTACGACAGGTACTGGAACTTACAACCCTTTCAGATGGAATATCCGAATACACCGTTGGCGCCAGGCGAACCGGCCTTGTTCCGGCAAGCGTTGCTGGCATCCCAGGAGCTGGCGGATGGCATTGACTACTGCCGCGTTGACCTCATGCTAAAAAAAGATGAAATCTATTTCAGTGAAATAACCTTAAGCCCGAGACGCGGTAAACTGACGATTACCCCGCAGGAATGGGATGCTAAGCTAGTAAAAATATGGCATTTACCGCCGGCAGGCACATTTGACCTGCCGCTGACGCTCACGAGTCGGGCCAGGTGAGTTTAAATATCGAGTGGTTTTGCGTCGATAAGGTATAGGTAACATCGCCACCATGAGCCAGCATGATGGCTTTTACCACCGACAGGCCCAAGCCACAGCCTTCCGGGTTCACATGTCTGGCGCCATTATCGCGCTGAAAGGGTTGAAACAGGAAATCATGAAACTCTCTGGGGATGCCCGGTCCCCCGTCCTGAATAAGGATATAATTGCCTTTATCAGAAACGCCATTTTTCACGATGAGCGTACGCGAGGTTGAATAGTGTAAGGCATTATCAAATAAAACGGTCAGACACTGATTGATGCGTAATGGATCGAATACGCACTGCTGCTCCCTCAGGTCTGTATTGACGGTAAACGCCTTACGGCTGAACTCGGGCATGAACGTATCGAGTGCGTTCTGTATTGTCCCTTTTAGATCGGTTCTGGACTGGCATAACGTGTATCCCGCCCCGCCATTCGAACTGACAACCCGGAGATCTTCAATCAGGCGGGTTAACCCTTCCGTCTGTTTGAGAAGATTATTAAACAGCACCGGGTCCGGGGTAAAAACGCCGTCAACCAACCCCTGAAGCCGCCCGCGTAAGATCGTGACCGGGGTTCTCAGCTCATGCGCGATAGCGGCATTCCAGGATTTCCTCTGAATATCCAGCGTCTGTAATTTTTCCGCCATTTCATTGAAATCCGTCACCAGGTGATTGATCTCACCCAGCCGGGAACTGGCGCAAAATGCCCTGGCGTCCAGATCGCCCTGAGAAATCTTTTTCAGGCTGGACGCTACCGCGTTTAGCGGGGTGAGTATCCGCGATGAAAGTTTGACCGTGAAAAAGAGGGCAATAATCATACTGATCGTAGTCGCGGTCCCAATCCATACCCAGTCCCACATCGTCATCTGCTCGTCATCGCCCGCAGCAGGGCCGCCCGGGAGGTGATCCAGAATAAAGGAGTAAAAAAACCAGGAGCCAAGTATGGCGATGGCAATGATAGTAAACGTCAGCAACAGCATATACGTTAAGATCTGACGACTCAGGAAAGACTCTTTGTTCATTTCTTTTCCCCAAGCCGGTAACCCATGCCTCTGATGCTCTCGGGAACACCGTAAAGGCCAGCCAGCTCCAGTTTTTTACGCAACTTGCTCATGTGGCTATCGACCGTTCTGTCGAGTGTATCCCCTTCCGGCAGACACGCGTTGAGTAGCTCTTCGCGTGAGCAGACCTTTCGCGGATATCTCACCAGGTATGTGAGCAATTTAAATTCGGTCGTCGTTAATACCGGGGAGACAACTTCTGCCCCCACGGTGACTTCCACGTAGAAGTCATCCGGGTAGACCGTAATAAATGGCGTTCTGAGCGGCTGGGAACCTGCCTGCTGAAGCGCGGGTTTTGTCCTGCGCAGCACCGCCTCAACCCGTGCGACAACTTCAGAAGGGTTGAAGGGTTTGATCACGTAATCATCCGCACCCAGCCTCAGCCCCATGAGCTTATCGACATCCTGATCGAGAGCGGAAACCATAATGACGGGGACAGCGCTTTCCTGACGAAGCGTGGTAAGTACGCTCCAGCCGTCACATACGGGCAGGTGAATGTCCAGCAATATGAGATCCGGTTTATGGAGGCGATTGAGCGCTATGGCCTGTTCGCCCTGCCTGGCTCGGAGCGTTTTCATTCCCGAACGCTCTAAGTAACTCATCAGTATATCGGCAATTTCGTCTTCATCTTCAACAACAAGGATCAGCGTATTTTTGTGCATTTTATCTCCGCGGGTAAAATCCCTTTGAGCTCGCTATCAGATATCTTTAGCACAATAAGACACAGCCTCCGGGAAAAAGTGCCGTAGTCGCGAAAATTTCCCGGCTGATTTACCTGCGCGGTTATTTCTCCATACAGCATACACATTCCGTCAATAAAGACTCGACAATACCCGTTCAAAATCGCTATTGGGGCATAACCCTTTTGGCAGTGAGCGTTGCAAATTAATCCTGTTACTTAAAGACTTTATGAAGTTGGCTGAAATAATGAACATGGAACTTTCTAAATATTTCTCCCCTAAAAAACTGGGAATATATTCCCTGTTCCTGCTGCTGTCCTGGGGATTACTTTATACCTGGCTGATGCTGGTACACAAAATGGATGAAAAAGTCGCCTCAACGCTGCTCTCATCACCGATCATTTATGGCTGCATCGCATTGTCAGTTGTCTCTCTGATAATCCAGAATAAAGCCGGCGCGTTGACCGAGCTGCTCGTCGTTGCCTTCTGGCTGATGGTGATTTTTGTCTATCTCATTATTACGTTCACCGTACTGTTAAACGCGATGCCCGATATCGAGGATTTGATCTTTTACTACGAGTGTTATTTGATCATTTTTTTTGGTGGAGCCCCGCTGTACCTTATTATGAGAATGATTTGAGCCGCTGCTCCACACAGCCTCCATCAACCGCCCATTTCCGCTAAACAGGCGCGCGGTAGACTCTCCATCACGCTATTTTGCGCAAAAATAACTCACCTAAAACATCTGATAAAACTTATCCATAATGATGAACCGTAATAATCTTCGTTCTTCTGAACCTGCCGGAGTGATGCACTCGCTAAAAAAACTCGCGATACGGCACCGGAAAAAACTGGTTGTCACTTTTTTCCTGGTGGTGGCCGAAAACGTGACGTTTTTACTTTATCCCGTTCTGGCTGGCATCGCGATAAATGCCATCCTCGCCGGTGAGACGCTTAACGCCGCGCTGTATGGCCTGATGGTGCTTTGCATGTGGTTCATCGGTGCGGCCAGACGAAGCGTAGACACGCGCACGTTTGCACGCATTTATGCCGGACTCGCGGTTTCCGTCGTCCTGGCACAGCGCAAATATCAGCTTAACCATTCGGCGATCGCCGCCAGGGTAACGCTCTCGCGCGAATATGTGGTTTTCTTTGAAATGCACCTTCCTCTGCTTATTACGTCACTGAGCTCACTTTTTGGTGCCGCAATCATGTTGTTGTTTATTGAATTTTGGGCCGGCGTCATGTGCTTTTCGTTTGTATTTATTCTGCTCGGATTTGTCTCAGGATATGCCCGTAAAAATGAATGGCTGTTCATGCGCCTGAATAATCGGCTGGAAAAAGAAGTGGATTATGTCCATAAGGCGGGCACGGCCACGCTTCACCGACATTACTCCACGCTGGCGCGTTTACGTATCGCATTATCTGACCGCGAGGCGTGGGGTTATTTATGGGTTGGCGTGCTCGTTGCCGCGCTTTTTACGCTGACCATCGTCTGGATGACGCGCTCAACCGGCATCACTGCCGGACATATTTACTCCGTGATGACCTACATGTGGATGTTCGCGACGAGCCTCGATGACGCACCGCAGCTTCTTGAGAAATTTTCGCAGCTCAGGGATATCGGCAAGCGCGTATCCACTGATGATGAAATTCACGTAACCGGACGTTAATTTAATGCCGCATTTTTTTATTGAACGCCCCGTTTTCGCATGGGTAGTAGCGCTTTTTATCGTTCTGGCAGGACTCCTGTCTGTCCCCCGTTTGCCGGTTGCGCAGTATCCGGCGGTGGCGCCGCCTGGAATCATTATTTCCGTCAGTTACCCGGGGGCCAGCCCCGATATCATGAACACGTCGGTGGTATCGTTAATCGAGCGCGAAATCTCTGGCGTAGATAATTTGCTCTACTTTGAATCATCCAGTGACACAACCGGTTCGGCATCGATTACCGTCACGTTTAAACCGGGCACGGACATCAAGCTGGCGCAGATGGATCTGCAGAATCAGATTAAGATTGTCGAGCCTCGTCTGCCTCAGGCGGTAAGGCAAAATGGGATTAACGTCGAGGCCGCTAACTCTGGCTTTTTAATGATGGTGGGGCTGAAGTCCGCGAGGGGTCAATTTGAGGAAGCCGATTTAAGCGACTATTTTGCCAGAAACGTCAGTGACGAGCTTCGTCGCGTGCCCGGCGTAGGGAAAGTTCAGCTGTTTGGCGGCGAAAAAGCGCTGCGCATATGGTTGGATCCCATAAAGCTCCACGGCTACGGGCTTTCGGTGAGCGATGTTCTTACCGCCGTTGGCCAGCAAAATGCCCTTGTGTCGCCCGGCAAAACGGGAGATGAGCCAGCCTCTGCAGGACAAGGGGTGACGTATCCCATCACCGTGAAGGGACAACTCTCCTCGGTTGAGGCGTTCAGGAATATCACCCTGAAATCTGATGCATCCGGCGCCCGCCTGAAACTGTCCGACATTGCGCGGATTGAATCTGGCCTGCAAAGCTACGCTTTTGGCATCCGTGAAAATGGCGTGCCCGCAACGGCGGCGGCAATCCAGCTCTCGCCAGGCGCCAACGCAATGAGTACGGCTTCCGGCGTACGGGCGCGCATCGACGAACTTTCCCGGGTGTTACCCGAAGGAATGGCGTTTACGATCCCCTTCGATACCGCGCCGTTTGTGAAACTTTCTATCGTGAAGGTTGTTCAGACATTTGTGGAAGCGATGGTCCTGGTCTTCCTGGTTATGCTGCTGTTTCTGCACAAGATACGCTGTACGCTTATCCCGGCGATTGTTGCTCCCGTCGCACTTCTTGGCACCTTCACCGTGATGCTGTTGAGCGGCTACTCCATCAATATTCTGACGATGTTCGGCATGGTGCTGGCGATAGGGATTATCGTTGATGATGCCATCGTGGTCGTAGAAAACGTTGAACGTCTGATGGAGGAAAAAAGCCTGTCCCCGCGTGACGCCACGCGGCAAGCCATGCAGGAAATCACCCCAGCAATTATTGGCATCACGCTGGTGCTGACCGCCGTCTTTATCCCCATGGGGTTTGCGGAAGGATCCGTCGGGATTATCTACCGACAATTTTGTATTTCCATGGCGGTCTCCATACTGCTGTCCGCGTTTCTTGCCCTGACGCTGACGCCTGCCCTGTGCGCAACGTTACTCAAGCCGCATAAGGCAGGAAAGAGCGGAGGCGGAAGGTTCGCGGTCGGATTTAACGCGCGCTTTCGTTCGCTCACCGCCTGTTACGAAGCCGGGCTGGGTGCCATTCTGAAGCGAACCGGGCGTATGCTGCTTCTGTACGCTGCGCTTTGTGCTGCACTATTTCTGGGATTGTCTTCGTTACCGTCGTCCTTTCTGCCGGATGAAGATCAGGGCTACTTTATGTCCTCAATCCAGCTGCCTTCTGATGCCACGATGCAGCGCACCCTCAACGTGGTGAAAAAATTTGAAGAGGAAATTGCGGCCCGGCCGGATATTGAAAGCAACATTATGATCCTGGGCTTTGGATTTTCAGGTTCAGGACCAAACTCGGCTATGGCCTTCACCACGCTGAAGGACTGGAAAGATCGGCAGGGTGCGACGGCACAGGAGGAAGCCGACCGGATACAGGCCAGCATGGCGAACGTCTCTGATGCCGTCACGATGAGCCTGCTCCCGCCGGCCATTTCGGATATGGGCACCTCGTCGGGCTTCACCTGGTACGTGCAGGACAGAGCGGGACTGGGCTACGAGGCGTTAAAGCGCGCTGCCGACGCGCTGGTCCTGCTGGCCAACCAGCGCCCTGAACTGAGTGATGTGTATATAGACGGGCTTCCGGAAGGAACAAGCCTTGCGCTCCAGGTGGACAGAGAAAAGGCGGAAGCGATGGGTGTCTCATTTGATGAAATCAACCAGACGCTCTCCGTCACCCTGGGCTCAAATTACGTCAATGACTATACGAACAACGGCCGCGTTCAGCAGGTGATTATTCAGGCCGATGCGCCCTACCGAATGCAGCCTGAGCAGTTACTGACATTATCAGTGAAAAACCGGATGGGGCAGATGGTGCCGGTATCAACGTTTGCCACGCTTTCCTGGCACGTTGCGCCCCAGCAGTTGACGCGTTATCAGGGATATTCGGCTATTCGCATTACCGGAAATGCGGCGCCGGGAGAGTCCAGCGGCACCGCAATGAAGGTTATGGAGAGTTTGTCCAGAGATTTACCTCAGGGCATGGCTGGCGAGTGGGCAGGGAGCTCATTGCAGGAGAGAAAATCGGAATCTCAGCTTCCGGGCCTTATCGTCCTGTCGATACTGGTCGTGTTTATGGTGCTGGCCGCCCTGTATGAGAGCTGGTCTATTCCATTTGCGGTCATGCTGGTCGTTCCGCTGGGCCTTATCGGCGCGGTCATAGCGGTGTCGGTTGCCGGCATGACGAATGACGTTTTCTTCAAGGTCGGCCTGATTACGCTTATCGGCCTGTCGGCCAAGAACGCCATTCTGATCGTTGAATTTGCGAGGCAGCTCCATCGCCAGGGGCAGCCCCTGCTGGCGGCAACCATTCATGCCGCTGGCCAGCGCCTGCGCCCTATTCTGATGACGTCGTTAGCCTTCACCTTAGGGGTTGTTCCGTTGATGCTGGCCCGTGGGGCGAGCGACAGTACGCAGCATGCCATCGGTACCGGCGTATTTGGCGGCATGATTAGCGGTACGCTTCTCGCCATTTTCTTCGTACCGGTTTTCTTTATCGTCATCGCGCGCTTCATCGACAACCTCAGGAAAGCGTGAATACCCTTGCAGGATCGCGCTTCCTCGCTGGTTGGATGAGGCGAAGCTGTTGCCGGGTGATATACTGGACGAATGCTGAAATTTTGAGCCCCCGCGAGTCCGCGGCGCATTCTTCGGGGCAGGCGTCTTCGGAGAACAGCGAGAAATATCGTGACACAAGGGGCTGTGAGTGGGCTATAATTTCGAGCTAATTTCGAATGATTTTGAAATACTGCCTGTAACGCTATGAATTACAAGGCAAAATTAGCAATGAATATAAGGATTAAAGCTATGGGTTTTCTTTCCGGTAAGCGCATTCTGGTAACTGGCGTTGCCAGCAAACTGTCCATCGCATACGGCATCGCACAGGCAATGCATCGCGAAGGCGCTGAGCTGGCGTTCACCTACCAGAACGACAAGCTGAAAGGCCGTGTTGAAGAGTTTGCCGCGCAGCTGGGTTCCAGCATTGTGCTGGAATGTGACGTTGCACAAGACGAGAGCATCGATGGCATGTTTGCGGAACTGGCAAAATCATGGCCGAAATTCGACGGTTTCGTTCACTCCATCGGCTTCGCACCAGGCGACCAGCTGGACGGTGACTACGTGAATGCGGTAACCCGTGATGGCTTCAAAATCGCGCACGACATCAGCTCCTACAGCTTCGTGGCGATGGCAAAATCCTGCCGCGCGATGCTGAACCCGGGCGCAGCCCTGCTGACCCTGTCCTACCTGGGCGCAGAACGCGCTATCCCTAACTACAACGTGATGGGTCTGGCTAAAGCGTCTCTGGAAGCCAACGTACGCTACATGGCGAACGCAATGGGCCCTGAAGGCGTGCGCGTTAACGCCATCTCTGCAGGTCCAATCCGCACCCTGGCAGCGTCCGGCATCAAAGATTTCCGTAAAATGCTGGCACACTGCGAAGCGGTTACCCCAATCCGTCGTACTGTTACCATTGAAGATGTGGGTAACTCTGCAGCATTCCTGTGCTCTGACCTTTCCGCGGGTATCTCCGGCGAAGTGGTTCACGTTGACGGCGGCTTCAACATCGCTGCAATGAACGAGCTGGAAATTAAATAAGCTGTGACTCTCTTCCCGCCCGGGAAGAGAGTTTTCTCCCGCCCCCTCCCTTCGTTATTCCGTTCTGCTATTTGTTATCACCTAACAATATTTTTCCCTTTATCAGCCTTACGCCAGGATATTGATCGCCATTTTGAGATCAAGGAACGCACATGGAACAACGCCGTTTTTCCGGCAAAGGCCACTGGTACCACGAAACCCAGTCAAACCACGCGCAGACGGATGTTCTGCCCCTGGTGCCCGAAGCCGCTAACGTCGACGATCGTTTTTTGCTCGATTTAGCCTTGCCTGATGAGATTGTCGCCGCCTGTTCTGGCTGGCTTACCCCTGCCAGAGCCTTATGTCATCTGCTGTTTCCGCTCTCGATTCCCGTGAACCGCCTGCACACGCTCAGCGCCTACGACAGGCTCAGCACCGCGCTGACGGTCGCGCAGGCCTGTGGCGTCCAGCGGCTTTGTAACCACTACGCCGCCCTCCTCGCCCCGCTTCCCGGCCCGGACTCCTCTCGCGAAAGCAACCGACGCCTGGCGCAAATCACGCAGTATGCCCGCCAGCTCGCCAGCTCCCCTGATGTCATTGATGATAAAGCGCAAAACCAGCTGGATGAGGTGGGCCTGTCCATATATGACATTGTGGTGATTAACCAGATTATCGGCTTTATCGGTTTTCAGGCGCGCGTAGTCGCGGTGTTTCAGGCGCTGTTGGGACACCCTGTTCGCTGGTTGCCGGGTCATCATATTCAGCCGCACACCCTGCCCGCGATCCACAGCGCGTGGGTGCCGCTGTTACCGGTCGTCGAACTGCGCTATGCGAGTGCGCATCAGCTTGAGTCGTTGTCCCGCTGGCAGGCAGAGCCCGCGCTTGAAGCGCTGACGCCGGTCCTTTGCCATGAGCCGTCGTTGCTCGACCTGACGGGAGAAATCCTGATACACAGCCGGGAAACGATTGCCCTGACCTCTCCTGCGCTCTCCTCTGCGGTTGAGTTGCTGACACGTTCACCGGACCGCTTCAGTGCCGCACAGTTTACCCCGCTCACGGATCAAGGACTTTCAGCCGAACACGCCATCGCGCTGCTGACTCAAAGTGCGTTTGAGGGCTGGCTTACGCGTCTGAAAGTCGCGTTGGGTAAAGAGGAATAACCATACTAATTACCCAAAGACCGCTTGCTGAGACAGTGAGAATCGCGTAAAACTGTCAGCCGCTCAATGGCTACGAAAATAGAACATTATGTTTCAGGACAACCCGCTGCTAGCGCAGCTTAAACAGCAACTGCATTCCCAGACGCCGCGTGCAGAAGGGGTCGTAAAAGCCACGGAAAAGGGCTTTGGCTTCCTTGAAGTTGACGCGCAGAAAAGCTACTTCATTCCGCCTCCGCAGATGAAGAAAGTGATGCATGGCGATCGCGTCATGGCCGTCATTCATACCGAGAAGGAACGTGAGTCCGCCGAGCCGGAAGAACTGATTGAACCGTTCCTGACCCGTTTTGTGGGCAAGGTGCAGAGAAAAGACGATCGTCTCTCTGTCGTACCGGATCATCCCCTGCTGAAAGATGCCATTCCGTGCCGTGCTGCCCGTGGTGTTGAGCATGATTTTAAAGACGGTGACTGGGCCGTGGCCGAAATGCGCCGTCATCCGCTGAAAGGCGATCGCGGTTTCTATGCCGAGTTAACCCAGTTCATCACCTTTGGCGCTGACCATTTCGTGCCATGGTGGGTCACCCTCGCGCGCCACAATCTTGAAAAAGAAGCGCCAAATGGCGTGGCGACCGAGATGCAGGACGAAGGTTTGACGCGTCGCGATCTCACCGCCCTGACGTTTGTCACCATCGACAGCGCCAGCACAGAAGATATGGATGACGCGCTCTACGCTGAAGAGAGCGATGACGGCAAACTGCATTTAACGGTTGCTATTGCCGATCCGACAGCCTGGATTGCCGAAGGCAGCAAGCTGGATGACGCGGCGAAGATCCGTGCCTTTACCAACTACCTGCCAGGCTTCAATATTCCGATGCTGCCGCGCGAATTGTCAGACGATCTCTGCTCGCTGCGTCCGGATGAAGTACGCCCGGTCCTTGCCTGCCGCATGACCATCGCAGCGGATGGTACCATTGAAGACGATATTGAGTTCTTTGCCGCCACCATCGAATCGAAAGCCAAGCTGGTCTACGATAACGTCTCCGACTGGCTTGAAAATACGGGCACCTGGAAACCGGAATCCGACGCGATTGCCGCGCAGATCCGTCTGCTGCATCGTATCTGCCTGAACCGCGGCGAGTGGCGTCAAACCCATGCGCTGGTGTTCAAAGATCGCCCGGATTATCGCTTTGTGCTGGGTGAAAAAGGTGAAGTGCTGGATATCGTGGCCGAGCCGCGTCGCATTGCCAACCGTATCGTAGAAGAAGCGATGATTGCCGCTAACATTTGCGCCGCTCGCGTGCTGCGCGACAAACTGGGCTTTGGTATTTACAACGTCCATACCGGGTTTGACCCGGCGAATACCGAAGCGCTGGCGGCCCTGCTGAAAAACCACGATGTGCATGTGGATCCGGAAGAAGTACTTACGCTGCCGGGGTTCTGCAAGCTTCGTCGCGAGCTGGATGCACAGCCATCCGGTTTCCTGGACAGCCGTATTCGTCGCTTCCAGTCCTTCGCAGAAATCAGCACCGAGCCAGGCCCGCACTTTGGCCTCGGCCTGGAAGCGTACGCCACCTGGACATCGCCCATCCGTAAATACGGCGATATGGTGAACCACCGTCTGCTGAAAGCCATCATCAAAGGCGAAACGATTGCCCGTCCTCAGGAGGAGACCACGCTGCAGATGGCCGAACGTCGCCGCCTGAACCGCATGGCGGAGCGTGACGTGGGAGACTGGCTGTACGCGCGCTTCCTGCAGGATAAAGCCGGCACGGATACCCGTTTTGCGGCAGAGATCATTGATATCAGCCGCGGGGGTATGCGCGTACGTCTGGTCGATAACGGCGCGGTGGCCTTTATTCCTGCTCCGTTCCTGCACGCTGTCCGTGACGAAATGGTCTGCAGCCAGGAAAACGGAACGGTGCAAATTAAAGGTGAAACAGTTTACAAAGTCACTGACGTGATTGACGTAACTATCGCCGAAGTCCGCATGGAAACTCGCAGTATTATCGCACGCCCTGTCGCCTGATAAGCTGTTCAATTGTCGGTCATTTCCTCTCAGGAGTGGCCGACAATCTCTCTTTTTACCCTCGACACAAAATCATCACGTTTTCTCACAAATTCCCCTCTCCCTTCGCCCAAAATCGCCATAATTATCTACAGTAAAAGGGGTTGTTATATTCGGTTACCTGAATTTTTATACGCTCGGTATTTTTTTCTGCCTGACTCGTTTTATTATAAGAAAACAGGGAAAAACAATAAGTTCACTTCGGTTTTGCCGCTGTTTCACAACGGAAAAGTCGACTGCAAATGAATAATTTGTGCGCTAATGAACAGCTGCGGGAGAAAACATGATGGACGATCTGGAGCAGAATTTGCTGTTTCGTTACATGGGGACGCACAGCCCCTGGTGGCGCCTGTCAGCTGACAGCAATGCTCTGCACCTGGCCACCAGCGAAAATGCCGACGTTACGCAGGTGGTGGCGCTGGACGACGAGCAGGCCGATCTTATCCGTCAGTTAACCGTGATTACCTCCAGTATTTCCATGTCGCTCTCCCTGTACGGGGAAGAGGTGCCGGTCCATCTTGTGGGGCGCAAAATCACCCGCAACGAGTGGGCAGGCACCGCGTCGGCCTGGAACGATACCCCTTCCGTGGCCCGCGATCTGGCTCAGGGACTCTCTTTTGCGGAACAGGTTGTTTCAGAGGCTAACTCCGTCATCGTTATTCTCGATCAGAACGGCAATATTCAGCGTTTTAACCGGCTGAGCGAAGAGTACACCGGTCTCAAAGAACACGAAGTGATTGGCCAGAACGTGTTTAAGCTGTTTATGAGCCGCAGCGAAGCGGCAGCCTCAAAGCGGAATATTACCGGTTTCTTTCGCAACGGCAGCTCCTACGAAGTGGAACGCTGGATCAAAACGCGTAAGGGGCAACGGTTGTTTCTGTTCAGAAACAAATTTGTTCATAGCGGCAGCGGTAAAAATGAAATTTTCCTCATCTGTTCCGGTACCGACATTACCGAGGAACGCCGCGCGCAGGAGCGGCTGCGCGTGCTGGCCAATACCGATACCATCACCGGTTTGCCAAACCGCAATGCCATTCACGAATTGATTTCTGACGCCATCGCTACCCGCGGCGATACGCAGGTTGGCGTGGTGTATCTCGATCTGGATAACTTTAAAAAGGTAAACGACGCCTACGGGCATATGTTTGGCGATCAGCTGTTACAGGCTGTCGCGCTCGCCATTTTGAGTTGCCTGGATGAGGGCCAGGTGCTGGCCCGGCTTGGCGGTGATGAGTTTATCGTCATGGCCACCCATACCTCTCAGGGGTCTCTGGAGGCGATGGCGTCCCGTATTTTGACTCGCCTGCGCCAGCCGTTCAGAATCGGTCTGATTGAGGTTTACACCGGCTGCTCGTTGGGGATTGCCCTCGCCCCGCAGCACGGTAACGACCGGGAAAGCGTCATTCGTAACGCCGATACCGCCATGTATACCGCGAAAGAGAACGGCCGCGGCAAGTTCTGCGTCTTCTCTCCCGAGATGAACCAGCGCGTGTTCGAGTATCTCTGGCTGGATACCAACCTGCGTAAAGCGCTGGATAACGATCAACTGCTGATCCACTACCAGCCTAAAATAACCTGGCGCGGAGAGATCAGAAGTCTGGAAGCGCTGGTCCGCTGGCAATCGCCGGAGCGCGGTCTGATCCCGCCGCTGGAGTTTATCTCTTATGCCGAGGAGTCGGGCTTGATTGTGCCGCTGGGCCGTTGGGTCATGCTGGATGTGGTTCGCCAGGTGGCGAAATGGCGCGACAAGGGGATAAACCTGCGCGTGGCCGTGAACGTCTCTGCGCGCCAGCTTGCCGACCAGACAATTTTCAGTGACCTGAAACAGGCGCTGAAGGATTTGAACTTTGAATACTGCCCTGTCGACGTTGAATTGACAGAAAGCTGTCTGATTGAGAACGAAGAGCTGGCGCTTTCGGTGATCCAGCAGTTCAGCCGGCTCGGGGCACAAATTCACCTCGACGATTTTGGTACCGGCTACTCGTCCCTTTCTCAACTGGCCCGCTTCCCCATTGATGCCATAAAACTCGATCAGTCTTTTGTCAGAGACATTCATAAGCAGTCAATCTCCCAGTCTCTGGTGCGCGCCATCGTCGCGGTGGCACAGGCGCTGAACCTGCAGGTGATTGCTGAAGGAGTGGAAAATGCAAAAGAAGACGCCTTTCTGACCAAGAACGGCGTCAACGAACGGCAGGGTTTTCTGTTTGCTAAGCCGATGCCCGCTGCCGCATTCGAGCGATGGCTAAAACGATATCAAGCGCGTAAACAACGTTAACTGGCTTTACGCAAACCCGCCGCGTGATGGCGGTTTTGCAGCATCACCAGACGCTCCATGTAGGCGATATCTTTGGGCTCCAGGCAGAACGCCGCGTCAACCCAGTCTTCCGTGATGTCCATCAGTTCACTGCGAGGCAACTGCAGAACACGCGCACGAGCGCGCAACATCGCCCTTACGCCATTCAGTTTTGGTGCCAGCGTATCGATGAAGGTTCTGGCAGAGACATAGCTTTGTCCGGGTTCAAACAGCACATCCACTAGCCCGTGCTGTTCGTACCATTCCGCCGTATGAGACTCTCCTTTGTAGATGAGTTCCTCCGCCAGCTTCATGCCTGACCGGCGTGCCACCAGGGAGTATCCGCCCATCCCCGGGAACAAATTAAAGGCGATTTCAGGGAAACCTAAACGGGCATCGCGCTGCGCCAGGACAAAATGGTGCGCCAGCGCGGCCTCAAAGCCACCCCCTAATGCACTGCCTTCGACCATTGCCAGGCTGATGGCTCCTGTATCAAACCCCCGTGACGCGGCGTGGACGCAATCAACGCAGGCGCGGGCATACGCCCGTAATGCTTCACGACGCCCGTTCTGCAGGCATTCGACGAAGAATTGTAAATCGCCGCCCACGTTATACTTTTCAGGCACCAGCGAACCGGTAACCCAAAAATCAACCGTAAAGCCGGACTGGCGAACCAGCCATGAAAAATTCATGATCTCCTCGATTAACGCATGGTTGAAGCACGGACGTGGCTGGGCTCGCAGCATCATCCAGACTGTGCGTCGTTCCGCCTCGTAATAGCCTGACAACTGGGTGAACCGTTCAGTATCGGTAAACAGTGTGCAGGTTGGCTGATTGATAACTGTCATAGTCTAATACCTCTTATAAAAAGCGCCTTGCGCGCAGTTTTAGACTAATCCACTCACCCGGCCTGCTTTATGAGGGGGAATAAACTTATCACTTCCGTTTATGTGATTTCGTTATTGCATTTTTTCCCTTCTCTTTTGATCCTAATTTCTGCATCATTGAAAATATTAACTTTTCGCGCCTGGGGTGAGATTATGTCTACTATTGATGCACAAGCTGTAGCACAACGTATTGATACCGTGCTGGATATCCTGGTGGCGGGCGATTATCACTCTGCTATTCGTAATCTGGAGATCCTGAAGTCTGAACTTCTTGCTCAGAATGGCGCTGACGTTGTGCCCGAAAACAGCCAGCCCAAAGCGCCGTGGGAAGTTTAAACCCACCGTTTCCGACTTCGTTTCGCTTTATTAAATGGATGCTATGAATTCCCGACAACAACTCATTTTGCAGATGGTCATTGACCAGGGGCGCGTCAGCGTAGTCGATCTCGCCAAAACCACTGGCGTTTCTGAAGTCACCATCCGTCAGGATCTTAATCTGCTGGAAAAACAGAGCTACCTGCGTCGCGCGCACGGGTATGCTGTCCCGCTGGACAGTGATGATGTAGAGACGCGTATGATGAATAACTACGCCCTGAAACGTGAACTGGCGGAATTTGCCGCATCGTTAGTGAATAATGGCGAGACAGTCTTTATTGAAAACGGCAGCAGTAATGCCCTTCTGGCGCGCACGCTTGCCGATCAGAAGGACGTAACCATTATCACTGTCAGTAGTTATATCGCGCATTTGCTTAAAGAGACGCGCTGCGAGGTGATTCTGCTGGGCGGTATTTACCAGAAAAAAAGTGAAAGCATGGTCGGCCCGCTGACCCGTCAGTACGTCCAGCAGGTCCATTTCAGTAAGGCCTTTATCGGGATTGACGGCTGGCAACCGGAAACGGGCTTTACCGGCCGGGATATGATGCGCTCTGACGTCGTAAACGCCGTACTGGAAAAAGAGTGTGAAGCCATAGTGCTCACCGATAGCTCAAAATTTGGCGCCGTTCATCCTTACACCATGGGACCCGTTTCACGCTTTAGCCGCGTTATTACTGACGATCGTTTAAGCGAGGAGCACCGGAATAAAATGGAAAAAGATGGTCTCGTCGTCAATATAATCAAAACAACCGCCTGATTTCCCTCCGCGCCCGAATTCGGGCGCGCATGTTGTTCTTTCTCTGAGAAGATTCTTAACCCTGCTTTAAGAGTTTTTACCTGTTTAACCTGACGTAAAGTCGTAAAATTATTGTTAGCGATATAACAGGAAGTGACTATCACCTGCGTGATGACGTAACACCTGCGCGACCAGCTTTCACGGAGAACGGTTTTAAGTATTCGATTCGTCTATACTTAACGTGTACATCTTTCCGTGAATCGATAATTCAGGAGAAAGTATTATGACCTTAACCAGCAAAAAATTAGCCGCCGCTGTTCTGGCAATCACTGTAGCAATGTCCCTGAGCGCATGCTCTAACTGGTCTAAACGTGACCGTAACACCGCGATTGGTGCCGGTGCTGGTGCTCTCGGTGGTGCAGTCTTAACAGATGGTAGTACGCTGGGTACATTAGGTGGCGCTGCTGTCGGTGGTATTATCGGTCACCAGGTTGGCAAATAATTACTCTATAAGCCTTCCCCCGATATTGCGATATTTGAACGCATTTCAGGTCTGACTTACGCACGTATATAAAACGAGCCGCGGCAATTGCCGCGGCTTATTTATTTTAACCACCCGCCAGTTTGACTTTCATGCCTTTGGCTTCGAGCAGAGACTTTATTAGATCGCGCTTATCGCCCTGGATTTCAATAATGCCGTCTTTCACGGCACCGCCGCAGCCACACTTCTTTTTCAACTCGGCCGCCAGCGTTATCAGCCCAGCATCATCCAGGTCAATACCCGTGATAAGGCAAACCCCTTTACCTTTTCGCCCGCTGGTTTGACGCTGGATGCGAACGATACCGTCCCCTTTTGGACGCTCCACTTTCGTTTTCGGTTCGTCTATGCGTCCGCTCTCGGTTGAGTAGACCAGACGACTGTTGGAATCGGTCATTATGCCCCCTTCTTCAACGATGCGTTGATGGCCTTCAGCGCCTCAGCCGGGTTTGCAGACTGCGTTACCGGACGTCCGATGACCATGTAGTCTACGCCTGCTGCCAGCGCCTGCTCAGGGGTCATAATACGGCGCTGATCGCCAACGTCGCTGCCTGCGGGACGGATCCCTGGGGTGACGAGTTTGAAATCCTGACCCAGTGCAGACTTGAAACGTACAGCTTCCTGCGCCGAGCAGACGACGCCGTCAAGGCCACACTGTTGCGTCAGTCGCGCGAGACGCTCGGCCTGTTCCGCAGGTGACAACGTCACACCGAGATCGCGTAAATCACTTTCGTCCATACTGGTCAGCACAGTCACCGCAATCAGTAACGGCGCATCCTGGCCGAACGGCACGAGCGCTTCACGGGCGGCCGTCATCATTCTTGCCCCACCCGACGCATGAACGTTGACCATCCAGACGCCGAGCTCTGCAGCGGCGGCAACGGCATGCGCCGTGGTATTCGGGATATCGTGGAATTTGAGGTCAAGGAAAACGTCAAAGCCGCGCTGTTGCAAATCGCGAACAATTTGCGGTCCAAACAGCGTGAACATCTCTTTGCCAACTTTCAGGCGGCAATCGCGAGGGTCGATACCGTCGACAAACGCCAGCGCGTCGTCACGCTTATTGTAATCAAGCGCAACAACAACAGGAGAATCGGTAATTACGCGGGAAGTGGAGGATGTAACAGACGTCATGACCAGCCCTTTTCGTCTATGGGCGCGCAGCGGCGCGGAACAGATAAACGGCGAGCATTCTACCTGCCGGCGCTGCAAAATGACAGGATCCATTTGCGCCCTCTGCTAAGCCGACAAACCGCACGGAGCCAGAAGAGGTTTTAAAGCCATTAGTATGTTGTAACTAAAATAAGGCGTTTTAAAAAATTACTGTCCGTCGAGACCACGTATAGGCTTAATGGTGGACCAGGCACGGCATGATGGACAATGCCAGTAGAGCGTATAGGCGGTGAAACCACATTTCTGGCAACGATAGCGCGGCTTACTGCGCACCTGCTCGCCGACCATGTCGCGCAGGACCATCAGGCTCTCTTTCGCGCGCCCTTCTTCAGCATCGTTCAGGTGGTAATCCATCAGCTTGTGGAAAACCCGCATGGTCGGATGACGCTGCAGCTGCCGGGTAATATAGACCTGGGCGGTATCACTCCCCTCATACTGCTCAACCACGTCTGAGAGCATCAGTTCCGCGGTCGCGCCGGTATTCTCTTCCACACAGCGACGCAGGAAAGCGACCCACTCCTCCTGCTTGCCCAGCTGTTGGTAGCAGGTTTGCAGCATCTCCAGCGTTTCACTGACCAGCTCTTTGTCCTGGTCGATCACCCGCAGCAGGCTTTCAACGGCTTTGGCGTAGTCACCTTTCGCCATAAAGACACGCCCCATCATGATGGAGATGCGCGCGCTGTTGCGGTCTGCGGCGGCCCCTTTCTTCAGCAACGCCATGGCTTTGTCCATGTCGTCATTGCCCATCTGCTGAAGGGCAAGCTCGCAGTAGAAATGGGCTATCTCTACGCGCTGCTTGTCTTTACCCAGCTTCACCAGACGTTCGGCCGTATCAATGGCTTTCTGCCAGTCACTGGTGGCCTGATAAATTTGCAACAGCTGCTGCAGCGCGCCGATGCGGAAATCCGTTTCGTCCACCAGCTGCGAGAACATATCTTCAGCGCGATCGTAGAGCCCTGCGGCCATGTAATCCCGCCCCAGCTGTTGTACGGCGAGGAGGCGTTGCTCGTATGTCAGGGAGGCGCTTTCCATCAGAGTCTGGTGGATACGAATGGCGCGATCGACCTCACCGCGCGAGCGGAACAGGTTGCCTAAGGTGAGATGCGCTTCAACGGTCCCGGTATCCTCTTTCAGCATGTCGAGGAACAGATCTACCGCTTTGTCCTGTTGATTACTCAGAAGGAAGTTCACCCCCGCCACGTAGTCGCGGGAGAGACGGTTGGCCTCATCCTGTTTTGTTTGTTGCGCACTTCTGCGGCCCATGTACCAGCCATAGGCTGCGGCGACAGGCAAAAGCAGAAACAACAACTCCAGCATCGTCGATTATTCCTTCACGACCGGCACACCAGAGCTTTCCGGTACGTCGGACGCAGGCGCAATGTTATTTTCGAGTCGTTTAATTTTACGTTCAGCGCGCGCAAGAGAGACACGGACTTTCAACCAGAACAGACCGCAAACCAGCCAGCCGATGGCAAAGCCCGCAGCAAATAAGACCGCCAGCAGGCTCGACACGCGATACTCGCCCTGAGCCAGCAGATAGTTAAACGTCACCTGTTGATCGTTTTGCGCACCCAATGTGACTGAAATGACAAAAATCGCCAAGACCAGTAAGAAAATGAGTAAATATTTCACATTACTTCCCGTTATGTGGTTCAAGCGAATAAAGTGTGTTCAACTCACCGCAATCAGCCTTATAAACTACCATTTTAGTGACGGGCGCGAAACGGAAAAAGTGACGCGCCAGTCATGGATTTATGGGCAAAATACGGAATATCAACCGTCAGGCGTCGTTTTGCTCCCGTTCGGCTATTTCTTGTTTCTCTTCTGGCGGTGGCGTAAGCGGCCCGCAGAAGCGTTCAGCAAGCCAGGTCGCCAGCGTCACCAGCATCCATGAGAGAAGCGTAGCGACGACCAGGTCCCGTGGCCAGTGCATCCCCAGCAGTAAGCGGCTCCCCATCACCCCCGTTGCCCAGACCAGCAGAATCGCGATGGTGACTGTCCGGCGTCGTGGCCAAAGCAGCCCGACCCCCAGTAATGCCCAGCTGGCCGCAAACATGGTGTGACCGGAAGGAAACGCGAACCCGGTCTCTTTTTGCCAGTGTTTACGCAAGAACTTTGGGATATCCTGCTGTTCCGAAAGCTGTTCCTTTACCAGCGCCCCGCGATCTTTACGCTTTAAAGTGTAGAACTCATCGACAGGAATATGATGTGCTTTTTCCAGCCAGACGACAAAAGGTCGCGGCTCCTGAACGCGATCCTTTACCCAGGACTTAACGCCCTGGCCAATAACGATCGCTCCCGCGAGGATCGCAAACAACATCAGCGCCGCGCGCAGACGAAAACGCAGGCACCAGAGGAACCAGGCACAGAGAAGCACGTGGGTAATGATTCCCCACGGCTGGGTCACCGTCTCCGTAATCCAGTATAACGTTTTCAGCCACGCGGTATTGTGCCCGGGCTGCCACATCCAGCCTGAAACCCATACGGCCAGAGGCATAATCAGTAAAATGGCCGCACCTGCTGCCGTACGTCTGGCGATTGAAAGCATGTCTTCTCCTTTTTCGCTAAGCGTCACAATCATAACTGAAATTTATCCGCCGGGTGGAGATGTCGGATCGTGCGTTTAACGTTCATATAGCGTGGCGCCCATTAGGCGAACATGCCGGGCTTGTGGCAAAATGAGCAGATACAGAAAGTAAAACAGGGCCTGGACACGAAACGTGCCAGCCTACTCTGGAGAATCACATGCAGCTTAAACGTGTGGCAGAAGCCAAACTGCCAACCCCATGGGGCGATTTCCTGATGGTCGGATTTGAAGAACTGGCAACCGGACAGGATCATGTCGCACTGGTTTATGGCGACATTTCAGGGCAGACGCCGGTGCTGTCCCGTGTACATTCGGAGTGTCTTACCGGCGATGCACTGTTCAGCCTGCGCTGTGATTGTGGTTTCCAGCTGGAAGCGGCCCTCTCTCATATTGCTGAAGAAGGCCGTGGTGTGCTGCTTTATCACCGTCAGGAAGGCCGCAATATTGGTCTGCTGAATAAAATTCGCGCTTACGCACTTCAGGACCAGGGCTACGATACGGTTGAAGCGAATCATCAACTCGGCTTCGCCGCTGATGAGCGTGATTTCACCCTGTGTGCCGATATGTTCAAACTGCTGGGCGTGGATGAAGTTCGACTCCTGACCAATAACCCCAAAAAAGTGGAGATCCTGACCGAAGCGGGGATCAATATCGTCGAGCGTGTTCCGCTGATTGTCGGCCGTAACCCGAAAAACGCCCACTATCTCGATACCAAAGCCGCCAAGATGGGCCATCTTCTGAAAGAGTGATGTAAAAAAGCCCGGCACAGGCCGGGCTCTTTCATCAGTCCAGCATCTTACGAATCACATAATGTAAAATGCCGTCGTTCTGGTAATAGGTCAGCTCGGTGGCCGTATCAATACGACACCGGCATTCCACCACCTCGGTTTTCCCGTCTGCCCGCGTTAATTTCACCGGCACCGTTTTCCCCGGCGCCAGGTTTTGCAGCCCGCTGATGTCAATCTGCTCTTCCCCCGTCAGGCCCAGGGTTTTGCGCGTCACGCCCTGCGGGAACTCAAGCGGCAGGATCCCCATGCCAATCAGATTCGACCGGTGAATACGTTCGAACGATTCCGCGATAACCACGCGCACGCCAAGCAGGCGCGGACCTTTCGCTGCCCAGTCACGGCTTGAGCCAGAACCGTACTCTTTCCCGGCGATCACCGCCAGCGGCGTACCTTGCTGCTGATATTTGACGGCCGCGTCATAAATCGAAACGACTTCCGTCCCCGGCAGAAGACGCGTCATGCCCCCTTCCACACCCGGTACCATTTCATTACGAATACGGATGTTAGCAAACGTGCCGCGCATCATGATTTCATGGTTACCACGGCGCGAACCATAGGAGTTAAAATCACGGCGCTCTACGCCACGGCTTTGCAGATAGCGGCCTGCAGGGCTATCGGCTTTGATACTCCCCGCCGGAGAGATATGGTCAGTCGTGACAGAATCCCCCAGCATCGCCAGGATGCGCGCGCCGTGAATATCCTTGAGCGGCGCCGGCTCGGCCAGCATCTCATCAAAGAATGGCGACAGACGAATATAGGTCGAGTCATCCTGCCAGTCATAGGTATCCGAACCTGCAACGTTAATGGCTTTCCATTCCGGCGTGCCTTCAAAGACTTCCGCATACTCCTTGCGGAACATCTCGGTGGAGACCTTTTCAACGGCCAGCGCGATTTCCCGCGAGGACGGCCAGATATCTTTCAAATAAACAGGGTCATTCTTGCGATCGTGACCAATCGGATCGGTCACGAGATTGATATTCATATTCCCTGCCAGCGCATAAGCCACGACCAGCGGCGGCGAGGCAAGCCAGTTGGTTTTTACCAGCGGATGAATGCGCCCTTCAAAGTTGCGGTTCCCGGAAAGCACAGCGCCAACCGTCAGGTCGCCCTGCTTAATCGCCGTTTCAATGGGCTCAGGCAGCGGACCGGAGTTACCAATACAGGTCGTACAGCCATAGCCCACGAGATTAAAGCCCAGTTCGTCGAGATACGGCGTCAGTTTGGCCTGAGCGAGGTAATCCGACACCACCTTGGAGCCCGGTGCCAGCGAGGCCTTGACCCACGGCTGGGGTTTGAGCCCAAGCTCGACCGCTTTTTTTGCCAGCAAACCGGCAGCCATCAATACGCTGGGGTTCGACGTGTTGGTGCAGGAGGTTATGGCGGCAATCACCACCGCGCCGTCCGGAAGCTGATACTGATGACCGTTCAGAACATAGTCGACTGGACGATGGTCTTTCTTCGCCACGTTCACCTCCAGCTCATTGCTGGCGGTAAACGCTTTCGGTACATCGGTCAGTGCGACGCGATCCTGAGGACGTTTAGGCCCGGCGAGGCTCGCCTCTACCGTTCCCATGTCCAGCTCCAGGGTGCTGGTAAATACTGGCTCATCACCCGGATTTCGCCACATCCCCTGGGCTTTGGTATACGCCTCTACCAGCGCCACCTGCTCTTCGCTGCGGCCACTGAGACGCATATATTCCAGCGTGACGTCATCGATAGGGAAAAAGCCGCAGGTCGCGCCATATTCCGGCGCCATATTGGCGATGGTGGCGCGGTCGGCCAGCGGCAGCGAATCCAGTCCGTCGCCGTAGAATTCAACAAACTTGCCCACCACGCCGTGCTTACGCAGCATCTGGGTGACGGTGAGCACCAGATCGGTGGCGGTAATGCCTTCGGACAACTTGCCGGTCAGCTTGAAGCCCACCACATCAGGGATGAGCATAGAGACCGGCTGGCCGAGCATAGCGGCTTCCGCTTCAATACCGCCTACGCCCCAGCCCAGCACACCCAGACCGTTGATCATGGTGGTATGCGAGTCCGTGCCTACCAGCGTGTCCGGGTAAGCCACCCACTCTTTATCCTGCAATTCGCTCCAGACAGCTTTACCCAGGTACTCAAGGTTCACCTGGTGACAAATACCGGTACCTGGCGGGACCACGCTAAACCGGCTGAACGCCTGCTGTCCCCACTTCAGAAAGACGTAGCGCTCGTGGTTACGCTCCATTTCCAGTCGCACGTTCTCGCCAAAGGCATCGTCATCGCCGAATCGATCCACGGTGACGGAGTGGTCGATGACGAGATCAACCGGGGAGAGTGGATTCACTTTTGCCGTGTCACCCCCGAGGCGCTTAACGGCCTCGCGCATGGCGGCTAAATCAACCACCGCAGGAACGCCGGTAAAGTCCTGCATCAGGACCCTTGCCGGGCGGTAGGCGATTTCTCTGTCGGCATGGGCATTCTTGAGCCACCCTGCCAGTGCCTGAATATCTTCGAGGGTAACGGAGTCACCATCCTGCCAGCGCAGGAGATTTTCAAGTAAAACTTTCAATGACTTGGGTAAACGCGAAATGTCCCCAAGCGTTCTGGCAGCCTTCGGCAGGCTGTAGTAATGCCAGGTTTTATTTTCTGCCTGTAATGTGTCCTTACTGGCTTCGCGTAGGGTTAACGACATAAGCTCCTCCTTAATCACAGAGATGTCCCGACAATCATCAGGGCTGTAATTAAAGATAACACAAAGATGTCGTAACGTTTTGATAACAACCCAAATTGATAAATTTCGGACTGGTCCAGAAGGGAGGAAACAAAAAACCCCGCCGTAGCGAGGTTTTACAATTTAGCTTAGGGCCAGCCAGATGAGTTGGCTCCAGAACAGAATCGACACGGTAAAAACGCCGATCCATGACCAGTATTTGTGAGACGTCATGTTATTCATCATAGGGACACCAGGCATTATTTATAAAAAGTTCCGAGGTTTGTCCTCAGCGCTATATTGCTGATGTGTATTTATTAAAGAGTACAAAGGTGCAGAGTCTTATTCAGACTATTTGCATCGTTACGCAATAAACTAAATTATTGTTTTTTGGGTTCGTCTTCTGCGAACACATCAATAAACGCTTGCTGCTGCGGCGTCAGTTTCCAGGACGCGGGGACAACCGTCGCCGGTGCTTTCCGCCCTCTGTGGCCATTGTCACGATGCTGACACATCTGTTTCACCGAAGCTGTACGAACCGTCACTGCCATATTTAACCCCAATATTTCCAGGCCAGGAGAGCAACAGCCACCCAAAACAGGGCGGAGACGAGAAAGACCGCCAGCCAGGCTTTACGCTTGAGCGCAGGATCCCTTTGCGGTTCTTCACTTCCTGAAGGCATTGCTAACCTCATACAATCGACATCGCTTATCATTTAGGACCAAACAATTGGTACAATTAATCATCTGTTGAGATAAATCCTAAAGAAACTTTAGCCGAAAAGCCAGTGAATTTACGCATCGGGAGGTATGAAATATTCAATCTTTTGACCAGAAATAAATAATTGAAAAGAAAAATTTGCGAAGCCGTAAAATAGTTTCTACTTTTGTCGCCAATTCACGACATTAAAACCACACAAAATAAAAGGCTAATGACATTATATGGCAGGGAGGGTAGATGATGATAATTCTAATTTAGCTTTGAGGGGTTATTTCGGTATCTTTCCGCAGGGGAAAGATACCGGGTGTGATTATTTTGCCGGGAGTTTGATATCTTTAAACATCTCTTCAATATCTTCATTAGAGCGTAATGCAACGGCGGTATCCACCACATCACGCGTTAAATGCGGGGCAAAGCGCTGAATAAAATCATACATATAGCTACGCAGGAAGGTGCTGCGACGGAACCCAATTTTTGTGGTGCTATGGCTGAAAATATCGTGCGCATCAAGGCGTACCAGGTCAGGGTCTGACACCGGATCGACCGCCATGCTGGCGATGACGCCTACCCCCAGCCCCAGCCGGACATAGGTCTTAATCACGTCGGCATCGGTGGCGGTAAAGACAATACGCGGCGTTAATCCTGCCCGGTTAAACGCCGTATCGAGCTCCGAGCGCCCGGTAAAACCAAACGTGTAGGTCACTAAAGGATATTGCGCCAGCTCTTCGATCGTCACCGAGCCTTTACCCGCCAGCGGGTGATCAGGGGTGACCACAATGGAACGGTTCCAGTGGTAGCATGGAAGCATTACCAGATCGTCATACAGGTGCAGCGCCTCCGTTGCGATAGCAAAGTCCGCATTACCTTTCGATACCGCCTCCGCAATCTGCGTTGGTGAGCCCTGATGCATATGCAGCGAGACGCGTGGATAACGTTCGATAAAGCCCTTAATCACACCCGGAAGCGCATAGCGTGCCTGGGTATGCGTCGTGGCGATATACAGCGAGCCTTTATCCGGCCAGGTGTGTTCCCCGGCCACAGACTTAATCGCATCGACTTTGGAGAGGACTTCCCGCGCAATACGGATGATTTCCTGCCCTGCAGGCGTCACCTGCGTCAGGTGCTTACCGCTGCGGGCAAATATCTGGATACCTAACTCGTCCTCCAGCATACGAACTTGTTTGCTGATACCCGGTTGCGAGGTATACAAACCCTCGGCGGTAGAAGAGACGTTAAGGTTGTGATTCACCACCTCAACGATATAACGAAGCTGCTGTAATTTCATGCCAGACCATCCGATTTAGCGCATGCGGTCAATCGCTTAAGACGATTTAATAATAAGAAACAGGTTAACTATAACCACTATATCATTTATAGCCTGACTGTATAGTACGGAACAAAAAATAATAACAAGGCAATAAAAAAGGGCCGGAAAGCCGGCCCTTTTGCAGGTAAGTTACGGTAAGGGAAGATTATTTCTTGCCTTCAACCCATTTGCCATCGACAAAGAAGGCTGACCATCCGGTCGCTTTACCCTCTTTCTCTGCCGCCACATACTGCTGCTTCGTTTTACGGCTAAAACGTACCACGGTTTTGTTGCCTTCCGGATCCTGCTGAGGCGCATCGGCCAGGTAACGCAGTTTCTCAGGCAGACGGTCGCGGAAACGGTGTAACTCTTCCACCAGCGGCGCGCGGGTTTCGCGCGATTTCGGGAACGTGTTGGCTGCAAGGAAAACCCCTGCAGCGCCATCACGCAGCACGAAATAGGCATCGGACTTCTCACACGGTAACTCTGGCAACGGAACCGGGTCTTCCTTCGGCGGAGCCACTTCACCGTTACGCAGAATTTTGCGCGTGTTTTTACACTCGTCGTTGGTGCAGGCCATATACTTCCCGAAACGCCCCATTTTCAGGTGCATTTCAGAACCACATTTCTCGCACTCCACAATCGGACCGTCATAGCCTTTAATGCGGAACTCACCCTCTTCGATCTCATAGCCGTCACACGTTGGGTTGTTACCGCAGACGTGCAATTTACGTTTTGGATCGATCAGGTAGCTGTCCATCGCCGTGCCGCATTTTTTGCAGCGGCGTTTGGCACGCAGGGCGTTGGTTTCTGCATCATCACCTTCCAGCACGTTAAGAACTTCATTCTCAGGCACCAGGTTGATGGTGGTTTTGCAGCGCTCTTTTGGCGACAGCGCATAGCCAGAGCAGCCGAGGAATACGCCCGTCGTTGCGGTGCGAATCCCCATCTTGCGGCCACATGTAGGGCAGTCGATGCTGGTCAGGACCATCTGGTTAGGCAGCATGCCGCCCTCTTCAGGATCTTTCTCCGCTTTTTCAAGCTGGTCGGTAAAGTCACTGAAGAAGCTATCGAGTACTTTTTTCCACTCTGCCTGATGGCTGGCAACCTGATCGAGGCTGTCTTCCATTTGCGCGGTGAAATCGTAGTTCATCAACTCGCGGAAGTTGGCTTCCAGGCGATCGGTGACGATCTCCCCCATTTTTTCCGCATAGAAACGACGGTTTTCAACACGTACGTAACCACGGTCCTGAATCGTCGAGATGATGGACGCGTAGGTTGACGGGCGGCCAATACCGCGTTTTTCCAGCTCTTTTACCAGAGAGGCTTCGCTAAAGCGCGCAGGTGGTTTGGTGAAGTGCTGAGCCGGGATCAGCTCAACCAGAGACAGTTCGTCCCCTTTGTTCACCGCAGGCAGCGTCCGGTCTTCATCGCCTTTACGCAGCGCGGGCATCACTTTCGTCCAGCCATCGAAGCGCAGGATGCGACCGCGCGCCTTGAGACGGAAATCCCCCGCGCCGACGGTCAGCGTGGTGGAATCGTACTGCGCTGGCGTCATCTGACACGCCACGAACTGACGCCAGATCAGCTGATACAGCTTCTGCGCGTCCGCTTCCATATCCTTCAGCGATTCGGCTAACACAGAGACATCAGAAGGACGAATTGCTTCGTGCGCTTCCTGAGAATTCTCTTTGCTGGCGAACTGGTTGGCAGTTTCCGGCAGGTATTTCTTGCCGAAATTGTCACTGATATAGCCACGCACCATGTTAACCGCGTCCTGGCTCAGGTTAGTTGAGTCAGTACGCATATAGGTGATGTAACCCGCTTCATACAGGCGCTGGGCCATCATCATGGTTTTCTTCACGCCGTAACCCAGACGGGTACTTGCCGCCTGTTGCAGCGTGGAGGTAATAAACGGCGCCCCAGGCTTGCTGCTGGTCGGTTTGTCTTCGCGTTCCAGTACCTGATAGCGAGCCTTTTCCAGCAGCGCCACGGCGGCCATGGTCTGGTCGCGGTTTTCTGGACGGAAAGGCTTGTCGTTCTGATGGCTGACCTGCAGCGGCAGTGCGTCTCCGCCCGGCGTGGTCACGCTGGCGTCCACTTCCCAGAACTCTTCCGGCACGAAGGCTTTAATTTCGCGCTCACGCTCAACGACCAGGCGCACGGCAACAGATTGCACGCGTCCTGCGGACAGGCCACGGGCAATCTTCTTCCACAGCAGTGGAGAGACCATATAGCCCACAACGCGGTCCATAAAACGACGCGCCTGCTGGGCGTTGACACGGTCAATATTCAGCTCGCCCGGCTTCTCAAACGCCTGACGAATCGCATTCTTCGTAATTTCGTTAAACACTACACGGCTGTAGCGTTTGTCATCGCCCCCGATCACTTCCCGCAGGTGCCATGCAATGGCCTCCCCTTCGCGGTCAAGGTCGGTTGCGAGATATATGTGGTCTGCTTTTTCAGCCAGCTGCTTCAGCTCGTTAACGACTTTTTCTTTCCCTGGCAGCACTTCATAGTGTGCATCCCAGTTATGCCATGGGTTAACACCCATGCGGTTGACAAGCGCGCTACGTTCATCCTTTTTAGGCTTTTTAGCCCCTTTGGTGGAGGTAGAGTCTGCGCTCTTTTTGCTGGCTGAGCCACTGGTCGGCAAATCGCGGATATGACCGACGCTGGACTTAACCACGTAGTCATTACCCAGATACTTATTGATCGTTTTGGCTTTTGCCGGGGACTCAACGATGACGAGAGCTTTACCCATATTCACCTTTACCTAATTTAATTCTTCCAGGAATACGCCGCACGTTGATTTCCCTTCCGCTGACGACGAGCCAATGATATTGCGACTGCGTCAGGAGATATCAACCCCTTTGTCTTACCGGGCATCAAAGAAAACACGCCCAGGTGATTGAGTTATCGGGTATTTTTCTCACATCTCGTGTAATTCGTGACGAATTCCCGGTCGAATGTCAAGCAATTCTGTTGCCAGAATGACGAAAGCGCACACTCTACCTGATAAAATTCGTTACGCAACTTTATTAGCATGCAAAAGCAAATCCTGCCAGCCAGGTCCCCGTACCTTATCCCCTCACAAAACAGGGAAAATTTGCCCCCAAAGCGCCCGCGGCGTAGACTATTGTCACTGTTTAAGGAGTGGATTATGCAGAATACGACCCAACCCATTGACCGAGCCTCTCTGCTTATCGAAGCAAACAAGCTTATCCGTGACCATGAAGACACGCTGGCGGGCATTGAAGCCACCGGCGTAGAGCAGCGTAATGGCGTGCTGGTGTTCAGCGGTGAATACTTCCTTGACGAACAGGGGTTACCGACCCCGAAAAGCACCGCCGTGTTTAACATGTTTAAATACCTGGCGCATACGCTTTCAGAGAAATATCACCTGGTCGATTAACGCAAAACGCGAGGCACAGGCCTCGCGTTTTTGTTTACAGCAGCGGTTTCTGCCCGCGTTGTAGCCAGCGGAGCAGCAGGCGGTCCGCACTCTCTGCCGCGCTGTTGGTAAAGCGGTCAAGCAGTCGCTTACGCTGGGTAAAGCGCACCCCAACCAGCTCACGGCCGTCCATCAGGTTGAGCAGCAGATCGTCACTGGTGCCAACGGCATCCACCAGCCCTTTCTCCAGCGCCTGGACGCCGTACCAGTGCTCACCCGTTGCCACCTGTTCGATATCCAGCGTCGGGCGCATACGGTGCACAAAATCTTTAAACAGGTGATGCGTTTCATTGAGATCCTCACGGAATTTTTGACGCCCTTCTTCTGTGTTTTCCCCGAGCAGCGTCAGGGTACGTTTGTACTGACCCGCCGTGTGAAGTTCGATATCAATCTCTTTATTTTTCAGGAAGCGGTTAAAGTTCGGGATTTGCGCGACCACGCCGATCGAGCCAATAATGGCGAACGGCGCGGCAACAATGTTATCCGCCACGCAGGCCATCATATAGCCACCGCTCGCCGCCACTTTATCCACGGCCACGGTCAATGGGATCTGTTTTTCACGCAAACGCTGCAGCTGCGACGCCGCCAGCCCGTAACCGTGAACCACGCCACCCGGGCTTTCAAGACGCACGACAACCTGATCCTGCGGTGTCGCCACGGCCAGCACGGCAGTGACCTCTTCGCGCAAAGACGCGACTTCATGCGCATCCATGCTGCCTTTAAAATCGAGCACATAAACCCGTGGAATGACCTTATCCTGCGGTGCATTGAGCTTAGCTTTTGCCTTCGCCGCTTTGGCTTCCTGTTTATGCTTTTTCTTCTGCGCTTTATGCCACAGTTTCTGTTGATGCGTATCCAGCAGAGCCAGTGACATCTCTTCCTGCATCTCTTGGTACTGCTCGCTCAGGCGGGTAATGCGTAATTCCCCACGCTGACGCTTGCGCTGCGTCAGGTTAACAATCAGAACGGCAACCACCGCAATGGCAATCACCACCGTTGCGATTTTGGCCAAAAACAACCCATATTGAGAAAGTAATTCCACGCGTTCCACCTTGATTTAACCACGAATCTTTCACGGCAGTGTACAACAGCCCTGCCCATGCGTCTCGCTCGTGACATTACCTCTGCGAGCCGCCTTCAGGAATCCCCGGTCGGGAGTTTAAATATTTGCAAATTGTTAATTTTACAGTAATGCGTCCTGTAGACTGATTGAATTCTCATGTTAATTCGGGCATAAAGCCGAAAAGTCATAAAAGAAGGCGTCTTTGAGTCACTGTGCGCCGAGGAGTCACCGTGCATTATCAACCGCAAAAAAATCTGCTGCAGAACCGCATCATCCTTGTCACCGGGGCCAGCGATGGGATTGGCCGTGAAGCGGCGCTAACCTACGCTGAGTATGGCGCGAGCGTCATCCTGACCGGTCGTAACGAAGAAAAACTGAAAGGGGTGGCGCAGGAGATTGAAGCCGCAGGTGGCCTTCCTGCCCGCTGGTACACGCTGGATCTGCTCACCTGTACCCCCGCGACATGTCAGGAGCTTGCTCACCGCATCAGCACGCACTACCCGCGACTGGACGGGGTACTGCACAATGCCGGTTTGCTTGGAGAGGTTCGCCCGATGGATGAACAGGATCCCGCGATCTGGCAGGAGGTCATGCAGGTCAACGTCAACGGGACGTTTTTCCTGACCCAGGCACTGCTTCCTTTATTACTCAAATCGGATTCTGGCTCACTGGTCTTCACCTCCTCCAGCGTTGGCCGGGAGGGGCGCGCGAACTGGGGCGCCTATGCCGTATCAAAATTCGCGACCGAAGGCATGATGCAGGTGCTGTCGGAGGAGTACCAGAGCCGTCATCTGCGCGTAAACTGCATTAATCCGGGTGGAACGCGCACCAAAATGCGCGCCAGCGCCTTCCCGAGTGAAGATCCGCAGAAGCTGAAAACCCCGGCCGATATCATGCCGCTTTATCTCTGGCTGATGGGTGATGACAGTCGCCGCAAAACCGGGATGACCTTTGACGCCCAGCCGGGCCGTAAGCCGGGAATTTCGCAATGAGTGAAGAACGTCATCAGCAACGCCAGCAGCGGCTGAAAGAACAGGTTGACGCTCGCATCGCTGCCGCGCAGGACGAGCGCGGGATCGTCATCGTTTTTACCGGTAACGGTAAAGGGAAAACCACCGCCGCGTTTGGCACCGCCACCCGTGCGGTCGGCCACGGGCAGAAAGTCGGCGTTATCCAGTTTATTAAAGGCGAGTGGCCCAACGGTGAGCGCAATTTGCTTGAGCCTCACGGCGTAGAGTTTCAGGTAATGGCGACCGGGTTTACATGGAACACCCAGAACCGGGAAACCGATACCGCAGCCTGTCTCGCCGTCTGGGAGCACGCGAAAAGAATGCTGGCCGATCCCACACTGAACATGGTTCTGCTGGATGAGATCACCTACATGGTCGCCTACGATTATCTGCCGCTGGACGCCGTATTGACGGCCCTCAAGAACCGGCCTGTCCATCAGACGGTCATCATCACGGGGCGCGGGTGTCATCGGGATATTCTGGAGCTGGCCGATACCGTCAGCGAACTGCGTCCGGTAAAGCATGCCTTTGACGCAGGTATCAAAGCGCAAATCGGGATTGATTACTAAAAAAAAGCCCGGTCACTGTGACCGGGCTTCTGTTTTTAACCGTTGTTATTGCGGCTGCCGGCGCGGCGATTGCTGTTCACCTGGCTATGGCGTTTCACCGCACGACGGATCTGATTCGCCTTCATGCGACGACGATCTTTCTCCACCGCCACCTTCGAGGTGGTTTCTGGCGTCAGGCCGACCAGCTCACGAAGATAGTTCGTTTGCGTCAGATCCAGTTCGGTATACCCCCCACGAGGCAGGCCTTTTGGCAGCAAAATATCACCGTAGCGAACGCGGATCAGACGGCTAACCTGGACGCCGACCGCTTCCCAAAGACGACGCACCTCGCGGTTACGGCCTTCGGTCAGGGTTACGTTGTACCACTGGTTAATGCCTTCCCCACCGGTAAATTTGATGGTTTTGAACGCCGCAGGACCGTCTTCCAGTTGAACGCCACGCGACAGGTCGCGCAGTTTATTTTCATCAACCTGGCCAAAGACACGCACGGCGTATTCACGTTCCACTTCACGGCTTGGGTGCATCAGACGGTTTGCCAGCTCACCGTCGGTGGTAAACAGCAGCAGACCGCAGGTGTTCACGTCCAGACGACCGACGGCAATCCAGCGAGCGCCACGCAGTTTTGGCAGACGGTCAAACACCGTCGGGCGACCTTCCGGGTCGTTGCGGGTGCACAGCTCGCCTTCCGGCTTATAGTAAGCCAGCACGCGGCAGATCTGCTCAGCAGACTCTTTCACGGAGATAAGATGACCGTCGATACGGATCTTCAGCCCCGGTACGATTTCTACGCGGTCACCCAGTGTGGCGATTTTACCGTCCACACTCACGCGGCCCGCTTCAATAATGGCTTCGATTTCACGGCGTGAGCCGTGGCCGGCACGCGCCAGCACTTTCTGTAACTTCTCGCTCATTGAGCTTCCTCAGGTGTCGCCTTCACAGGCGTCGAATCAGGTCAAAAAAGGGCCGCGCCCTGCTTTGATGGCCGCGTAGTATATCTGCTTATACCATTACAAGAAAGGCTTTACATCGCCCACGCCTTCACGAATCACTTCCGGCGTGTCTTCGGTTAAGTCGACCACGGTGGTTGGCTGCTGTCCGAGATAGCCACCGTGAATAATCAGCTCAACGACCTTCTCCAGACGATCTTTAATCTCTTCCGGATCCGACTCCGTAAACTCACTTCCCGGCAGCATCAGTGAGGTCGAAAGCATCGGCTCGCCGAGGGTTTCCAGCAGCGCCTGCGCTATCGGGTTCGACGGCACGCGCATACCGATGGTTTTACGTTTTTCCTGCAACAGACGACGCGGCACTTCTTTGGTCCCTTTCAGGATGAAGGTGTAATTACCCGGCGTGTTGTTCTTGATCAGGCGAAACGCCACGTTATCGACATAAGCATAGGTCGACAACTCGGAGAGATCGCGGCACATCAGGGTAAAGTTATGGCCGTCCGGCAGCTGGCGAATGCGGCAAATACGCTCCATCGCCCCTTTATCTTCAATTTTGCAGCCCAGCGCATAGCCAGAATCGGTTGGGTAGACAATCACGCCGCCTTTGCGGACGATCTCCACGGCCTGATTAATCAGGCGCGGCTGCGGGTTATCCGGATGGATATAGAAAAACTGACTCATACTTCCCTCTCTTCAATTTGCTGCGGCTGTTCCCAGAGCTGCCAGACCGGCTCAACGCCTGCGGGCAACCAGAGCTTGCGCCCCAGTTCGATCCAGGCGCAGGGCTGATGGAAATCAGACCCCTGCGACCCAAACAGGCCAAACTGACGCGCATAGGTCGCGAGCTGCGCACGCTCATTGGGCGCCTGCTGACACTGGGCGACTTCCATCGCCTCACCGCCGCATTCGGCAAAATGTGCCAGCAGTCTTTTCAGCCATTTAGCAGAAAGATTATACCGCCCCGGATGGGCCAGCACGGCCTTACCGCCAGAATGATGAATCACATCAATAGCTTGTTTTATTGTACACCACTGCGGCGGAACGTATCCGGTTTTCCCCCGTGCAAGATACTTTTTAAAGACATCCGCCATCGTCGTTGCCTTGCCTGCTTCAACCAGAAAACGGGCGAAATGGCCGCGTGTCACCGCCCCGCCGTTCGCCAGCTTTCGCGCGCCTTCCAGCGCGCCCGGAATATGCGCCTTTTCCAGCCGCTCGCCGATCATCTCAGCACGCTGATGACGGCGTGCTTTTTGTTCTTGCAAAAAGGCCCGAAGTGCCGGATGGTCTATATCGATGTTCAGGCCAACAATATGAATTTCGTGGTTTTCCCAGACCGTCGAGATCTCGACGCCTGGCACCAGATTCAGCGCCAGTCCGCTGCGGGCAATCTCGGCGCGCGCCGCCGGGATGGCATCTGTCGTATCGTGATCGGTTATCGCCAACGTGCCGACGCGCATTTCAACGGCACGATGAACCAGATCTTCGGGTGTCAGCAGGCCATCAGAGGCCTGAGTATGGCTGTGTAAATCATAAATAATCGCGTAGGTGGTATCGCTCAAAGCACTTCCCATAACAGGTTGGAGACATCCGAAACCACCATGATACCGACTTAAAACGAAATTCTGAAATCAAGGGTTGACAACACGCCATCGAACTAGTTAACTAGTACGAAAGTTCACACAAGAAAGGTATCTGAAAATGACAGCACATTGCACTCTGCACGGTTGGTGGCGTACTTCCTGATTATCGGGCAGTGTCACGCGTCTGCGAAATGCAAACAGATACCCAGCCCGCGACTAAGCGGGCTTTTTTTTGAACAGAAAATGAGAACACAATAATGCAAACAGCCAAACCACACCTCGAACTGCTGACCTGCGAGGCGGTCTATCGTCACAACCCTACCGCGCTGTTTCATCAGGTATGCGGTGCCCGTCCGGCAACACTGCTGCTGGAGTCGGCGGATATCGACAGCAAGGACGATCTGAAGAGCCTGCTGCTGGTCGACAGCGCGCTGCGTATTACGGCGTTAGGTAGCACCGTGACCATCAAAGCGCTGTCTGAGAATGGTGCGTCATTGCTGCCATTGCTGGATGCCACTCTGCCTGCCGGCATTGAAAATGAACGTCATCCGGAAATGCGTATTTTGCACTTCCCGCCAGTCAGCCAACTGCTGGATGAAGACGCGCGCCTCTGCTCCCTGTCCGTCTTTGATGCTTTCCGCCTGCTGCAGAATCTGGTCACTGTACCGGAAGATGAACGCGAGGCGATGTTCTTCGGTGGACTGTTTGCTTACGATCTGGTCGCCGGTTTTGAAGATTTGCCAGAAACCGAACAGGGTAACCGCTGCCCGGATTACTGCTTCTATCTGGCTGAAACCTTGCTGGTGATCGACCATCAGAAAAAATATACCCGCATTCAGGCAAGCCTGTTCACGCCGTCTTCCTCAGAGAAGCAGCGTCTCGAACACCGCATCACGCAGCTGCAGCAGCAGATGACCGAAGCGCCGCCTGCGCTGCCCGTGCAGCGCGTGGAGAAAATGACCTGCGAAGTTAACCAGACCGACGATCAGTACGGTGCCGTGGTTCGCCAGATGCAAAAAGCGATTCGCGCCGGGGAAATTTTCCAGGTGGTGCCTTCCCGTCGCTTCTCTCTGCCCTGCCCGTCGCCGCTGGCGGCCTATGATGTGCTGAAAAAGAGCAACCCAAGCCCGTACATGTTCTTTATGCAGGATAACGATTTCACCCTGTTTGGCGCGTCGCCGGAAAGCTCGCTGAAGTACGACGCCACCAGCCGCCAGATTGAAATCTACCCGATCGCCGGTACCCGTCCACGCGGACGTCGCGCAGACGGTTCACTGGATCGCGATCTCGACAGCCGCATCGAACTGGAAATGCGAACCGACCACAAAGAGCTCTCCGAGCACCTGATGCTGGTTGACCTGGCGCGTAACGATCTGGCTCGCATTTGCGCCCCTGGCAGCCGTTACGTGGCGGACCTGACCAAAGTTGACCGTTACTCCTTCGTCATGCATCTGGTCTCCCGCGTGGTCGGTGAGTTACGCCATGACCTCGACGTGCTGCATGCCTATCGCGCCTGCATGAACATGGGCACCCTGAGCGGTGCGCCGAAAGTGCGCGCCATGCAGCTGATTGCCGCCGCCGAAGGGCGTCGTCGCGGCAGCTATGGCGGCGCGGTGGGCTATTTCACCGCCCACGGCGATCTGGATACCTGCATCGTCATCCGCTCCGCTTACGTCGAAGACGGTATCGCCACCGTACAGGCGGGTGCCGGGATTGTTCTTGATTCTGTTCCGCAGTCTGAAGCTGACGAAACACGCAGTAAAGCGCGTGCGGTCCTTCGCGCCATTGCTACCGCACACCATGCACAGGAGATTTTCTGATGGCTGACATTCTGCTGCTCGATAACATCGACTCATTTACCTATAACCTGGCAGATCAGCTGCGTGCGAATGGACATAACGTTGTTATCTATCGTAACCACGTCCCGGCACAGACCCTGATTGACCGTCTGGCTACCATGCAAAACCCGGTGCTGATGCTCTCCCCGGGCCCTGGCGCACCGAGTGAAGCGGGCTGTATGCCGGAGCTGCTGACCCGCATGCGCGGCAAGCTGCCGATTATCGGCATCTGCCTCGGTCATCAGGCGATTGTGGAAGCCTATGGCGGCTACGTCGGCCAGGCGGGTGAAATCCTGCACGGTAAAGCGTCCAGCATCGAACATGACGGCCAGGCAATGTTTGCCGGGCTGCCGAACCCGCTCCCGGTGGCACGCTACCACTCGCTGGTCGGAAGCAACATTCCTGCCGGGCTGACCATTAACGCCTCGTTTGAAGGGATGGTGATGGCGGTGCGTCACGATGCCGACCGCGTCTGTGGTATGCAGTTCCACCCTGAATCGATCCTGACCTCACACGGTGCCCGTCTGCTGGAACAGACCCTGGACTGGGCGTTGCAGAAACTGGAGCAGACCAACACCCTGCAACCGATTCTGGAAAAACTGTACCAGGCACAAACCCTGAGCCAGCAGGAGAGCCACCAGCTCTTCTCTGCCGTGGTTCGCGGTGAGCTGAAGCCTGAACAGCTAGCGGCTGCGCTGGTGAGCATGAAAGTGCGTGGCGAAAGCCCGCAGGAGATCGCGGGCGCCGCTACGGCCCTGCTGGAAAATGCCGCTCCGTTCCCGCGCCCCGACTATCCGTTTGCGGATATCGTTGGTACCGGAGGTGATGGCAGTAACAGTATCAATATCTCTACCGCCAGCGCCTTTGTGGCGGCGGCGTGTGGTTTAAAAGTGGCGAAACACGGTAACCGCAGCGTTTCCAGCCGCTCCGGATCGTCTGATTTGCTCGCGGCATTCGGCATTAATCTCGATATGAACGCCGAACGTTCCCGTGAAGCGCTGGATGACCTGGGCGTTTGCTTCCTGTTTGCGCCGAAATACCACACCGGTTTCCGCCACGCGATGCCGGTTCGCCAGCAGCTCAAAACCCGCACGCTGTTTAACGTGCTCGGTCCACTGATCAACCCGGCTCACCCGCCGCTGGCGCTGATTGGCGTCTATAGCCCGGAGCTGGTCCTGCCGATTGCTGAGACGCTGCTCGTGCTCGGTTATCAACGGGCTGCCGTAGTACACAGCGGCGGGATGGATGAAGTGTCGCTGCATGCCCCTACGCTGGTGGCCGAACTGCGTGACGGCGAAATCCTGAGCTACCAGCTGGAAGCCGCTGACTTTGGTTTAACCCCGTATCACCAGGAGGCGCTGGCAGGCGGTACGCCGGAAGCAAACCGTGACATTCTGACGCGCTTATTACAAGGTAAGGGAGAGGTCGCCCATGAGGCCGCCGTTGCTGCCAACGTCGCCATGCTGATGCGTTTGCACGGTGAGGAAGATCTGAAGGCCAACGTTCAAAAAGTTCTGGATGTACTGCGCTCCGGTGCAGCTTACGATCGCGTTACCGCACTTGCGGCAAGAGGGTAAAGAATGCAGACCGTTTTAGCGAAAATCGTTGCCGATAAGGCCATCTGGGTGGAAGCCCGCAAGCAACAGCAGCCGCTTGCCAGTTTTCAGAATGACGTCGTTCCGAGCAGCCGTCGTTTCTATGACGCCCTGCAGGGTGCGCGCACCGCATTTATTCTTGAGTGCAAAAAAGCGTCCCCGTCTAAAGGCGTTATCCGTGACGATTTCGACCCGGCACGTATTGCCGGTATTTATAAGCATCATGCGTCCGCTATCTCCGTGCTGACGGATGAGAAATATTTCCAGGGCAGCTTCGATTTTCTGCCGATCGTCAGCGGCATCGCGCCGCAGCCGATCCTGTGCAAAGACTTTATTATTGACCCGTATCAGATCTGGCTGGCGCGTTTCTATCAGGCGGATGCCTGCCTGCTGATGCTCTCGGTTCTGGATGACGAACAGTATCGCCAGCTTGCTGCCGTGGCCCACAGCCTGAACATGGGCGTGCTGACCGAAGTAAGCAATGAAGAGGAGCTGGAACGCGCCATCGCGCTTGGGGCCAAAGTGGTCGGGATTAACAACCGCGATCTGCGCGATCTGTCCATCGATCTCAACCGCACGCGCCAGCTGGCGCCGCGACTGGGTTCCGGCGTAACCGTTATCAGCGAGTCTGGCATTAACAGCTACGCTCAGGTGCGCGAGCTGAGCCACTTTGCCAACGGTTTTCTGATTGGCTCCGCCCTGATGGCACATGACGATCTCAATGCGGCAGTGCGTCGGGTGCTACTCGGTGAAAACAAAGTGTGCGGCTTAACCCGCGAGCAGGACGCCCAGGCTGCCTATGAAGCGGGCGCCATTTACGGCGGACTGATTTTTGTGGAGACCTCCCCACGCTCGATAAGCGAAGAGCAGGCGCGTAAGGTGATAGCCGCGGCCCCACTCAGCTATGTCGGCGTCTTCCGTAATGCGGACATCGCCGAGGTTGCGGCGAAAACCGACGCGTTATCGCTGAGCGCGGTACAGCTCCACGGTGATGAGGATCAGGCGTATATCAATGACCTGCGCGCCGCGCTGGCACCGCAGGTGCAAATCTGGAAAGCACAACGCGTCGATAAGACGTTACCCGCGCGAAACCTGAGCCATGTGGACAAATACGTTCTCGACAACGGCCAGGGCGGCACGGGCCAGCGATTTGACTGGTCACTGCTGAACGGTGAAAAGCTGGACAACGTCCTGCTGGCGGGGGGTTTAAGCCCGGATAACTGCGTGGAAGCTGCCAAAATGGGCTGCGCGGGCCTCGATTTCAATTCAGGCGTAGAGTCCCAGCCCGGCATAAAAGATGCCAGCAAACTGGCCTCCGTATTTAAAACTCTGCGTGCATATTAAGGAAGAGAAGATGACGACATTACTTAACCCGTATTTTGGTGAGTTTGGTGGGATGTACGTCCCGCAAATCCTGATGCCCGCACTGCGCCAGCTGGAAGAAGCCTTTGTCAGCGCGCAGAAAGATCCGGCGTTTCAGGCTGAATTTACCGATCTGCTGAAAAACTATGCAGGCCGTCCAACGGCGCTGACCAAATGCCGCAATCTGACCGAAGGCACCAAAACCACGCTGTATCTCAAGCGTGAAGACCTGCTGCACGGCGGCGCCCATAAAACCAACCAGGTGCTGGGTCAGGCGCTGCTCGCGAAGCGGATGGGCAAAACCGAAATCATCGCAGAGACCGGCGCAGGCCAACATGGCGTAGCCTCTGCGCTCGCCAGCGCCCTGCTCGGCCTGAAATGCCGCATCTACATGGGTGCGAAAGACGTTGAGCGTCAGTCGCCGAACGTTTTCCGTATGCGTTTGATGGGTGCTGAAGTGATCCCGGTGCACAGCGGCTCCGCCACGCTGAAAGATGCCTGTAACGAAGCGCTGCGCGACTGGTCTGGCAGTTATGAGACCGCACATTACATGCTGGGTACCGCTGCGGGTCCGCATCCGTTCCCGACGATTGTCCGCGAATTCCAGCGTATGATCGGCGAAGAGACCAAAGCGCAGATCCTCGAAAAAGAGGGTCGCCTGCCGGATGCCGTTATCGCCTGCGTGGGTGGCGGCTCTAATGCGATCGGCATGTTCGCTGATTTTATCGACGAAACGAACGTCGGCCTGATTGGCGTGGAGCCTGCCGGCCACGGCATCGAAACCGGCGAGCACGGAGCGCCGCTGAAGCATGGCCGCGTGGGCATCTACTTTGGCATGAAAGCGCCGATGATGCAGACCGATGAAGGCCAGATTGAAGAGTCGTACTCCATCTCTGCCGGTCTGGATTTCCCGTCCGTCGGGCCCCAGCATGCATTCCTGAACAGCACCGGTCGCGCGGATTACGTTTCCATTACCGATGACGAAGCCCTTGAAGCGTTCAAAACGCTGTGTCGCAGCGAAGGGATCATCCCGGCGCTGGAGTCTTCGCATGCCCTGGCGCACGCGCTGAAAATGATGAAAGAAAACCCGGAAAAAGAGCAACTGCTGGTGGTAAACCTTTCCGGTCGCGGTGACAAAGATATCTTCACCGTTCACGATATTCTGAAAGCACGAGGGGAAATCTGATGGAACGCTACGATAACGTATTTGCAGAGCTGAAATCCCGCCAGGAAGGCGCGTTCGTTCCCTTCGTCACCCTGGGCGATCCGGGCCCGGAGCAGTCGCTGAAGATTATCGACACCCTGATTGAAGCCGGTGCCGATGCGCTGGAGCTGGGGATCCCGTTCTCTGACCCGCTGGCGGATGGCCCGACCATTCAGAACGCAACGCTGCGCGCCTTTGCCGCAGGCGTGACGCCAACCCAGTGCTTCGAGATGCTGGCGGCGATCCGCCAGAAGCACCCGAGCATTCCGATTGGTCTGCTGATGTACGCCAACCTGGTATTCAACCGCGGAATCGACGAATTTTATGCCGAGTGCGCGCGGGTGGGCGTCGACTCGGTGCTGGTAGCCGACGTGCCGGTTGAAGAGTCCGCACCGTTCCGCCAGGCGGCGATGCGCCATAATGTGGCCCCGATTTTCATCTGCCCGCCAAATGCGGATGACGCACTGCTGCGCCAGATTGCCTCCTACGGACGCGGTTATACCTACCTGCTCTCCCGCGCAGGTGTGACCGGTGCGGAGAACAAAGCGGCGCTGCCATTGCATCATCTGGTGGAAAAGCTGGCTGAATATCACGCCGCACCACCGCTGCAGGGCTTCGGCATTTCATCTCCGGATCAGGTCACCGCGGCGATTGACGCGAAGGCGGCAGGTGCCATTTCCGGCTCCGCGATTGTGAAGATCATCGAGAAGAACGTGGACAAGCCAGAGCAGATGCTGGCCGAGCTGAAAACGTTCGTCAGCGCCATGAAGGCCGCGACGCGTAAATCCTGACCCATCCACCGTCTGGCATCCCTGCCAGACGGTTACCCTTCCTTTCCCGCTATCTACAAAGAATTATGTCAAAATTGATCCTTTCGATATTTTCGGTGTGAATGGCTTTTCAAACGGTCATGTAAGCGTATGATCTGGACTCTTTTTTATCTTTAATCCTTCTGAGTTCAGAGGCTTATTCATGTCATGGCAATCCTTCAAACAGACTTACCTGGTTAAGTTCTGGTCACCTGTTCCAGCCGTTATCGCAGCTGGCATTCTCTCTACTTATTATTTCGGCATCACCGGTACCTTCTGGGCCGTGACTGGCGAGTTTACCCGCTGGGGTGGGCAACTGCTGCAACTCGCTGGCGTGCATACCGAAGCGTGGGGTTACTTCAAACTCATCCATCTCGACGGTACGCCGCTAACCCGCATTGACGGGATGATGATCATCGGCATGTTCGGGGGCTGTTTTGCCGCCGCGCTGTGGGCAAACAACGTAAAGCTCAGGCTGCCTAAAAGCCGGATCCGTATTTTGCAGGCAATTGTCGGCGGCATGATTGCCGGATTCGGCGCGCGCCTGGCGATGGGCTGCAACCTTGCCGCCTTCTTTACCGGGATCCCGCAGTTTTCGCTCCATGCCTGGTTCTTTGCTGTTGCTACAGCGATCGGCTCTTACTTTGGCGCAAAATTTACCCTTCTTCCGCTGTTCCGTATTCCCGTCAAAATGGTCAAAGTGAGCGCCGCGTCGCCGCTTACGCAAAAGCCCTCGCAGGCGCGTCGCCGTTTCCACCTCGGAATGCTTTTCTTTTTTGCGATGGTGGCATGGGCGCTCTGCACGGCCCTGAATCAGCCCAAACTCGGTCTGGCGATGCTGTTCGGTGTGGGTTTTGGTCTGCTGATTGAACGCGCGCAGATCTGCTTTACCTCCGCGTTTCGCGACATGTGGATCACCGGGCGCACGATGATGGCAAAAGCGATAATCGCCGGGATGGCAGTCAGCGCTATCGGCATCTTCAGCTATGTGCAGTTAGGCGTCGAACCCAAAATCATGTGGGCCGGTCCTAACGCGGTGATTGGCGGACTGCTGTTTGGCTTCGGGATTGTGCTGGCTGGCGGGTGTGAAACTGGCTGGATGTACCGCGCCGTTGAAGGTCAGGTGCATTACTGGTGGGTGGGGCTGGGAAATGTTATCGGCTCGACGCTCCTGGCGTACTTCTGGGACGACCTGTCCCCGGCGCTCGCCACCAACTGGGACAAGGTCAACCTGCTGAACACCTTCGGGCCTCTCGGCGGCCTGCTGGTCACCTATGCCCTGCTGCTGGTCGCGTTTTTACTGGTTATCGCGCAGGAGAAACGTTTCTTCCGCCGTGGGAGTGTCAAAACAGAAACGCAGGAGAACGCTGTATGAAACAGATTGTGCCTGATTACCGTCTTGATATGGTTGGCGAACCCTGCCCTTATCCGGCGGTTGCTACGCTTGAAGCGTTACCGCAGCTTAAGAAAGGCGAAATTCTGGAGGTGGTCAGCGACTGCCCGCAGTCCATCAACAATATACCGCTGGATGCCAAAAACCATGGGTACACGGTGCTGGATATCCAGCAGGATGGCCCGACCATTCGCTATCTGATTCAAAAGTAAGAAAGGATATGCGCCCCGCCGGGGGCGCATTGAACAGAAGGGACTAGAAGCGATAACCCGCAGAGAACATAAATACCCACGGATCCAGACGCGTGCTGATGCTTTGCTGCTGAGCGCCCGCTTTGAAGCGTACATCGGTATCGATATCCATATACCAGACGGAGGCGTTAATTAACCAGTCGCGGTTAATCAGATAATCCAGCCCGACCTGTCCCGCCATCCCCCACGAATCTTTCAGGCTGAGGTCAGTCAGACCGGCGTCTTTTCCGGTATCGTTAAATTTCTCATCAAAGAACGTGGTGTAGTTCACACCCGCACCAATATACGGGCGCACCTTGCTGCTTGCATCACCAAAGTACCACTGCGCCATCAGCGTTGGCGGCAGATGGTGCACCGTGGCGATATCACCGGTTGGCCCAAGGCCCACGCGATGACGGAAAGGCGTTGCGGCAAGAAGCTCAACACCAATGTTATCCGTCGCCATCCAGGTGAAGGTTAACCCCAACTGGGTGTTATTACTGACGTTAAAACCGCCCATTCCCAGCACGTTATCCGAACCTTCGGTTGGGCGAACCGTGGCCGAACCGGCACGAATAAAGAATTCGCCTGCTTCATGCGCGTACGCGCCACCAGAGAGACTGCTTAATACAAGGGCTGCCACCGCTAATTTTTTCATATCCGCTCCATCGTTGTGGTTTTAATCGCGGATGAGAATATACTCACAAAAGAGTAATAAGTGATCTGCCCCAGATCACATTAAAACCAGTAACTTAACATTCATTGATCTGGATTAATTTTTTGTTACGCACTAAAAACCGATAAGTTGTTCCCATGTCAATTTTTGGCATTTCACGGTTACAAAATTTTCTCTTTTCCCCCTCTTGCTCTTCCTCTGGCGGCTGGATAATTTAGCGCTCTCACAAATTGATTTGATGCGTTCTTCTTTTGCAGGTGTGCCATGAGTGATATCAACCCGTGCATGACGTGCGGAGCCTGTTGTGCGTATTTTCGAGTCTCTTTCTACTGGGCCGAGGCCAGCGATGGCGGCGGTACCGTTCCGGTTCATCTCACTGAGCCGTTAACCCCCTTTCTGCGCTGCATGAGCGGCACGAACCAAAAGCAGGCTCGCTGTGTGGCGCTGGAGGGTGAACCTGGGGTCTCGACCCGATGTTCCATCTATGAAAATCGCCCCAGCCCGTGCCGCGAGTTTGCGATGTCGGGTGAAGAGGGTCAGGTTAACGAAGCCTGTAATCGCGCCCGGGCGCGCGTTGGATTACCGCCGCTTTACAAAGATATGCTTTTCCATACAAGCCTTGATGCTGCCACAGCAGGCGCATCCGGTGTACAATTGCCGGCTAATTAACACCTGCAATACTCAAGGAGAGTGCATGTCTATCACGGCGAAGTCTGTCTACCGTGACACGGGAAACTTTTTCCGCAATCAGTTCATAACCTTTTTACTGATCGCGTTGTTATGCGCCTTTATCACGGTGGTGCTGGGTCATGCGTTCTCACCGAGTGACGAACAGATTGCCAGTCTGAGCCAGGGCGACCATCTGGCGGGAAGCGTGGGGCTGTTTGAACTGGTGCAAAACATGACGCCGGAGCAGCAACAAATTCTGCTGCGCGCGTCTGCCGCATCCACGTTCTCCGGCCTGATTGGTAACGCCATTCTGGCCGGCGGCGTGTTGCTGTTGATTCAGCTGGTGTCGGCGGGTCATCGGGTTAGCGCCTTACGGGCGATTGGTGCCAGCGCCCCGGTCTTACCTAAACTGTTTATCCTGATCTTTTTAACCACCCTGCTGGTGCAAATGGGGATCATGCTGGTGGTGGTGCCGGGTGTGTTACTGGCTATCGTGCTCTCCTTTGCGCCTGTGATGATTGTGCAGGATAAAATGGGTATTTTTACCGCGATGCGCAGCAGCATCCGTCTCGCATGGGCTAATATGCGTCTGGTAGCGCCTGCCGTAGTCGGCTGGCTGCTGGCCAAAACGCTCCTGTTACTGTTTGCACCGAATTTTGCGGTATTAACGCCAAATGTGGGTGCGGTAGTGGCGAATACGCTGAGCAATTTGATTTCAGCGGTACTGCTGGTCTACCTGTTCCGCCTGTATATGTTAATTCGCCAGTAACCCTGAGGCGGGGGGCATCCAGGCCTCCCGCCCCGCTCAGAAAATGGAATCACAGAATGAAGCAGTTTCTTGATTTTTTACCGCTCGTGGTCTTTTTTGCTTTTTATAAGCTGTACGACATTTATGCCGCGACCACTGCGCTGATCGTTGCGACCGCTGTTGTCCTGATTTACAGCTGGGTTCGCTATCGTAAAGTCGAAAAGATGGCGCTGGTCACGTTTGTTCTGGTCGCCGTATTCGGCGGGCTTACACTGTTCTTCCACAATGATGAATTTATTAAGTGGAAAGTGACCGTGATTTACGCGCTGTTTGCGGGTGCACTGTTAATCAGCCAGTGGGTAATGAAAAAGCCGCTGATCCAGCGCATGCTGGGCAAAGAGCTGACGCTGCCTCAGGAAGTCTGGTCGCGTCTGAATATTGCCTGGGCGGTGTTCTTTATTCTCTGCGGTCTCGCCAATATCTATATCGCTTTCTGGCTGCCGCAGAATATCTGGGTCAACTTTAAGGTCTTCGGCCTGACCGCGCTGACGCTTATCTTTACGCTGCTAAGCGGCGTATATATCTATCGCCATATGCCCCAGGACGATAAGCACTGATTAATGACTGACCAGAACGTCTGCAACAGGCGTTCTGGTCTATTCTCACCGCTGTGAAATCATAGTAGCATCCCGCCTGAAGTCTTCCGTTACGAGTTAAAACAATGACAACAACTAACGCCCCTCAGGGCGAACTGGTTTTACGCACACTGGCAATGCCCGCTGACACCAATGCCAATGGCGATATTTTTGGCGGCTGGCTGATGTCGCAGATGGATATGGGCGGCGCAATTCTGGCAAAAGAGATCGCCCACGGGCGTGTGGTAACCGTGAGAGTAGACGGCATGACCTTCCTGCGCCCGGTGGCGGTGGGTGATGTGGTGTGCTGCTACGCGCGCTGCGTAAAACGCGGCAACACCTCTATTTCCATTAACATCGAAGTCTGGGTGAAGAAAGTCTCTTCTGAGCCGATTGGACAGCGTTATAAAGCGACAGAAGCGCTGTTTATTTATGTGGCTGTCGACAGCGAAGGTAAACCTCGCCAGCTTCCGCAGGCCTGAACCACCGGCAAAAAAAAGCCTCCTTGCGGAGGCTTTTTTTATTCCATCTGTGCCCCGCCGTTCAGGCGGAAAACAATATTAATGACCAACCCACTACCCGGTTTGCCTGGCTCATAACGCCATTTGCGCATTGCCGCTTTCACGTCGCGCTCAAACATATTCGAAGGCTGCGCTGACAGGATCTCCACGTTATCAACGCGCCCATCCGCCGTGACGTCAAATTTTACCCGCACGCGGCCTTCAATACGCAACATCTGAGCGCGAGGCGGATACTGCGGTTGACTCCGGCTCACGGCGCGCGGGCCCGCTGGCGCGGCGACCGTTGGTTTGGTGGTCGTTGCCGTATTGTTCATCACCGGACGTGAAGGGGCTGCATTTTCTACCGGCTGGGTTGCGCGTGGTTCAACCGGACGCTCTTCGCGTTTCGGACGCTCCTCGACCTTCTTCACCGGTTTGGGCTTCGGCTTAGGTTTCGGTTTTGGTTCAGGTTTGTGGATCACCACCGGCGCTTCCTTCGGTGGTTCCGGAACAGGCTCGGGTTCTGGCTCCGGTTCTGCAACCGGCTGTGGCGGCGGCGGTGCAACCTGCGGGGGTTCGAGATCCGCAGGCGATACCATCGTCACCGAGATCGGCTGCGCGGGCGCGGGCATTTCAATAACCTGATGAACCGAGGTATAGAGCAAACCCGCCACAACAGCACCGTGAATCACGACAGAAAGCAGCGTCGGCCAGGGAAAGCGGCGAGGTAAATCAAGGGTCATCGAAGTCATAGTCATCAACGTTAAAAAACCGAACCCTGATTTTAAATGCAAATAGCAATCATATTCAATAAGACACTTTGTCCTGGCGCAACTTTAGCGCAAGAGAGGCGAAAAAAGGCGCATTCAGATCAGGGCATTAACATTGTTTTTATTTTACATTGCAGTCGTTTGCCCTTTCACATAACGTAACTGACACTTTTACCGGTTAAGGAGCTTCGCCGTGTTTTACGTGATTTACTCTGAAGATGTTGCTGATTCACTCGATAAACGTCAGTCTGTACGCCCTGCTCATCTGGCACGTTTGCAGTTGCTCCAGGATGAGGGCCGCTTACTGACCGCGGGCCCCATGCCTGCGGTAGACAGCAACGACCCGGGCGCCGCCGGTTTTTCGGGTTCCACGGTCATTGCTGAGTTTGAATCCCAGGAAGCCGCTCAGGCCTGGGCTGATGCAGACCCGTACGTTGCCGCGGGTGTGTATGCGAAAGTGACGGTTCGCCCGTATAAGAAAGTGTTCTGAGAAGAAATCGGCTCCGAAAGGAGCCTTTTTTATCATGGCGGCTACGCGTCCCGTCGTCGCGTAAACTGCTGCTCCGTTATGAGGCTGCCCCACTGGTCGCCTTCCCACTCTTTAACCAGCGTAAAACCAAACGATTCATACAGGCACCGGGCGGTGGTCAGCTCATTGAATGTCCAGAGATGTACGGCTGAAAACCCGACGTCGTCGCAAAAACGCATCGCTTCGGTGAGTAATTTTTTTCCAGCGCCATGGCCCCGACAGCCGTCGTCGATAATAAACCAACGCAGGTGGGCTGCGCCCTGTTCTAAATCCTCACCATCGATTGCCACTGACCCGACAATCCTGTCGTTCATCACCGCCAGCCAGACCTGGTTACAGGGTTTATCCAGCCGGCCACTAAACTCTGCCAGACCGGAGGCCACTTTAGCCTCAAAGAAGCGGCCGAAATGATGCTCGCGCGCGTAATAGCATCCGTGCATCTCTGCGATGCGGCCAATCATGCCGGGAAGGTAGCCCTGCACGATCTTAAGCTCATCAGGGGGCATAGCAACACCCTTCTCCCGACACGCCAGCAGCGCGTCGGCGTACAGGGACAATCCCCGGGAGATGGTTTCCTGCTGAGCGGGCTGCAGGGATTTTATCGCTGATACAACGCGCGCGTTGCTGAAGGTATTAATTTTATGGACCGTGTCGTGGCCTTTCGCCGTCAGCCTGAGGCATTTTGATCTGGCATCGTCAGCGGACACCACCTCTTCAAGTTCACCCGCGGCAATCAGGCGAGCCAGCATCCGGCTGACGCTGGATTTTTCCAGCCCCAGCAGTTGCACCAGTTGACCTGCGGTCATCTCTTTGCGCAAGGCGATTTCGACGAGCGTGTGAACGGCCGAGGGCGAATAAGGGGTTGAGGCCAGGGTGGAAGCCATAAAGCCCAACTCTCGCACCATCAGACGCGAGGAACGACGGATAACGCTGACTACGGGGGTTTCGCTGTGCATAGTATGCCCTCATCATTTAGTTGTACTATACAACTAAATGATGCGGGGTTGTCAATGACATTAAAAAGGCTCCCGCAGGAGCCATTTTAAATGCTGCAACACAATGAAATAAAAGGATTTATTTCAGGTCACGTCCACATATTGACCTCATCGTCACTTGAAGCCCTGCTGATGCGGGGCTTACTCTTAATGATATGAAATCAAACCGTTGTGCTAAGAAATCCAGCGATTAAACCGCTTTCGCTCTAGTTAACGAAGTTCATGCTCAGCTATAAGAAGAGCTGAAAGATGTCTTTTATGGATGCTATCGTTTTTGCAGCCACATTCATTATCATTATGTTCACGCTCCCATAAGCCGGATGGTTTTCTGCGATAGTACCACCCAGGGCATAAACCAGCCTTTGTCATCTTTAAACCAGGATGCATGACCACTAACTCGCAAATCTCAAGAAGATCTGTTCCGTGATTGATTATACCAATTCCTTTTTGGTACACAGTGTCATAACCCATGCCGGGATGCTTAATAATTTCATCGATTTCAAAAGCAAGGTAAGGTTTACCTTCAAGCATTTTTTCGATTTTAGGGAAGCTTAATGGGAGTCCGACTGGAGCAGTTCCAAAAATCATTACTCCAGGGGCTGAAACAACTTTACCCCCAGTAAGTTCTCCCATAGTCGTATCAAGAGAATTGAAATTTTCGCTAATTTTACCACCTTGATAAAATGCTGTGGATGGCGAAGCGATTTTTTTAAAACTATCCTGATACTCAGGCAATTCAAGCGCGCGTTTGAAAACTGGCACAGGGAAATTAGGATCACGTAATGACTCTATTTCTCTCCATGGCAAATCTAAAAGTGCCTTGAGAATGGGGTCTTTTGACACTGGTGGGAAAAGAGAATCTGGATTGGTTAAACCATGTAATGCTGCATAATCACGAAAAATAGCTCGGTTTGCAGTAATTTGAGCAATAAAGCAATCTTTAGGAACTTCATTACCCATCATCGGTCCTAAGAGCCAGGCCTTTTGCGCTTCAGTTCGTGGATAAAATGGTTCAATTGTTAACGTGGAAAGGTCTATTAGACCAATGCCATTTGCGAACGTTTTATCAATCACATAAAGGTGACCTGTTCCCTCCTCATAATCATAGCCAGCGTATTTTTTTCTCTCCCATAGAAAGTTTTCATCACAGTCTTCGCACATGTCGATACGGTATGATTCGGTGTATTTATGACTAGCAAACCATGCACTAACCGCGGGACTTGAAGAACAATCAACATAAAATGATCTCCATCCGTAATGTTGTAACAGTGCTTGAACATAGCCTAAGTCATTAACATGCTCACCAATTAGTGCCTCAAGGATCTTGCTCGCATAGCGAGACCACTTGATTGTTTCCGATGGAATACAATCTTGGCGATCAAATGAAGCAATAACAGATGGTTCACCGGGCGAGCCATAATGAGTAAGCTGCCCTCTAAATAACACGTCTTGACCAAATTCATCTATCAAGACCTCCAACTCATGGATCGTATTTATTTTAATCTGTTTCATTTTTCTCCATTGCCAAAAGTTATAAGTTAAAATTAAAGGTAGAAAATTTAGTAACAATGATATCTAATCGAAACTGCGTAAAACTTTTCAATGGCGACTTAGCTGGAAAGCTGATAAGCAATAATGAATACATATTTACATACTAATATCCATCGCTTCAACAGCAACCCTGAAAAACAATAAAAAATCAATAAGTTCACACCCTCACGCTACAGTCGGAATCTATCGTTTTTTTATTTATTAACCAAAAGAAAACCCCTCATTTGTTTGCGGGGTTTACTTATAGTCACTGCCAGTGAATTTGTTGCTGACCGGATGATGTTGGGTGCGGTGCCGCTGGTACTACTACCCCCGGCGATACGATAAAGCGCTCGACCGTCTCAGTGGTCACAAACGTCGCGCTGCAGTTGATGTTTGTGCACTGGTGATAGCGCTCTTTGGTCGTGTCGGTAAAATAGCGACTTGTGCGGGCGTGAGCGGCATAATGGCATTTTGGACAGTGAAACATGGCGAGCACCTCATTTAATTTCCGATGCGTTAATTTTACCCTCTTTACCCTTACAGAACAAATAGTTAAAAACACATCACTACGTTAATTCTTCGCTTTCGTACTCCACATCCGAAACCTTCACCTCAAGCTCTAAGCCCGTCGTGTAGCCGCTCCCGTTGAGGTTATGCACCACCCGGCTGATTATCCACGCCTGCTCGTCTATGACGCGCTTAAAGCCTTTCACCGCTACTGGCGTTTCAGGAAATAAATCGGCGCGGCCAATAGCCAGCGAGATTGAAAACTCAGCGACACCGCGCTGTAGCTTGTCCCACTTCGCCTGAGCGGCGCGCATGGCCTGCGCCTTTGTCGCGTAGATGGTCGTCAGCTCCAGCACGTTGTCAGCCTCACCGGCCATATACTCACCCTCGCGCGCTTCCTGCTCTTTTATGGCTTTAGTCTTTGCCGGGGCATTGGTCGCTTTCGGGTGCTGCAGCGCGCGGAGGTGCTTCTCTTTGGGCTTACGTTTGAGCTTCACCTTTTGCTTTTGCGGCTTCGGGTCTTTGGTGTGCAGCCATTTTGCCGACACGCCGGTGTAGGCTTCCCGGTCAGCAATGGCAAACTGATGACGATCGCCGTCCCCGCGCTCAAGCGTCATCTGCGGAATGGGCTTTCCGCTGGCCGTCTTACCGCTCCCCGCTTTCAGGAATAACAGTTTTCCCGCTTTTACCGAAACCACCGCACCGTTCCGGTCAGCCAGGCGGGACAGAAACACCGCGTCGGATTCCTGCGCCTGGTCGATGTGAGGCACGGGGATCGCTTTCAGCGTGTCGGCCACGCTGGCCGTCAGTTTGTTGCGCACCGCAACAGTCTCCACGATTTGCCCGAGCGTAGTGTCATGCCATGACTGCTCGCGGCGCGAGTTCAGCGTTCCGCGAAAATCGGCACTGCGCCCCCGGATGGTCAGCGTATCAGGTGCGCCCCGGTGCTCGATTTCATCGACCGTGAACATCCCTTTTTTTATCAGTGCTGCACCCTGCCAGCCTAACCACAGGGTCAACGTTGCGCCACGCGGTGGCATGGCTATCTGGCCGTCAGTGTCATCGAGCTCAATATCAAGCTGGTCGGCCTCGAATCCGCGATTGTCTGTCATGGTCAGACCGATAAGCCGGTCGCTGAAATTCTGCGTGATATCCGCACCGTCAAGCGTGAGCATAAACGCCGGAGCAATCTTTGCCCCGGCCTGAATATTCATTCCGGTAATCATCCTGCCAGCCCTCCCAGCCAGTTACCGGCAGACTTGACCAGATTGTCGGCCTGCGTCTGCAGGTCGCCATAAATGGCCGCGAGCGATTTATCAACCCGCTTTAGCGACAGGCTAAACTCGATTTTTCTGGCCGCTCCGTCGCTGAAAAGTTCGGTGTGCGTGTGCGTCACCTTGTCGATGACGTACATGCCGTGGATCATGCCCGTGCCATCAATCAACGGCCACGCTCGCCCCTCGTCGGCCATCAGCTCGATGGCGGTCAGCGACAGACGGCCACCGGTGATTTCGGGGTATAACACACCCGACAGCGTGCGCGTGGTTTCCCCTTCCCCGAGATATTGATAAGCCGGTGGCTTGCCGATACGGTCGTTTGACACCCAGCGGTAATCCTTCGAGTACTGCATTGACTGATGCGGTAGCGTGCGGCGCTCAAACACAAATAAACCTAAAACCATTAACATGCATTATCCCCTCAGTCATGGCGCATACTTGAGCGCTGGCGCGCACGGTTTTCCCGGTCGAGTTTATCGACAGCCTCGCGGAGCTGACGGTCAAGGTCGCTGCCCGGCGCGATGCCACCATTCAGGTGAATGTTATATTCAGGTTTGCTCTGGTCGACGTAAGTCTTTCCGGTGGGAGCCGTTACTGGCTGATAGGCCTGATAGCCACCATATGCAGAGGTGGCCGGAATATAAGACCCCTTTTGCGAGCCGGTGGCGGCACTGGCTTTTGCGGCCTTCTGGTCAAGGTCGCTTGATTCTTTATTGATAACCCCGAGCTTTTCCAGTAACCAGTTAACGCCGGTACGCAATGTATTAAAGCTTTTAAGCGGTAACATCAGCGCTTCGGCCAGCATCTTACCGAACATCACACCCGCATTTTTGCAACTGTCGAGCGTCTCCTGCGTCGATTTAACCGGTGCGATCAGGTCTTTAAACCACTGCCACGCAGCTTTAAGTTTTTCACCGAGCCAGTCAAAAACCGGCTTTAACGGTTCGAATAATTCCACTACCGGGGCAAAAGCCTGCTTTAGCCCCTCCATTACGCCTGAGAAAAACGCGCTTATTGGCTCCCAGTATTTGCGGATAAGCAGCGCACCAGCGACGATGGCAACGCCAGTAGCCACTATCGGCCACGTAAGCGCCCCCAGCATGGTCATAATGGCACCGCCCACCACAGAGAAAACCGTCCCGAGCAGTGATGCTCCGGCAATCAACATATTAATGCCGGTAATGACCGGCCAGGCGACCAGACCAATTGCCCCGAGGATGCCAATAATTGCCAGTGCGCCGCCTGCTATGATGCCGATGGTCTGCGCCAGCCCCTGATTTTTCTGGATCCAGCCGTCGAGCTTTAACACATATTTCGTGGCAGTTTGGGTGAGCTTACGCAGTGACCCCTCCTGCTTGTCAAACAGGTCAGTACCGACGGCCTCATAGGCTGACTGAAATTCTTTGAAGTCACCGCCGAGGTTGTCCTGCATGATTTTGACCAGCTCTGCGGTTTTCCCGTCCGAGGCTTTAAACGCCGCCGTGAGCTGGTCAAGTTTGCCGCTTGAGGCCGCGGTCATCAGTACCGCCGCCGCCGAGCTGGCTTCCTCACCAAAGATGGTTTTCATGTACTCGCCGCGCTGGCTTGTTCCGAGATTGTTTTTCTCAAAACTGCGCTGCATTTCTTTCAGAATGGCGAATATCGGGCGCGTGTTGCCCTTGCTGTCAGACGTTTTAACGCCGAGCTCTTTAATAGCCTCGTATGCCTTACCGGTCGGAGCCTGCAGGCGACTCAGGACGGCACGGCTACCCGTCCCCGCCATCGAGCCGGTGATTTTGGCGTCATGCAATGCGCCTACCATCGCCGCGGTCTGCTCGATACTGACCCCGGCATTTTTTGCCACCGGCGCGGCATACGTCAGCGCATCACTCAGCCCGTCAAAGTCAGCGGCCGTTTTGTTCATCGTCATAGACAGCACGTCGCCGATGTGTGCGATCTGGTCGTTTGACATCTGAAACGCGGATTTCATACCCGTCAGCAGTGCGGCGTTTTCTTCCATCGAGCGCCGGTTAGACAGCGCCATATTCAGCGTGACCGGCGTCGCCGCCTGAATCGCTGCGGCGTCCCCGCCGCTTTTCGCAATGATAATCTGCGCGCTGGCCGCATCGTCTGCGGACGCAGCAGTATTGTCCCCAAGCTGGCGCGCCTGTTTGCGCAGCACCTCCATTTCGGGAGACTGTTTATCGACGCCGAGCACGGCCTGCAGCTCAGAGTTTTTCTGTGCAAAGTCATAACCGGGCGTGAGTAATTTGACTCCGGCCATCGTTCCCGCCGTGGCGATACCGACGCCCGCCGCACCTGCCGCTGCAGCGCCTCCGGCAAGGGATTTACCGGCCTGATAACGCTCTTTAACCCGACTCAGCCGGGCTTGCTGTTGACTAACTCGCGCCAGCGCCTCACGTTGCCGGTTTAGCTGAGCGGTGGTTTCACTGATGCTGGTTTTCAGGCGGCGCTCATCCACCGACAGGGTACGTGTATTGATACCGGCCTGCGCGAGCTCGGTGCGCTGGCGCTGTACCGACTGCCTGAGGCTGTTGTATTTGAGCTGCAGGTCAGCAGCGGATTTTTTTGCCGCCTCCATCGCGCGCGCCTGCGCATTAGTGGGGTTCTGCGTATTTTTAAACTGAACGGCCAGCGTGGCGGCTTCCTGTTTAGCCTTGTTAAGCGATTGGCCGGTCACGGCAAGCTGTGCGCTCGCTTTCCTGAATCCGTCAATTCGGCCAGCCTGCGCATTCAGATCGCGCAGGCTGTTTTGAGAAGTGCGGATATCGCCAGCAAGTGTCTTGCTGGCAGTCTGGATAGCTTTAAGCGGTCTGCTTGCCCGGTCAACTGCGTTCAGCAGTACCTCAAGTCTGACGTTATTGCTCATGGTGGTGTCCGCTTCGCTGCAGCGCCTTTTCGCGCCATGTGATGAGCTCGGTCACGCTCAGGGAATTCAGCTCTGATGGCGGCCAGTGAAATATCACCGCAATATCCGCCATCAGGTCATCGACCGAAAGGGTATCCGGGAAGGTCAGCGAGCCGAAGATGGCGACAAAAAACCGACCACCTTACCGGCAAACAAAATCAGGTCTGACGCTACCAGACGCATGACCTCGTGCTCAGTCAGCGCCGGGTAAGTCATGCGCGGCAGCACCTTAATCAGCGCATCGACGTCAGAGTTTGCCAGTGCCGCCAGACTGACACCGCGCAGGGTTCCGGCATTGGGCTTGGTCAGCGTCACCTGTTCGATTTTTTGTTCACCGCGCATGACAGGGTTATCGAGGATCACAATGTTTGAGTTTTCGGTTTCGGTGGCGATTTCGTTGATGTTTTCCATGATGTTGCTCTCTTTGAATGTGAGTAAGTGACCGGCCAGCCTGGCTGACCGGTTAAGGGTTTACAGGCCAATCGCCCGGCGGTGCTCAGCGAGACGGTCGACGCCGTCGACTTTCATCACCATGTTGATGACGTCAATTTCGATGACCTCTTTGCCGTCAATCGTGAGCTGGTAGTAAGCGCACTCGGTCGACATCTTGGTCGTGCCGCTTTCACCCTGTTTGTTCTCGCCACCGTCGTACTCCTTGTGACGGCCACGCATGACCACCTCAACGGCAGAAATTGCGCCGGTGTCATCGCGCTGGAATGAACCGGTGAAACGCAGCGGCACGCTGTCCGCACCCGGTGACGCGTACTGTGCCCACAGCCCGACGTCAGGCAGACCGCCCAGCGTCCACTCAAGCGACAAAGCGTCGTCGTCGAGGCCGAGGTCGATTGACACCGAGCCCGGCATCCCGCCGCCACGGTATTTCTCAAGCTTTCGGGTCAGCTTTGGCAGGGTGACGGATTCAACGACGCCCATATAGCTCAGGCCATCGTTAAACATGTTCAGGTATTTCAGTTTGCGTGGTAACGCCATGCTCTGAGCTCCTTAGCTGTTAACCGAGTCTGACAGGTTCGCCAGATAGGTATCGGTGATGCGCTGGCGCAGGGTCAGGTTTTCCAGCGGCGGGACGGGGGTATAGTCGTAATCGATATACAGTTTCCCCGCTTTCAGGGTTTCCACGGTGTTTGACTCCGGGTCGTACCAGCAGGAGCCGTCAACGATATAGCCGTTATTTTTCAGCTCGCGGAATTTGGCATTGATACCGGCGACGATGTCGCGGATAAGCGTTGCAGTGACGGGTTTATCCATCGCCCACGCGTGCGCCTCCGCCATCGTATCGGCCAGCACCTGCGCCGTGCGGGTGTAGTTTTCAAAGACAAATAACGGGTCGTCCGAGCAGGTACGGTTGCCCCAGAATTTAAAGCCATCGTTGCGGATGAGCGTTGTCACCCCGGCCTGATTCAGCAGATTGGCGTCGGTGGCCTGCTCCTGCAAATCCCATGAGACCGAGGCACTGACGCCGGTAACGCCGTTCACGCCAACGTTAGACAGCGTTTTGTGCCAGCCGATTGTCTGGTCGGTTTTGGCGCGCAGGCCGAGTGCGCGGGCGGTCGCCCATGCAATATCGGTTTTGTTTGCCGTGGTGTCCCATGCCAGAAAATCAGGGTGAATCACCATGAGCTCGCGCTGGCTGAAATTTTCCCGATAGGCGATCGCTTCGGAAATGGTCTTGCAGCCCCACGCACTCACATAGCCGAACGCGCGCAGGCTCTGGCAGGTCGACGCAAGCGCGGTCGCCACCTCCAGAGAATCCAGCCCCGGCACACCGAGAATGCGCGGCTTAACGCCGGTGACGGTTTGCGCGGTTAACAGCGCTTTGAGCCCGGTGTAATTGCCGTTTTCGTCGGTCGTGCCGATGATGTTGGAAATCGTCTCTTTTTGCGCCGCTTCCGGGTCTTCCGGGTCGTCGAGACCTTCGGGAACGCGCACCACCACAATGACCGGTTTGCACTGGTCAGCAATGGCCTGCAGGGACTTCGCCAGCGTCCCCAGCTTACCGGCTTTAGCGATAGCGCTCTGCACGCTGGTAATCAGCACCGGCTTATTAAAAGGGAATGTTGCATCGTCAGCATCGCTGGCCGTACAGACCATACCGATGATAGCCGTCGAGACGGTGGAAATGGTGCGCGTGCCATCGTTAATCTCGATGACCTCGACGCCGTGATGATAGTCGCCCATCTGTTTAACTCCGTGGTAAAGGGGTGCGACTATTTTCTGTTGTGTGCTGCGCGGGTGCGATGTAATGCCGTTGGCGGGTGAATGAAACAACAAACAAAAGCCCTCCGGGGGGAGGGCTTCGGATTACTCAGGCAGCAAAGGCCAGTCTACCGGACCGGTGACAGTTTCCGTGGGGATGTTCTCCACCTCATCAATATAATCAAGCACGCTGTTTAACTGCGCGGTTTCCGCATCGCTGAGCGCGCGCCCGGCCTGCAGCTTGAGCTGAATAACGCTCACTGACTGCATGGCGTTGGCGATTAACATTTCCTTTTCCGTTTCTGCAATGGCCGGGTAATTAATTTCAACGGCCTGCAGAACGGGCTGGCCGTACTCATCCGGGACAATCAGACTGCCTTTAGCCTGCCCCTCAATTAAATACTGATACCACCGGTCTGAAATCGCGCTGGCATCATCAGGCCATCCGGCACCGGCAATACACGCCGGTTTATCCGCCTCAAAATAAAAGCCCTGCCTGCTTGCACTGTAATAAATTTGATTGTCCATTTAATACCCCGTGGCCTTAATCAATGCGGCAACCTGCCCGACGCTGCCATAAGCCCTGTTAGCCCTTACCACACAGCCGGTGTTTGATTTCGATATTAGCTGGAACATCCCCTCAGTATCATTGCTGTTATTCACGTTCAGGGTTCCCACCTCAACATGCAGACAGGCACTCGGGAATGCTTTCGGAAAGGTGATCGTCTGCGTGGTTTCACTGGTCATGGTTGCCCCCTGACACCACTGCTCGAGAATGCCGGTACTCCCGCACTGCCACCAACCGTTAGCCGCTTTAGAGGCCGAGTTAGGTGCACCGTAGGAGCCCTTTGGCTGGAATCGCCCGTCGCTTTCACTTTTTGAGTAAACACTTGTTTTTGCTGCATATCCGTTATCAGATTCTGCTTTAGTATAAGAATCCCCAGACTTTGCCAACTGTACGACTGCACTGCTGACCCTGTGACGCATATAAGGTCTTGCTGCATCACCGCTCACAAAGCCTGCAAATGTTGCTCCATCAGTTAATACATATCGAGAATCAAAGTTATCGTATTTTTGAGGGATAATTTGGTTAGTTACGTTAACGTTTTTGCCGTTTGCAGTATTTATCGACACAGAACCATCTTCGGCAAGGACGATACCGTTTAAGCCTATGTAGTTGTAGAGCGACACATGGTTATTCGCTCCCCCGCGGCCAACATACCAGGTATTTCCGCCGTTATACCCCTTACCAAGTAAATAACTTGCCTGTTGATCTGTAAGCGGCTGGATTGTTATCGATGCACCGTTACCTTTTACAATAATCGACTTCTGAAATGTTCCACCATACGAGGCTGACACAGCATCGGCATCTGCCGCAGTAGGTTTATTTAATGTCGTGTAATGAATTGCCCAGGGTGTATCAACATCAATTGCAACATCCGAAAGAGAGAACCTTGAATAAAATCTCCCGGAAGTGTCCATGAATGCCTGGGCGCGACGGGAAAGACCATATGCTGATTGCCATCCTGCACCATTAGCTGGTACCTCTTTAAAATCAGCGGCTGCATATGCGAGGAATTGTGATACCTGTCCCATGCGGAATTGAGCGGCAGAACCCAGCCCCTGCCAGCCCACCACTGGAACACGTCCTGCAGTTGTGTCGGTCATTGACGTTACGACATTTGCCCCTGACGCCGTTCCCAGAGTCTCTTTCATTTCATTAACTGCGGCGCTTACTGCTTTAGGTGTGGCCGCCAATGTCTCTGACGCGCTGTTAGTCGCACTGCTTAACTGGACAATCCCCTTTCGTCCTGTGGTTGCATCCTGCGCAGTGTATTTGCCGTTCGCAAGGTCATACGCCGCTTTAACTGCTTTCGGCGTCGCTGCGAGCACCTCAGACGTGCTGTCGGTGGCACTGCTGAGCTGGACGATACCTTTTTGCGCCGTGGTGGCGTCCTGAGCTGTGTATTTACCTTTAGCAAGGTCATACGCTGCCTTAACGGCTTTAGGCGTTGCTGCGACGCTCTCAGACACGCTGTCGGTCGCATTGCTTAACTGCGTAAACCCCTTTGCGGTGAGCGTGGCGTCAGGATGACGGCGGGACTGCTCATGCTCTGAGAGCTTATCGTCGACATAGTCCTGTGTTGCCATGACCGTTGAGGTATCAATCGTGAGTTCGACTGACTCGATATCGCTTACCATGATGACCATGCGCACAGTCTGCGCGCGGCCTGAGCCCTCCGCCAGCGCTGGCTTGTAACTTTCGGCCATATTGCCGACCGCAATCAGCGTGCCGGTGTCGTCATAGAGACCCATTTCACGCATCCAGAAACCGCCGGTTTCAGGTGGGATGAGCAGCTCCGCCACGACATAATTCTTGTTTTTCTTGTCCTGGCTGATTTTATTCAGGGCATGACGCCAGACCTCTTTGATGAGCTTCGTCTGGTTTGGGTCAGGCACTGGCAGCGAACCGCCACCGTCACCGACGGCCATCGCCGTAAAATTCACTTTTTTCCCGTTCGGGATGGTCGCTGCGGCCAGCTTAACTGCACCGGCTTTGGTGATGACCGTTTTATATTTCACTGTCATTGTGCTCTCACTTATCCGGGATAAACCGTAATGATGTCGCCGTCATAGGTCAGGGCTCCGGCGTACAGGTGGCCGGGGATGTCCTGAATAATATTGAGGCCGATAAGGTGGCGGCTGGCTGGCTTTGCATCAGCAATGAGCCGTTCCATCTCGTAATACATTTCCTCGGTGATGCCGGTCTCTAACACACCAATATCGAGCCGAAACGTGCCGGGCGGGTCGTTTGTTTCCCACCACTCGGACACATTAATCAGATAGCCGAGCGGCTCCACCACGCGACGCACTGCCCCAATCGTTCCTTTGTGCGCATGGATAAACCACGCCGCGCGGATCACATCGCGTTTGGTGTCCTCCGGCCAGTTCTCATCCCAGCGGTCAACGGAAAACGCCCACGCCAGCCACGGCAGCAGATTTGCCGGGCAGTCGTCAGGGCTCCAGAGGCGGCGCAGGGGAACGGGGGTATTTTCAATCTCAGCGCAGGCGCGCGCCGCCGCCACCTCAAGCGGTGACGAGCCCACCGGCAGCAGGCGGGTATCATTCATCGTTGCCCCCTATGGTGACGCTGTAGTCGCTGCACCATGACGCCTGCGTCTCATCGAGCACGATGTCGGCCACCGGCGAGGCCAGTTCGACGCGCTGCACGCCCTCAACGTGGAGTGCGGCATAAATGGCTGACTTGCGGATGTCGCGCCCGAGGCGGTGCTGTGCGGTGATATACGCCTGCAGTTTTGCTTTTGCCGCACTGAGCACCGGCTCGCTCTCGGGACCGGGATACAGGTAAAGCGACGCGGTAATTTTATAGTCGACAATTTTCGCTGACTGCACGGTCACGCGGTCGGCCACCGGCCTGACATCCTCATCGTTCAGCGCGTTGCGCACGATAGCGAGCAGTTCGTCAGATGCTACCCCGTTATTTTCACGCGACAGCACGGACACGGTCACACACGCAGGCGCGGGACTGATGACCGAAATATCGGCGACCCGCCCGTCAGCGCTGCGGCCATGAAACTGATATGCGCCGGTTGAGCCTGCGGTACTCAGCCCCTCAAAGGCCTGTTGAATGCGCAGCCGGTAGTCGGTGTCCGACTCCATGACGGCAGGCGTCGGCGGTAACGTCGTGTCGTCTGCAGGCGTGATGACAAGGCGCTCGACGTTGTAATTTCCGCCTAACTGGTCGAGGTCAGTACCGGCAGCGTAGGCCAGCATGACCGCGCACGCGGACTCGTTAACGCGCTGTCGCCAGATAACTTCCCGGTAGGCGTTTTCCTGCAGCAGCTTCACCAGTGGCTCTGACTCAAGCGTCAGCGTGCGCGCGATAGCCTCCTGCTGGTCTTCCGGGTATAGCGAGACAAGCGTCGCCTTTCGCTCTGCAAGGATGGTTTCATAGTCCAGCACTTCCACGACATCAGGCGCGGCGAGCTGGTTAAGGTCAACAATTGCCATAGCGTTTAACTCAGTGGAATGGTGAGTGAAAAAGGCTGACCGCCGGTGGAGCGGGTGCCGGTGATGTCGACATAAAGCCCGCCGTCGGTTTCCGACCGTTCAAAGGTGATGGTCGTCAGGCTGACGCGGGGCTCCCACTTCTGGATCGCGGAATAGCACGCGGCCATAATCTGCAGGCGCAGTGCCGGGGTCTGCGGCTGGTCAATCATCTGCGACAGGAGCGAACCGTATTCGCGGCGCATGACGCGCGAGCCAACCGGCGTGACCAGAATGTCGCGCACGCTTTGCCCGATATGCTCAACCTCAGAGATACTGAGCCCGGTCTGGCTGTTCATTCCCAGATAACGCACGGTCATTTGATGCCCTCCGTCCAGCTTCCGCCCCGTTCGACGCCGCCGTGGTCGTGGTCATCCACCTGCACGCCGTTTGAGGTCAGTTTCCCGCCGGTGTGTTCGATGTTCCCGGTCATTTTCCCGCCTTTCTGCACTTCGAGCGTGCCGGTTATCAGCTTGTTGGTACAAACCACCTCCGGCGTATCGAGCGTGATGCTGGTCGAGGCTTTCACCAGCACAACCGGTACGGTGGCCGTAATGGAATCTGACGCGGTGACGTCGGCGGTTTTGATGCCAGACACGGTGAGCGCGCCGTTTTCGGGTTCGTACTCGATGACAGCACCATCAGGAAATGACACATGAAGCGCATCAGGTGAGGCTGACGGCGCGGGATGGTCATCCGAGAAAATGCCGGGCAGCACAAAAGCGGTGTCGAGCTCGCCGCCGATGGCAAGTAAGAGCACCTGCTCACCAACGGAAGGAGCCCACCATACGCGCGAGCGACCGGCGCGACAGGTCATCCAGTTCAGCCAGGTGGTTTCCATACCGCCGGTCTGGACGCGACAAAGCCCCTCGTCGTGGTCGACGTCAGTCACGATGCCGGTGCGGATAAGGTTGCGGATCGCGCGTGCGATTTCCTGCAGAGAATTTAGATTATTCATGGGGAAAGGATGCCGCCGGGCGAGGCCAGCGGCAATTTAACGGTGTTTTGTGGCTGATAGAACAACAGACACTAAGGCAAGATTTGATTAGTTATGAACAACTTTAATAACAATTAAAAGTTAAAAAATCGCAAACCAAATAAAAAGCAAAATAACAACAACTTAGAAAATTTCCTTAAGGGTTCGCTTTATTGGAGGACTCTTTTCTTACTTCAAACTTCCCACCCTTGAACATAATATTCGAATCTTTAATACCATATAAAAGCATTTCATAAGGATGATTAATTTTCTGTTCTTTTGTTGCAACACCCGAGCTCATCAACTGTAATAAAGCAACATGATGTTCACTGGTGCCTAACTCTACCATCCTAGACGCCATACCATTAATTTGCTCCCTTTTCAAAAAATCCTCTCTTAGAGAAAGCAGGGTTAAGCTTCGTGCATTGCAAAATTTTATCATGTATACAACAAAAGCGCCCAACCCAATATATGAAAAGGATAAAGCAAAATAAACCGTCGGAGTTGCAGCAACCGCACGCCCTATTACCAAAAACATAAACAAACCAAAGAAATAAATAACATTAACCATAATAAACATATTACTCATTAATGCCTTAGTGCTTCTTGTTGCATCATATTCTTTCTCAAGGTGCTCTAAGAAAGATGAGATTTTAATTATGCCAAGCTTATCAAGAGTGGATTTTTCTAAATCTTTAAAGCCTTTACTTTCTCTAATCAGCTTATCTGTTAGTTTTTCCAAGGTGTCATTCAGAGATTGCGCAACAACTTCTTCAACGTATTCTTCAGAGTTGACATTTGAAAGTGCCTGCGCCGCCAACTCACTTTGCTTGTCCTCAATCAATCTGTTAAGGTTTTCTTTGTACTCAACAAAATAATCCCTACCACCTTCACTCATTAACACATCACGAACCAGCTTTTTCAACTCATCCTCTGAAAAAACTTGATTTTTTAATTGCGTTTCTTTTTCATCATCTTGAGATTTGGAGCTATAACGATCTTTACCTGAATCAAATAAGTTTCGTGATATAAATCTTGAGAATGGTCCGCGAGCAACAAAAAGAACACTTAAAATAATCAACAAATATGGTGAGGCGTTAATGAATGAACGGACAACCTCGTATGTGTATTGGTTCATAATACATTTCAGTCCAAAATTAGATCACTTGTTATCTTCGTATCATCTAACGATTGCTTCACTTTGACAATAAAAAAATTCAAATTTAGTCGGATGTCAATCGGCAACATGCTTGTTATCGTACTCGATTACACTTCAGATGCTTTAATATCAAGTCTTCAACAAGCTGCTCGTTACCTCTGTCAAAACCAAGCAGCCAACGCTTAGCATACTGCACATCCATAGCGTGCACATTTGGCCGGTCTTTTAGACCTAACTGATGGACGCGCGCGATACGCTGCACTTTGCCAGTAAATTCCACCACGGCATTGTTTTCACGGCCAATAGTTTTCATGTATCGGTTAGTTCGCAGCTTCTGGAACATCGCACGTTTAATCCGCCCGGTTTTTGCCCTGAGCGGCTGACGCTTTCGCGCCTGATACGGTGAGCCGTCCGGTGCTTTCTGCAGCTTGATACGTTGCTGTTGCGACTTGCGCAGCTCCTTTGCTATCTCTCCGGCCAGCTTACGGCGTGCAGCCGGTGACAGGGCAGCAATCAGACCATTGAGCCGGTCGTCAAAGGGCTTAAATTCATTCATCCCATTTGCTCACCAGTTCGCCGTTGATATAAAGCTCTTTTGGCCGGGTAACGGGCTCCGGCAGCGGCGGCTCAGGGGCATAGCTTACGTGCAGCGCGCCGTTTTCCTCTTTGATGATGGTGCGCTCGGTGAGCTGCATGCTGATACTGATATCGGCACTGTCCCCGTCGTTCAAATCCATCTGGAAACGGTAACCCTTTTTGCGGCCGTCATCGAGCGTGCAGATATCCGGCTGGTTTTCCCTGAGCCATGCGGCCACCGGCACGAAAATCATGTCAGGGTCGCCCACAAAGTCACACACGATCACATTCAGGGTATAAATTTTCTCATGGGACAGCGAGGCCGCGAGACGCGCATCGATATTCCCCTCATCGGCAAAGATGCGCATCATTTCGGGGTTTGTTTCCAGTTGCGGAACTGCTTTAATCAGCGCTTCGCGCAGGCTGCGTGCTTTCTTCATCGAGTTTATCCTGACAGTCTTTGATGGTTTCAACCTGCAGCGCGCAGGCGGCGAGCGCGTGCTCAAGCCTGCGAATATCGGCGCTCAGGTCGCCATTAGTGGCCGGGTCGCTTCCCGGCATCAGGCAATAGCTCACCTTCGGGCAGGCGCTGTAAACAATGACCGGCGGAGGCGCAACCGGCGCGGGTGTGCAGCCTGCGCACAACATCAGGCAGTTCAGCGCTATACCAGCGGCGTAAGGTTTCATTCTCATTTATCAGCCTCGTAATGGTTTGTTCACGCCGCACGGCCATCGCACCTGCGGCCAGCAGTTCACCGCGTAAATTGACCTGCGCGGTTTCATTTCGCCTGGCAATTCCCTGCGAAACGGAAAGCTGATTTTTCAGCATTCCGATCGCAGTTTTTTGTTCCGTGGCGACCCTGTTTGCCCGTTCAAACGAGCGCGTCAGGTTGCCGTTTTCATGACGCTGCCAGAGCACACCCGCCATCAGCGCGGCCAGTAAAAACAACATCACTTTCATTAAATCCCCCTGAGGCAGTAGGCACGCTCACGCGCGCGGCGGTTTTCCAGCCCTTTGTTAACTTCGCCATTCACGTAAACCCAGCGGGTGAGCTGGTCGCACGCCTGCGGCCATTGCTGGCGTTTGATAAACGAGACCAGCGTCGACCGGCAGGCCGCGCCGGTTCCCACGTTGAATGAAAAGCTGACCAGCGCGTCGTAAACGTGCGGCGGCATTTTCACCGGCGCACATACGGCCAGACGTTTCTCGACGTTCAGCACATCCGCGACGAGGTTCGCCGCCGCCTGTCGCTCGGTGATTTCCCCTTTTGGCACGACGCCTGCAGTGTGGCCGATGCCTGACGTCCACACTCCCGCGCTGCACTGGTAAGGCGTCAGGCGACAACTTTCGAGGTCGGCAATCAGCGCCAGCCCCCCGGGCGAGGTGTTAAGCAGACGAAAGTCAGGCATCAGCGCTGCCAGCGCCAGCACGGCGGCCACACTGCATTTTTTAACGATTGATTTCACGAATAGCCCCTTTATCGAGTCCGAGCGATGTCAGATAGAGGTACGTCTTGCGCTTAAACCAGTAGTTCGTCAGCGCGGTAAAAATGGCGCATCCGCCGCCCACGTAAAGCGCCATCTTTTCGGGGGACATTGCCCCGACATACGCCAGCCCCACGGCCAGCCAGTAGGCGATAAACGTGGTGATTTTTTCCATACTCAGTCCCATAGATTCACCGTTTCGGTTCTGGCCGCGCTCTCGGTCTCGGGCAGCTTTACTGCCGTGCCGTGCGGCAGGATCACACCGAGCTCAGACAGGCCGGGATTAGCCTCTAAGACGGTTTCGACCACGCCCTCAGTACGCCCGTAATACCGGGCGCAAATTGCGTCGAGGGTGTCGTCCTGCAGCGCATACGCTTTCATCAGATTTGCCCCACAATGCAGCGCGCTTTGTCCTGGATGCGCGCCACAGACCAGCGCATATCCCGCCACATTTCATCGATAGTCCTGTCGATGCTGTCGGCCTTTTTGTCGCCTTTGGCGGTCGCATCCACGCCGCGAAAACGTTCATAAAGCGTGGCCGTCGTCATCGAGCACACGGCGTTGAAGTAGTGGAAAATGCGCACGCTTTCGCCGTCGAGTTTGTCGGTCGGGACATCCGCCAGCGTGGCGTAACCGGCATCGAGCTGACTTTCGCGCCAGTCACTCAGCTCCGCGTTAGTCTCCGCGATCGCGGTCTTAATCGCCCGGCGCAGGCGCACGGGGGAAACGGTCTGCTCTAAACGCATTTCCTCACGCACGCGCTTCGGATCCACGTCAGGAAAAAACGGGGTGTTTTTGATTACCGGCTCGCTCACGCCCGGTGGCGGTATCACCACGCCCGGCACATCCTGCGGCTCTTTTTTTGGCTCAATAATCAGCGTCGTCATGACAACCTCGGGTAATGGGTGGGCGGTGGACGCCGGTCGCAGTCTGGGCAATTGATACCCGCATTGACCGGCGTGCCGCCCGGCTCGGGGAGCGCTCGTTTAACCTGCGGCTTTTGCCGCCTTTGGTGGACGCCCGCGCCGTGCCGCTGGTTTTGCGGCAGGCTTGCGCGTGCGCGGTTTAGTCGTTTTCGTTTTCGGTACCGGTTCGGGTTTTGGCCTGAGCTGACGCTCTAACTGCTCGATATCCTTTTTCACCCCGATAGTGCTTTCTAACTGGATCGCACGCTGCAGGTGCGCCAGCGCCTCCGGCAGTTGCTCCGCATCACGCAGCACGTAGCCGGTAATTTTGTGCAGCTTCGCACGCACGATATCGGGCATATCCGCGCGTTCAGTCAGCGCGATAGTGTCGAGCAGGTTCGCCAGATTGACCGGCTGTTTTGCCGTCAGCAGGCGCTGCGCGGCCAGTGCCACTTCTTCGGCCAGCAGGCACGGCGTCGGACGGCGACCGACCGGCATGGTGAGGCCGTAGGCCATGGCGTAACGGGCGATTTCCAGCGCCCCGGCGATGTCATCAGCATCGAGACGCCAGAGCATCACCGTCATGACAATGTCATCCTGTGCGCCTTTGCCGTTTTCGAGGACGCCAGCCACCCACGGCAGGTAGAACGGCAACAGCTCGCGCTTTTTCGCGGCTTTACGCTCTTTAGAGCTGATTTGTTTTAGCGTGCGGTTGTCTGCGGCCAGCTTAACGAGCATCTGCTCATAGGCAGTTGCATTGCGCAGCGGGACAGCAGCCCGCTGCGCAGTTTCAGAGGCCGAGACCCGCATCATGTGACGCGCTGCGGGACTCGTCATGGCTTACTCTCCGCTTTCCGGCGCTGCAGGTGCGGTGAAGTCACCGAGCTTGATGTTTTCAATCAGGCAACCGGCAGCATAAGCCTCGACCACATAGTCAACATTCATGGACTCGTAGTTTTCGACGCGGTCTTTCTTCGGGTTTTCGATGATGCTGCGACGATGCGCGTCATCCATGAAGTAGACAGACAGGTTGTCGAGACGCGTCACCATCAGGGCATTAGCCGGGAAATACGGCACGCGCACGGCAGGGAGGTTGCCGATTCGCTTCTGGCTGATGATGATGTCAGCCGCCAGCGACTCGGTGTTTTCCTGCTCTTTGTTGACGATAGGGAAATATTTATCCGCCATCAGCTTACGCCCGGTGATGACAACCAGCTCCGGGTCATCCTGATAAATCTCGTCAATCAGATTGCCGGTGGCATCCATAACCAGCGCGTCGAGGTTCGCATAGTCGCCGTTTTTACCCACGCGGATCACATCGGAAATGACCTTGCCGTCCTCGTCGGTGATTTTGGACATCACGCGCGCTGGCGCTTCATTGCGATACTTCTGCAGCCAGCCGGTCGCCACGTCCTGCAGCAGGGGATTTTTTTTACGGTCGGACGTTTCCGCACGCTCGATACCGTTAAAACCGGCCATGATGAAATCAAGGGACTGACGCTTGATAATGGCGTCACGGATACGGGTCTGGAAGTCCTGGAATCGCGCCCACAGGTCGAGCTGTTTGTAGCGAATATGGAAGTCAAAGTTAATCTGGTCGCACTCGTATTTGAATGACTCTAGCGCCGTGAAATCAGCGGTTTTACGCTCATCATCACCGGCGGTGTCGGTAGTGCTCGCAATCGTGCCGTTAACACCCACCCCGACTTTTTCGCCCTTCAGTTCGTCGACCGGCACGATGTTGATTTTGGTCAGAAACGCGGATGACATCTGCATGGTCGTCATCAGGGTTTGCGTGACCGACGGCTCGACGGTGAATTTCTTCGCCACGTCATCGGTGGAAATACCGTTCAGCTCCGCGACGCGGGACATGTAGGCATTAAATTTGAAACGGGTATCTTTACGCATGGTTTTTCCTGTTCGGGTAATAGGTATCTGGCCGGGCAACGCACCCGGCGTGTTATCAGCAGTTGGTCAGCAGCTCGTCGCCCGTACCGCCTTTTGAAAGCTCGCGGCGCGGTTGTCGCTGGCTTTCGGTGCTGTCGAGGGAGCTTTTCAGGGAGGTAAACGCCTGCGCGTTTTCATCAACTTTGCTGGTCACGTCCTGCTTAAACTTCGCAAAAGCGGTCTCCAGCTCGGTGACGCGCTGGTCGGTGGCGGTGAGATTGGTTTGCACCTGCTCGGTGACGGTGGTCACCGCCTCATGCACATCTGCGAGACGTGCGTCATCGCTGACCTGCTTGCGGCTGAAAATGGCTTTGACCTTGTCGGTCAGGCTGTTGAGCATAGTGTCGGGAACGTCCTCAAACTCCAGCTCAGCCAGTGAGGCCACAGAAAAAACGTCGTCCGGCTGGTCTTTTTTACCGGCGAGCGGGTTCTGTTTCGCGCGGCTGCAGAATTCGAGGTATTCCGTGCCGAGGCTTGCCGGGTCATCAGTGACGGCCAGGCCAACGAGATAACACTTGCCGCTGTTGGCAAAGTTCGGGCGGATCTCCATGGAGGTGTAAACCTTCTGCCCGGCCTTAACCATGCTGACCAGCTCGTCGAGCGGCTGGATTTTGCCGAACAGCGCTTTTTTGCCATCGAGCGCAGAGCCATCGCTGATAATCTCCGCCTTAAGCTCGGTTACATCGCCATAACGTTTAAACTGGCTGTCAGGCATCAGTCCCCGGATATGTTCGAGGTTAATGCGGCAGCCGTAGACGCGCGGGTCGAACGTGTCGGCCATATCCTGAATATCATCACCGCTGATGACACGGCCATCGCAGGTGTCACCCTCGACGCCGATACGAAACCATTTAGAAACTTTCTTTGCCATTGTTCAGGTGTCCTGATGTTGGGTTTTCTGGTCGGGTTTAGTTTCCCGACTCTGACACGTATCAGCCACCGCTTGTGCTCCTGTTAGATCTGATACAACAGGCACTTAGCGCGAATAACACTCCATTTCCTTAGCCTTGCCACGTACCAACAAAAACGAGGCAAGCATGACCATTTCAACTGACCTTTCTCTGTTAAATGACCCGCGACGACAGGCACGTCTGTTGTACTGGCAGGGGTTCACCGTGCCGCAAATCTGCGACATGCTGCAGCTCAAGCGCCCGACGGTGCAGAGCTGGAAGCAACGTGATGGATGGGAAGAAACCGCGCCGATTAATCGTGTCGAATCGACGTTAGAGGCGCGACTTATCCAGCTCTATGCAAAGCCAGACCTGACGCCGCATGACTTCAAAGTCGCTGATTTTCTGTCGCGCCAGATGGAGCGACTCGCGCGCGTGAACCGTTACGGCCAGACCGGTAACGAGGTGGATTTAAACCCCAACATTGCCAGCCGCAACAAAGGGGATCGCAAAAAGCCGAAACGCAACTATTTCAGCGAAGAGGCCATCGGGAAGCTGGAAGAGATTTTCTTCGACCAGTCGTTTGAGTATCAGCTCCGCTGGCATAAAGCGGGATTAGAGCACCGTATCCGCCACATCCTGAAATCGCGACAGATTGGCGCGACGTTCTACTTTGCGCGCGAGTCCCTCCTGCGCGCGCTCAGGACCGGGCAAAACCAGATATTTTTGTCGGCCAGTAAAACGCAGGCTTACGTTTTCCGTAAGTACATCATCGCCTTTGCCCGTCTGGTTGACGTCGACCTGTCAGGCGACCCGATTGTCATCGGCAATAACGGTGCAGAGCTGATTTTTCTCGGTACCAATTCCAACACTGCGCAGAGCCACAACGGCGACCTGTACGTCGATGAGATTTTCTGGATACCTAATTTCCAGCGTCTGCGCAAAGTGGCCTCGGGCATGGCGTCGCAATCGCACCTGCGCACCACCTATTTTTCGACGCCATCCACGCTGGCGCACGGTGCTTACCCGTTCTGGTCAGGTGAGCTGTTTAACCGTGGTCGCAGCAACCGCGACGAACGTGTCGACATTGATATCAGTCATCAGGCGCTTGCCGGGGGCATGTTATGCGGGGATGGCCAGTGGCGGCAGATTGTCACCATTGAGGATGCGCTCGCCGGTGGCTGCACCCTGTTTAACCTCGACCAGCTCAGACAGGAAAACAGCGCGGATGACTTCCGCAACCTGTTTATGTGCGAGTTCGTCGACGATAAGGCGTCGGTATTTCCGTTCGAGGAGCTGCAGCGCTGCATGGTCGATGCGATGGAAGAATGGGAGGACTTCGAGCCGTTCGCCGACCGTCCGTTTAACTGGCGTCCTGTGTGGATTGGCTATGACCCTTCACACACCGGCGACAGTGCCGGTTGCGCGGTACTGGCTCCTCCGCTGGTTGCCGGTGGCAAGTTCCGCATCCTTGAGCGCCACCAGTGGAAAGGCATGGACTTTGCCGCGCAGGCCGAGGCCATCCGGGCGCTGACCGAGAAATACACCGTCGACTATATCGGCATTGATGCAACCGGCATCGGCCAGGGTGTTTACCAGCTCGTGCGCTCATTCTTCCCGGCAGCGCGCGCCATCCGCTACACGCCGGAAATGAAAACCGCAATGGTGCTCAAAGCAAAAGACACCATCCGACGCGGGTGTCTGGAATATGACGCCGGGGCGACCGACATCACGCAGTCATTTATGGCTATCCGCAAAACCATGACCAGCAGTGGCCGCAGCGCCACTTATGAAGCCAGCCGCAGTGAGGAGGCCAGCCATGCGGATATCGCGTGGGCAACCATGCACGCGCTGTTAAACGAGCCGCTTTCCGCCGGTAGCGGTATGCAATCAAGCTCCATTCTGGATATTAACTAAGATGAAAAAACGCCAAAAGAAACAGCCGAAACAGACAGCAACCATGACCGCCAGCTCGCCGCAGAAAATGGAGGCGTTCACCTTTGGTGAGCCGTCGCCCGTTCTGGATCGCCGCGATATCCTCGACTATGTCGAGTGCATCAATAACGGCAAATGGTACGAGCCGCCGGTCAACTTCTCGGGGCTGGCGAAAAGCCTGCGCGCCGCAGTACATCACAGCTCCCCGATTTACGTTAAGCGCAACATCCTGACGAGCACCTACATTCCGCACCCGTTGCTGTCACGTCAGGACTTCAGCCGCCTTGTGCTCGATTTTCTGGTGTTTGCAAACGGCTACCTTGAAAAGCGCATGAGCGTGACCGGCCAGATCATGAAGCTGGAAACCTCCCCGGCCAAATACACCCGCCGGGGCGTCGAGGATGACGTTTACTGGTACGTGTCGAGTTTTACCCACCCGCACCAGTTCGCCCCCGGCTCGGTGTGCCATTTGCTTGAGCCCGATATCAATCAGGAGCTCTACGGGATGCCGGAATACCTGAGCGCACTCAATTCAGCCTGGCTGAATGAATCCGCCACGCTGTTTCGTCGCAAGTATTACCAGAACGGCGCGCACGCGGGTTACATCATGTACGTGACCGACGCGGCGCAGAGCAGCACCGACGTCGAGGCGCTGCGCTCCGCGATGCGCGACTCGAAAGGACTCGGGAATTTTAAAAACCTGTTTTTCTACGCCCCGAACGGGAAACCGGATGGCATTAAGATCGTGCCTCTGAGTGAAGTCGCTACGAAGGATGATTTTTTTAACATCAAGAAGGTAAGCGCCGCTGACCTGCTCGACGCGCACCGCGTGCCGTTTCAGCTCATGGGCGGCAAGCCTGAAAATATCGGCTCGATGGGCGATATCGAGAAGGTGGCACGGGTGTTTGTGCGTAACGAACTGACGCCGTTGCAGGAGCGTTTCAAAGAAATCAATGAATGGCTCGGTATGGAAGTGATCCGCTTTAAGGATTACAGCATCGAGACAGAATAAAACCCGCCTAAAATGCCGCCTCCGGGCGGTACGTCCTCAGAGCAAGCCAGACGCCGCACACGTGACGCAAGCGCCCCGACATCACCTTGACCGACTTCACATCACAGCGCGCCACCACGACGCGCACAGACGCGCAAAATAAATCCTGTCACCACGTCCAGCGCGCAGTGCTATCCCCGCCTCGCCTGCCCGCTTGAAAGGTCGGTTTTAATGCAACTGTTTCTATTGCTCTCGCTCCCACCTACTCTAGCTTTAGAGCATCAAATACGTTAAATTTTTTGCATGCAATTACATGCAGTTAGCGCATGCACAAAGACAAAGGAGATGTAAATGTACATTAGTGAAGTTAAGATCAGTAATTTCCGGAGTTTTAGAGAGTTAAATGTTAAACTGAGAAAAAACACAATACTCATTGGAGAAAATGACGTTGGCAAAACCAACTTTTTTGCAGCCTTATCTCTTCCCCTATCCACTAATCAAATTGATTTTAATAAAAAGAAATTAAACATTTCAGACATTAACAAAGAAGCCATTATAGATTTCTACAAGGCTATCATAGCAAATGAAAACAGTTCCACTTTATCCTCTAGAATCCCTAAGGTTAGTGTCAGCTTAAAATTCACAGATCCTAAAAACAATTACGAAAAATGCATTGTTGCAAAATGGTTAATTGAAGAAAATGATACCCCATGTTTTAAGATAAGGTATGAATTCAAACCTAAAAATGATAATGATCTGATTGCAGCCACTAAGGAAATATTAAAAAACAAAAGCATTAATGACACCCAATGGTTTTCATTCCCAATAGAACTTTATGATTATGTTATTGTTTCCGAAAATAATGAAAAACAGATTCCATTCATTGACCTTCAAAAGACAAGAATAAATAATATATTTGCAGAAAGAGATGACTTTTCGTCCGAAGGAATACTAAGGTCAAATAACATATTAACCAGACTGCTTATAACTTCCCTATCAGACAGTGAAAAATCCGCAATTAATAACTCTTACGTGGATTTCTTTAAGGCAATTGAAGGAACGGAAACATTTGAAAAATTAATAAAATATGACGATAGCTTTGAAAATATAAAAACATTTCTTGATGAACTTGAATGCACCCCTAATCTACCAAATCTTAAAAGCATTCTTTCGAATATCACATTAAAATATGGAGATGAATTTCTCTATCAAAAAGGCTTAGGCAAAAGAAACTTAATATACATTTTCCTTTTGTTTTCTTATTATAA